>DATDAH010000245.1:0-22132 GCA_036525535.1 Acidimicrobiales bacterium
ACCCAACATGGGCTTCCTGTCGGCCGCCTCCGGAACGCATCAAGCGAGGTGGACCCTGGTGCCTTCCGGTGTGTCCTCGACCTCCCAGCCGAGAGACTTGAGCTCGTCTCGCAGGGCGTCGGCCCGGGCGAAGTCCTTGGCCGCCCGGGCCTCGTCCCGTTCGGCGGCCAACGCCGTGATCTCGGTGGGCACCTCGCCACCGGCTGCCTTGATGTCGATGCCCACTGCCCGGGTGCTCTCGCCGATCGTGGCCCAGGCCGTCGCCGCCGAGGCCGGGTCGCCGCCGTCCAGCGCCGTGTTGGCCGAGGTGGCCAGGCCGAAGAGCTGGGCCACGACGGCCGGGGTGTCCATGTCGTCGTCCATGAGGGACCGGAAGCGATCCAGCTCGGCCTCGTCGGCCTCGCCCGGGTCCACACCGACCATCCGGCGGGCCAGGGCGTCAAAGGTGGCCAAGGCGGCCGAGGCCGAGGCCGCCGTCTCCCGGTTGACCTCGACGGGTGAGCGGTAGTGGGCCTGCAGGACCAGCAGCCGGTAGGCCCGCGGGTCGGCCGAGGTGGCCAGGTCGAGCAGGTCGGTGTAGTTGCCGAGGGACTTGGACATCTTCTCCCCCGCCACCTCGACGAACCCGTTGTGGACCCAGTGCCGGGCGAACGCCTTGCCCAAGGCCTTGGCCTGCGCCCACTCGTTCTCGTGGTGGGGGAACGCCAGGTCCTGGCCACCGCCGTGGATGTCGAAGCCCTCGCCCAGCAACTCGAGCGACATGACCACGCACTCGGTGTGCCAGCCCGGCCGGCCCGGTCCCCACGGCGAGTCCCACGTCGGCTCGCCCGGCTTGGCCTTCTTCCAGAGCACGAAGTCCAGGGGCGAGTGCTTCTCGTCGTTGACCTCGACGCGGGCCCCGGAGCGCAGCGAGTCCAGCGACTGGCGGGCCAGCGTGCCGTAGCCCTCGATGCCTTCGGTCGCCAGGTAGACGCCGTCGCTGGTCTCATACGCCCGGTCGGCGGCGATCAGGTCGGCGATGAGCTGGACCATCTGGTCCACGTAGGCGGTGGCGTGGGGGTCGAAGGTCGGGCGCTCGACCCCGATGAGGTCCATGCCCTCGTACCACTTGGCCTCGAACTCGACGGCCACCTCGGCGGGGTCGCGACCCTCAGCCTCCCCCTTGTTGATGATCTGGTCGTCGATGTCGGTGATGTTGGAGACATAGGTGACCTCGAGCCCGCTCCACTCGAGGTACCGACGCAGGATGTCGAACACCAGGCTGAAGCGCCCGTGGCCCAGGTGGGGCGGCCCGTAGACGGTCGGGCCACAGACGTACATCGTCGCGTGGCCCGGTTCACGGAACTCCACGGGGCGGGCGCGGCCGGCAGCGGTGTCGAACAGCGAGAGCACAGCGAGACGGTACCGAGGTCCCTGCCTCACGCCGGGGAGGTTTCGTCTTCGGACCGAGTGACCCCCACCGGTAGCTTGGGCCGGATCATGAGCCCAGAGCGGTCCGTTCCCGACAAGCCCTCGCTGGAAGGCCTCGAAGCGCGCTGGGGCGAGGAATGGGAGCGCGAGGGGACCTACCGCTTCGACCGGACCAAGACCCGTGACCAGATCTACTCGGTCGACACGCCTCCGCCGACCGTCAGTGGCTCCCTGCACGTGGGCCACGTGTTCTCGTTCACCCACACCGACACGATCGTGCGCTACCAGCGCATGCGGGGCCGCGAGTGCTTCTACCCCATGGGCTGGGACGACAACGGCGTGCCCACCGAGCGTCGCGTGGAGAACTTCTACGGGGTGCGCTGTGACCCCTCGCTGCCCTACGACCCCGATTTCCGGCCCCCGGCCGAGCCCCCGAAGGGCAACCGTCGGGACGATCTCGTGCGCTGCTCGCGGCGCAACTTCATCGATCTCTGCTTCGGCCTCACCGCCGAGGACGAGCAGGCCTTCGAGGAGCTGTGGCGGCATCTCGGGCTGTCGGTGGACTGGTCCCTGACCTACACCACGATCAACGACCAGTCCCGCCGAGCGAGCCAGCGGGCATTCCTGCACAACCTCGCCCGGGGCGAGGCCTACCAGTCCGAGGCCCCGACGCTCTGGGACGTCCGCTTCGAGATGGCGGTCTCCCAGGCCGAGTTGGAGGACCGCGAGCAGCCCGGGGCCTACCACCAGGTGGCGTTCGGGCGGGACGGCGGTGACCCGCTGGTCATCGACACGACCCGGCCCGAGCTCATCCCCGCCTGCGTCGCCCTCGTCGCCCACCCCGACGACGAGCGCTACCAGCCGTTCTTCGAGACCCAGGTCCGGACTCCGTTGTTCGGCGTCCCGGTCCCGGTCAAGGCCCACCGCCTCGCCGACCCGGAGAAGGGCACCGGCATCGCCATGATCTGCACCTTCGGCGACACCACCGACGTGACCTGGTGGCGGGAGCTGGACCTGCCCGTGCGGGCCGTCGTGGGTCGGAACGGCCGGCTGCTCCCCGACGCCCCCCACGAGTTCACCGACGAGGCCACCGACCTCTACGAGTCCGAGCTCGCCGGTAAGACCCTGTTCAGCGCCAAAGAGCGCATCGTCGAGCTGCTGGGCGAGGCCGGAGCCCTGCGGGGCGAGCCCCGCAAGATCACCCACCCGGTGAAGTTCTACGAGAAGGGCGACAAGCCCCTCGAGATCGTCACCTCCCGTCAGTGGTACATCCGCAACGGCGGGCGGGAGGACGACCTGCGGCAGGCCCTCATCGCCCGGGGCAAGGAGCTCGACTGGCACCCCGGCTACATGCGGGCGAGGTACGAGGATTGGATCGAGGGCCTCAACGGCGACTGGCTGATCAGCCGCCAGCGCTACTTCGGCGTGCCCATCCCGGTCTGGTACGGCGTCGGGCCCGACGGCGAGGTCGACCACGACACCGTGCTCGTGCCCGACGAGGACGCCCTCCCGGTCGATCCGACCTCCGAGGCGCCTCCCGGCTTCGACGAGGGCCAGCGCGGCCAACCGGGCGGCTTCGTGGGGGAGGCCGACATCATGGACACCTGGGCCACGTCCTCGCTCACCCCCCAGATCGTGGGCGGGTGGGTCGACGACGACGACCTGTTCCAGCGGGTCTTCCCGATGGACCTGCGCCCCCAGGGCCACGACATCATCCGCACCTGGCTGTTCTCGACCGTGGTGCGGTCCCACTTCGAGCACGACACCGCCCCCTGGCGGCACGCCGCCGTCTCCGGCTGGATCCTCGACCCGGACCGCAAGAAGATGTCGAAGTCCAAGGGCAACGTCGTCACGCCGATGGCCATCCTCGACCAGTACGGATCCGACGCCGTGCGCTACTGGTCCGCCAACGGCCGGCCGGGCACCGACACCGCGCTGGACGAGGGCCAGATGAAGGTCGGGCGACGCCTGGCCATCAAGGTCCTCAACGTCAGCAAGTTCGTGCTGAAGCTGGGTGACACCCCGCCGCCCCCTGACGCCCGCATCACCCACCCGGTCGACCGAGCCATGATCGCCCGCCTCGCCACGCTCGTGGACCAGGCCACCTCGGCGTTCGAGGGCTACGACTACGCCCGGGCCCTGGAGCGCACCGAGTCCTTCTTCTGGTGGTTCTGCGACGACCATGTCGAGCTGGTCAAGGGCCGGGCCTACGGCAACGAGGACGCCGCCGGCGACGCCGCGGGGTCCGACTCCGCCCGGGCCGCGCTCGAGGAGGCCCTCGGCGTCCTCCTCCGCCTGCTGGCCCCGATCCTGCCCTACGCCACCGAAGAGGCGTGGTCCTGGTGGCGGGAGGGGTCGATCCACCGCGCCCCGTGGCCCGACCCGACCGAGGTGGTCATGGACGCGGGCGACGGCGATCCCCTGGTCACCGAGGTGGCCAGCGCCGTCCTGTCCGAGGTGCGCAAGGCCAAGACCGAAGCCGGGGTCTCCCTGCGGGCCGACGTCGAGTCGGTCGTCGTGCGCGACACCCCCGAGCGACTGGCCGCCCTGGCCCGGGCCGCCGACGACGTCCAGGACGCGGCCAAGGCCGCGTCCGTGTCGACCGAGGATGACGACACCTTCTCGGTGTCCGTCGTCCTCGCCCCGGTCGCCGAGGGCTAAGTCGGCGCCTCACCGTCCGCGGTGCCGGGCTCACCGGTGAGAGCGGACTCGTCCTCCGGGTTGCGGAGCCAGAGGGTGCGCTGGGGGAAGGGGATCTCGATGCCCTCGTCCTCCAGGCGTTCGGCGATCCGGAGCTGGAGCTCGCGCGTCACCGCGTACTGCCGGCCGGGACGGACCTTGAGGACCAGGCGGATCGTGACCCCGTCGGCCGCCAGGTGCTGGATGCCCCACATGTCGGGGGGCTCGAGCACGTCCATCTCCCAGTCGGGATCGGCGCCCAAGCCGTCGCCCACCTCCTGGACCACGTCCATGGCCCGGCGCAGGTCGGTCCCATAGGCCACGGAGACGTCGAGCTTGGAGCGGGACCACCCCTTGGTGGCGTTGCCCACCTTGAGGATCTCGCCGTTGGCGACCGTCCAGAGCACGCCGTCGACGTCGCGCACCTTGGTCGACCGGAGCGAGACGGCTTCGACCGTGCCGCTGACGTCCTGCAGGTCGATGGTGTCCCCCGGACCGAACTGGTCCTCGCTCACGATGAAGACGCCGGAGAGGTAGTCCCGCACGACCTGCTGGGCCCCGAAGCCGAGGGCCACGCCGGCGATGCCCGCTCCGGCGATCAGCGGGCCCAGGTTGATGTTCAGCTCACCCAGGGCCACGAGGCCGGCGATGACCCAGATGATCGTGCTGACCACGCTGCCGAGCACATTCTCCAGTGCCCCCATCCGGGCGTAGACCCGAACCGGATCGGGGGCGGCGGCGCCGACGACGGCTTTCTGGCCGACCTTGCCGAGGGCGCCCTCGTCCGCGCTGGTGGCGAGGCGCCGGGCGGTGCGCCGGATGATGCGACGGGCGATGCGGGTGGCCACCCAGGCCACCAGCAGGATCAGGACGATGCGCAGGGGGACGTCGACCAGCCAGTTGGCGACCTCGGCCAAGGCCGCGTTGCCGGTCCAGTCGTAGACGTTGCGGCAGGCGACGCCGGGGTCGTCGCCACACGCCTGGGCGAGGGTGTCGGCGAGGATCACGCCCCCACGTCTACCAGCCGCCGGGCCTGATCAGTGGCCCCCACCACTGCCCGGGAGCTCGACGTCGCCGGCCTGGAAGAGCCCCAGCGCCCCCTTGCCGACGTTGGCGAACTTGTGGGTCACCATCGGGTAGAAGCCCTCCTCGGCCAAGCTGAACTCCACGAACCCCCCTTGGGCGGGTTGGAGATCCAGGACCTGCGAGCCGCCGCGGCGGTCGTCGGGTTGCAGGAGGTAGGTGCCCTCCTTCCACACCGTGTCGAAGATCGTGCCCACGATGTGGAAGGCCGAGTTCTCCGAAGGGCCGTCGTCGACGACCCAGACCCGGATGCGCTCGTCGGCCTCGACCCGGATGGGGTGGAACATGTACTGGTTCCAGTAGCCGTTGAAGACAACGGCGTCGAAGTCCTCGTTCATCATGGCGTCGAGGTCGCCTGGCTCGCCCGGGGGGCCGAGGTAGATCTCGGACTGGAGCATCACGAACTCGTGGTCCACCGGCGCCAGGTCCGGCGGGTCGATGATGATCGCGCCGAACATCCCGTTGCCGATGTGGTGCAGCGCCGGGGCCGTGCCGCAGTGGTACATGAAGGCGCCCGCGTACTCGGCCCGGTACTGGTAGCGCAGGCGCTCGCCGGGCTCGATGGTGCGCATCTCGTCGTCCCAGGCCACCCGGCTGGCGTGGAAGTCGATCGAGTGGCCGATGGCGCCGTCGTTGACGAGCGTGACGGTGAAGAGGTCACCGACATGACCCCGCAGGACCGGCCCACCCATGCGGGGCGGGCCCTGGTCGGCACCCCGGCCCTCCACGAAGGTCCAGGCCTGCTGGGTCACCCCCGGTGCCACCTCGACCTCGGCCTCGACCGCGTGCAGGGTGATGCGGTGCTCGGTGGCGCCCGGCGCGGGAGCCAGCGCGGGGTCGAAGGGCTCCCAGTCCGCCGCCGGCACGGCCTCGGGATCGATGACCGCGGCGTCGGTCGACGGGCCCGCGGCCGCCGTCGCCCCCGCCGGTGCCGCCCCGGTGACCATGATCATCATCTCCATGCCCGCCTCCCGGTGGCCGGGGACGGTGCACCACGCCGACGTGGACGCGTCGATCACGCCCAGGCTGACGCCCTCGACGGTCGCCCCGGGGTCGATCATCTCGGTGCCGGTCTCCCCGCCCAGCCTGAGGTCGTGGGGCATCGTGCCGTCGTTGGTGACGTTCACGATCACCTGCGTCCCCGCCGGGACCTCGAGGGTCGACGGGGCCACTGCGAACTCCGTCAGGGACACATCGACGGTCTGGGTGCCGCCACCGCTCGAGGCACCGGTCCCCGACTCGTCGCCACTCGCCATGATCACGCCGGTCAGCGCCAGGACCAGGGCCAGTGCGGACAGCAGGGCGATCAGGGCCAGCGCCGACCCCACCCGGTCGCCGCCGTGGGTGTCCTTCGTCGTCTCGCTCATGGCGGGTCCTCTCTCGGTCTCCGCATCTTCCCTACACGGAGGAGCTGTTCCCAGAGCCAATGGTCCCGACCCGCTTTCGGAGGAAAATCTGCTACAAATCTCGCGGATGCACGATTTCCGGATGGGAGAAGCCGCAGCCCTGCTCGGCGTGAGCGTGGACACCGTGCGCCGCTGGGCCGACGACGGTCGGCTGGTGACCCGGCGGACCGAAGGTGGGCACCGCCTGGTCGACGCCGCCGACCTGGCCCGCCTGGCCGCCGCCCTGGCCGATGCCCCCGAGCCGGGGGTCATCGCCGGCGCGTCCGCCCGCAACCGGCTCACCGGCCTGGTGACGCGGGTCGTGCGGGACGGGGTGATGGCCCAGGTCGACCTCCAGGCCGGGCCGTTCCGGATCGTGTCGCTCATGAGCCGCGAGGCGGCCGACGAGCTCGGCCTCGAGCCCGGCGTCGTGGCCGTGGCCACGGTCAAGGCCACCAACGTGGTCATCGAGATCCCGGAGCGGCCGTGACCCACCCGTTCTGGCCTCCGATCTACCGCCCATGACCGGCAGATCGGGAGCCAGAACCGGAGAGGGGGGTGGGGTCCTGCCCGTGCTCGGGGTCGGGGCCGCGGTCTTCCTCGCCCTCCCGCTGGTCGCGCTGCTCCAGCGCACGCCGTGGCGACAGCTGGGGTCGCTGCTCACCGAGCCGGAGGCGACCGAGGCCCTCCGCCTCTCGCTGGTGGTGGCCGTGACGGCCACCGTGCTGGCGACGGTGTTCGGGGTACCCCTGGCCTGGCTGCTGGCCCGGACCCGCTTTCCCGGCCGATCCCTGGTGCGGGCCCTCGTTCTCCTGCCCATGGTGCTGCCACCGGTGGTCGGGGGCGTGGCCCTCCTGTTCGCCCTCGGCCGCCGAGGCCTGGTCGGCCAGTACCTGGACGAGTGGTTCGGGATCACGCTCCCGTTCACGACCGCCGGCGCCATCGTCGCCGTCACCTTCGTGGCCCTCCCCTTCCTGGTCATCACCGTCGAGTCCGGCCTGCGCTCCCTCGATCCCGGCTACGAGGAGGCGGCCCGCACGCTCGGGGCCAGCCGGCTGGCCACCTTCTGGCGGGTCACGGTCCCCCTCCTGGCTCCGCAGCTGGCGGCCGGGGCGGCGCTGGCCTTCGCCCGGGCCCTGGGCGAGTTCGGGGCCACGATCACCTTCGCCGGCAACGTGCAGGGCCGGACCCGGACCCTGCCGCTCGCCGTCTATGTCGCGCTCCAGACCGACCGGGAGGCCGCCCTCGCCCTGTCCGTGGTCCTGCTGGCGGTGTCCCTCACCGTCCTCGTGCTGCTCCGGGACCGCATCGTCGGCGGCCCGTCGTGATCGCCCTCGAGGGCTGCGTGACCCGCGGGGCGTTCACCGCCGAGCTCGATCTCCGAGTGGAGGCGGGCGAGGTCGTGGGCGTGCTGGGTGAGAACGGGTCGGGCAAGACCACGCTGTTGCGGGTCCTGGCCGGCCTCACCGCGCTGGACGAGGGCACCCTGCGCATCGCGGACACCCTGGTCGACGACCCGACCGGCGCCGTGTTCGTGTCGCCCGACGAGCGGCCCACCGGGCTCGTGCTCCAGGACCCGACGCTGTTCCCGCACCTCGACCTGCGGGACAACGTGGCCTTCGGGCCTCGGCGCCGAGGAATGGCGAAGGAGGCGGCCCGAACGGCGGCCCTCGGATGGCTGGAGAAGCTCGGGGTCGGCGACCAGGCCCGTGACCGTCCGCGGGACGTCTCGGGCGGCCAGGCCCAGCGGGCGGCCATCGCCCGCACCTTGGCGGCCGAGCCCGCCGTCCTCCTCCTCGATGAGCCCCTCGCCCCTCTCGACCAGGACGGCCGGGCCCTCGTCCGCCGGCTGCTGCGGACCGAGGAGCGTCGGGATGACCGGGCGATCGTCCTCGTGTCCCACGACCCGGTCGACGCGCTGGCGCTCACTGACCGGTTGGTGGTGCTGGAGGACGGACGGGTGAGCCAGGTCGGCACCCCGGCCGAGATCACCCGCCGCCCCCGCTCCGCCTTCGTGGCCCGCCTGGTCGGCCTGAACCTCCTGGAGGGCCACGCCGAGGGCACCACCGTGACGATGGCGAACGGGGCCGAGCTGGTGACCGCCACCGCGGCGTCCGGGCCGGTGCTGGTCACGGTGGCCCCCCATTCGATCGCGCTCTACCGGGCCCGCCCCGACGGGAGCCCCCGCAACACCTGGGCCGTCGCGGTCGACGACCTCGAGGCCGTGGGCGACCGGGTGCGGGTGGCCCTCGGCGGCCCGCTCCTCCTCGTCGCCGAGGTCACCCCTGCGGCCGTCGCCGACCTGGCCCTGACGGCGGGCCAACCGGTCTGGGCCACCCTCAAGGCCACCGACATCGAGGTCTACGCGGCGTAGCGCCGACCCGTCGACCGGTGGTCAGTCCCGGGTGGCAGCGCGCACAACAGGGACAATCGCCCTGGCCAGCAGGCGTTGACCGTGCTCGGCGAGATGGACCGAGTCGGGCACCCGGACGTAGAGCGAGCGGCCGTCGGCATCCGGGAGTTGGCTGACCCACTCGCCGTTCGGGCCGCCCACGGCGTCGGCGGCGTCGACCAGACGGACGAACGGCCAGTCGGCCGCCACCCGCTCGTACTCGACCCGCAGCCTGTCGACCACGGCCTGCAGCTCGTCGCTGGCCATGGGCGGCGGAAGCACGAGCACGACCGTGGCGCCGGTCTCGGCGATCGCCGCCATGGCCGCATCGGCCTGCCGACCCCATTCCCGGGTGAAGGCGGCCGACCCGACGTCTCGAATCCGCCGGCCGCTCGCCGTGGTCCAGAACTCGGCGGGGTTGGCGGTGTAGTTCCCGATGAAGAGGAAGACGACGACATCGGGGTCGGTGCGGACCAGGTCCTGCTCGAGCTGGTCGGACCAGTCGAAGAGGGCGGGGGTCAGCAGGCCGGAGCCGTTGACAGCCTCGTTGTGCACCGTGTAGCCGTCACCGAGCTGACGGGCCAGCGCCGGACCGGTCTGGCGCATGATCGAGTCGCCCACCAACAGGACGTGCTCGGTGGGCGGTCGCACAGCCGCGCTCACCGCGACCCCGCCGGCCAGGAGGGCCAGGACGACCAGGCCGGCCGCTCGCTTCACGTGTCGCGGTTGGCCTTCGCCGCCTCGCTGGCCGCGGCCAGCGCGAGGGTGGCGAAGATCTGGGCCCGGGCGTGGTGGAACCTGGGATCACCACCCGACTCCGAGGCGCGTCGCATGGAGGCGAGCGCCATCTTTTCGTACTCGTCAGGTTCACCGGCCATGGGCACGGCATGCCTATCGGCATGACACAGTGTCGAAATGATCCTCGATCGCTTTCGACTTGACGGCAAAGCCGTCATCGTGACCGGCGCCGGACGAGGCATCGGCGCCGCCATCGCCCGAACCTACGCCGAAGTGGGGGCCAACGTGGTCCTCGCCGCCCGCACCGAGAGCCAGCTCGACGAGGTCGCGACCGACGTCCGGGCGTCGGGCGGGGAGGCCGTCGTGGTCCCCTGCGACGTGAGCGAGCTCGACACGCTGGATCACCTCGTGGCCCGCGCCGTCGAGGCCTTCGGCGGCATCGACGTCGTCGTCAACAACGCCGGGGGCTCGATGCCCAACTCGTTCCTCGACACCAGCGTCCGGGCCTTCGAGAAGGCGTTCCACTTCAACGTGACCACCGCGTTCCGCCTGACGCAGCTGGCCGTGCCCCACATGTTGGGCCGGGACGGGGCCAGCGTGGTCAACATCTCCTCCGCCATCGGCCGCATGTCCGACCGCGGCTTCGCCGCCTACGGGACGGCCAAGGGCGCCCTCACCCACCTCACCCGCCTCCTCGCCTCTGATCTCGCCCCCCGGGTCCGGGTCAACGGCATCGCCGTCGGCTCGGTGGCCACCTCCGCCCTCCAGGTCGTCCTCGACAGCGACGAGATCCACGACGAGATGGTCCGCCGCACCCCCCTCAAGCGCCTCGGCGACCCCACCGACATCGCCGCCGCCGCCCTCTGGCTCGCCAGCCCCGCCGGTGGCTGGGTCACCGGAAAAGTCGTCGAGGTGGACGGCGGCCTGGAATCACCCAACCTCGCCATGGGCCTTCCGGATCTCTAGCAGACCCTCAGCCGGGCCAGGACGTGACCGTGAGCGGGTCGCTGATTTCGCAGACCAACGACACACAGGGGCCCTGACCCGGTCCGCCCCCGGCAGGGGCCGCGCCTGCAGGCGCCCAGGCCACGCGTCAGTCCGACGATGAGTCGTCTGACCGGTCGGTTCTACAACTCCGATTCGTCCAGAGAGAACGTGTCGCAGGACTGGACGTCGCCGGTCTCGTAGCCGGTCCGCAGCCAGTGCACGCGTTGCTCGCTGGTGCCGTGGGTGAAGCTCTCGGGTGAGTCCACCCCGAGGCGGTCGTCGCCCACGGCGCCCGCCGCGTCGATGCCCTCCTCCAGGTCGCCGTCGCTGAGCAGGTCCCGCTGGAAGGCCGAGTGGGCCCAGACACCGGCGAAGCAGTCGGCTTGGAGCTCGAGCCGGACGGAGAGCTCGTTGACGCGGTCGGGGTCCTGCTGGCCCAGGCGCTGGACCTCGGCGTTGATCCCCAGCACGTTCTGGACGTGGTGGCCCAGCTCGTGGGCCAGCACGTAGGCCTGAGCGAAGTCGCCGGGCGCCCCGAAGCGGTCGGTCAGCTCCCGGAAGAAGGCGAGGTCGATGTAGGCCTTCGAGTCGACCGGGCAGTAGAAGGGCCCGGTGGCCGCGGAGGCGGGGCCGCAGCCGGACTGCACGCTGTTCCGGAACAGGACCAGCTCGGCGTCGGGGTAGTTCTCGCCCGCGTCGTCGAAGTAGCCGCCCCAGAACCCCTGGACGTCGTCGAGGACGAAGGACACGAAGTCCACGGTGTTGGCGTCGGGGTCGTCGGCCGGGTCGAGCGGGTCCTCCCCTGCCGCGGCCCCGCCCGCAGGCGAGAACTGGCTGAGGATGTCATTGATGGCCTCGATGTCGAGGCCGCCGGAGGCCGAATCGCCGCCGCTCCCGTCGGACAGGCAGCTCCTTCCCCCCAGCAGGAAGACGGCCAACAGGACGACGATCCCGATGACCCCGCCCCCCTTGCCGCCACCGGGGATGAGGCCGCCCAAGCCGCCGAGTCCCCCGGCCGAGCTGCCCCGGCGGTCCTCGATGTTGTCGCTCCGACCCTGACCCGGCTTCCAGCGCATAGGCCCTCCCTACCCCAAATGGCGCTCAGTCGCCTTCGTCGCCTTGCCCGTTGCCGTTCCCGTTCCCGTTCCCGTTCCCGTTGCCGTTCCCGTTGCCGTTGCCCTCGCCGTTGGGACCGTCGGGCACTCCGTCGCCCTGGCGGGCCAGCAGGACCTGACAGGCGTCCACGTTGCCGTCGTCGCAGAACGCCTGCAGTTGATCGTCGTCGAGCTGGTCACACGCCACCTGGTCCCCGGCGCCGCACAGGACCTCGGGCTCGATCGTGGTGGTGCTCGGCGGGGTCGTGGCGGGTGCCGTCGTCGGCGGGGCGGTCGGCGCCACGCTCGTCACGGTGGTGTCGGTGGTGTCCACCTGGTCCCCGTCGTCACCCGCGGCCAGGAGCAGGCCCACGCCGAATCCGAGGGCGAGCACGAGCAAGGCGAGGGCGGCGAGCACCCCGGGCCGGCGGTACCAGGGGCGGGTCAGTTCGTCGGTCATGGTCGGCTCAGCTCCACAGGTCGACCACCGTACGGAGCGCTTCGTCGCCCACAACCAACGTTCCCAGATGGCTCTCCCCGGGGCGTATGTGCAGCTCGGCGTCGGGCACCAGCCGGGCGAGGGCCTCGGCGTGGCGTAGGGGGACGATGTTGTCGGCGTCGCCGTGCCAGAACCGCACGGGCACCCGGATGTCTGCCACCGAGAACCCCCAGTGCCGCCCGAACAGGGCCAGGTCGCCGGCGGCCGCGCCGAGACCACCCCTCGCCGCGGCCCGGTTGAGGTCGTCCAGGAACATCTCCTCCATGCCCGGCACCGCGAACGCGAGCTGGTCGCCCGGCGGTGAGGTACGTGCGTAGAGGACGAAGGCCTGGTGGCCGAGCGGCTTCAGAGCCCGGGCCAGGACGGTGAGGCCCAGCGCCAGCGGCAGGCGGGTCGCGCCGATCAGGTGCCGGAGGCGTCGGGTGAGGTCGACGAGCCCTCCGTCGGCGGCGTCGTCGCCTACGGTCGGGGCGACGCCGCCGAGCACCACGGCCCCGACCACCCGGTCGGGAAAGGCCTCGGCGCAGGCCAGCACGTAGGGCCCGCCCCCGGACAACCCGATCACCCCGAAGCGGTCGACCCCGAGCTCGTCGGCCACCACCGCGATGTCGTCGGCGAACGCCCGGATGTCGGGGTAGAGGTGACCGGTCGACGACCCGGTCCCCGGGCGCTCGACCCCGATGACCCGGGCCCCCAGCTCGTCGGCCCCGCGTCGGGCCGCGGGCGGGACCTGGCACCGGGCGCCCGGCGTGCCGTGGAACCAGAAGACGGGCTTGCCGTCGCGGGGCCCGAACTCGGCCACGCCCAGGCGGCGATCGGCGGCGACGATGACCGTGCCCTCGTCACGAGGCGGCACCAGGTCCGACGCGGCCATGGCGATCGGGCGTCTACCGGGCCGGGTGGCGCGGCGGTTGGTTCATGTTCTCGGCGAACCGGTAGCCGCTCTCGGTGATCACCTCGAAGAGATGGGCCATGTTCATGATGTCCTCCTCGTAGGAGAACTTCCCGTCCCCGGCATAGGTCATGAGGGACACGCCCGGCACCTCGTACCAGGTGCCGTCCGCTCGTTGGCCGGGAAGCCGGTTCCACCACTTGAGGACCACCTGGTCCCCGTCGATCGAGGACCAGCCGTGCGGGAAGCGCCAGTCGTCGAGGCCGGCCATGCTCTCCCGCCAGAACTCCCGCAGGTTCTCGATGCCCGTGACCCGCCCCCACGCGGGGTCGATGAAGGTGGCGTCGTCGGTGAACATCTCGTCGAGGCCGTCCCAGCCCCCCCGTCCCTCTTCGGCGTCGGACCGGATCTGCAGGTAGCGCTCGACCGCCGCCTCGATCTCGGCCCGGGGATGGCTCACTGGCACCCCTCCGCGGCGACGGTCAACTCACTCGGGATGTTCGACGGGTCCTCGGCCAGCTCCTGGTCGATCTCGACGAAGCGGTCGTAGGGCACGTTCTGCTGCAGGGTGTCGATCACGCAGTTGCAGAAGGTGGACGAGCTCCCGGCGCTCTCGCACGAGCTGGTGAAGTTGTCGATGACCTCCGGCGGATAGGCGTCGTCGCCACTGTCATCGGGCGGGACCGTCGAGTCGGCGGGGTCATCGGCCGGCTCGTCGTCGGTGCCGAAGATGTCACCACCGTCGTTGCCGGTGTCAGCCATGTCGTCGAAGAGGTCCGACGCCGACGGATCGTCCGTGGTGGTCGTGGTGTCCTCGTCCTCCGACCCCGTGACGTCAGCCGCGTCGCCTCCGTCGTCGCCGCCCCCGAGGGTCAGGACCAGGGCGACGACGACGGCAACCAGGACGGCGCCGACGCCCGCGATGAGAAGGGCCTTGCGGCTGCCGCCCGACGACGAGCTCTCGGGCGCGACATAGGTCCCCAGCGGGGCGCCGCCGCTCGGTGGCGGGCTGCCGGGGGCCCCGGGGGGCGGCCCTGACGCCGCGGGGCTGACGGAGGTCGCGGCGGGGTCAGGCGTGGCGGCCGGGGTCGGCTGGGTGGACGCCGCGGTCGGGCCGCCCTGCACGGGGTCGGTGCTGACGGCCTGGCCGTCGGCGACGTGGTCGGTCCAGTCGTTGCCGTCGAACCAGCGGTTCTGGTGGCGGTTGGTGGGGTCCGGGTACCAACCCGCAGGGGTGCTCATGGCGGCGACTCCTTCGAGGTCATGTCGTTCCTGCTCCCTCCCGCCCGACGACCGGCCGACCTGACGGCCTCAGGGCTTCGCGCTGCTGACGATCCACATCGCGAAGAACTGTGCCCCTCCACCGTAGGCATGGCCGAGGGCCGTCCGGGCACCGTCGACCTGGTGGTCACCGCACATGCCGCGCACCTGCATGGCCGCCTCGCCGAAGCGGATCATCCCCGACGCCCCGATGGGGTTCGTGGACAGGACCCCGCCCGATGCGTTCCAGGGGATGTCGCCGTCGAGGGCCGTCGCCCCCGACTCGGTCAGCTTCCACCCCTCGCCCTCCTCCGCGAAGCCGAGGTTCTCCAGCCACATGGGCTCGTACCAGGAGAAGGGGACGTAGACCTCGGCCAAGTCGATCTGCTGGCGGGGGTCGGTGATGCCCGCCTGCCGGTAGAGGTCAGCGGCGCAGTCCCGGCCGGCCTGAGGGTTGACGTGGTCCCGGCCGGCGGCCATGGTGGCCTCGCTGCGCAGGGACGAGCCGTGGAGCCACGCCGGGTTGGGGCTGGCGTCGCCGGTGGCCTCGTCGGCCAGCACCATGGCGAAGGCGCCGTCCGACGACGGGCAGGTCTCGTCGTAGCGGATCGGGTCCCAGAGCATCATCGAGTCGCGGATCGACTCGTAGGTGATGTGCGGCTGGTGCAGGTGGGCGAAGGGGTTCTTGCAGGCGTTGAGCCGGTCCTTCAGGGCGACCAGGATCCCGGTGTCGTCGGGCGCCCCCGACCGGCGCATGTAGGCCCGGATGTGGGGCGCGAAGAAGCCTCCCGCCCCGGCCACCAGCTTCTGGGAGAAGGGCACGGGCAGCGACAGGGCCCACATGGCCTCGGACTCGGACTGCTTTTCGAAGGCCACCGTCAGCACCCGCTTGTGGACGCCGGAGGCCACCAGGCTGCTGGCCACGATGGCGGTCGAGCCCCCCACGGAGCCTGCGGTGTGCACCCGGAGCATCGGCTTGCCCACCGCCCCCAGCGCTTCGGCCAGGTACAGCTCGGGCATCATCAGCCCTTCGAAGAAGTCCGGGGCCTTGCCCACCACGACGGCGTCGATGTCGGCCCACGTCATGCCGGCGTCCTCGAGGGCCCGCATGGCCGCTTCCCGGACGAGGCCGGCGATGGACACGTCGCCCCGGGTGGCCTGGTGGCGGGTCTGGCCACACCCGACGACGGCTACGCGCTCACCCATCTCCGCTCGCCTCCAGGACACAAACGAGGTTCTGTTGCAGGCAGTGGCCCGAGGTGGCGTGGGCCACGCCCCGACCGGCCGTGCCCGCGGCGATGCGGTTGGCCACCTCGACGATGCGGACCAGCCCGGCCGCCATCATCGTGTTGGCGGCCAGCGCCCCGCCCGACGGGTTGACGTCGACCTCGTCGCTCAGACCCATGGCCTCCCGGAGGATGACCTCCTGGGCCGTGAAGGGGGCGTGGAGCTCGGCAACGTCGAGCGCGCCGTCGCTGACTCCCGCCGCTCGGGCCGCGAGGCGGGTGGAGGGCGAGTCGGTGAGGTCTCGCAGGCCGAGGGCGTGCCCGTCGATGCGGTGCTCGAGGCCCCGGATCCACGCCGGGTTCTCGGTCAGCTCACGGGCTCGGCCCTCGGCGGCGAGGACGACGGCGACGGCGCCGTCGCTGAGGGGCGGGCAGTCGTGCTTGCGCAGCGGGGCCACGAGGTGGTCCTCAGCCAGGATCTCGTCGACGTCGAAGTCCCCGCTGACGGTGGCGAAGGGGTTGTCCTTGGCCGCCGCCCGGGAGCGGACGGCGATCTCGGCCAGATCCCGCTCCGTGGCCTTGCCCGAGTCGAGCAGGGCCCGGGTCTGCAGGGCGGCCAGGCTGAGCGAGTCCGGCCACAGGGGCCCGTAGTAGTAGGGGTCGAGCTGGCGGCTGAGCACCCGGGGCAGCTCGCCCGGCGAGGACTTGCCGTAGCTGTACACGAGCGCGGTGTCCGCCGCCCCGGTCTGGATCTTGACCCAGGCCTCGTAGAGGGCCCAGGCCCCGTCGGCTTCGACATGGGACTCGCTGATCGGTGGGTACGGCCCCACGCCGTCGAGGGTCCCGACGAAGCTGAAGCCCTGGCCGGCCAGGTAGTCCGTACTGCCCGAGCAGGTGAAGTCGAGGTCGGCCTGGGTGACCCCGAGGCCGTCCTTCAGCTCCTGGAGCACCGGCATGAGCATCTCGACCTCGTTGCGGTCGTCGATGCGCCGGGCGTGCGCCGACTGCGCGGTGCCGACCACGGCCACGTCGCGCATCAGACGTGCTCCTGGTACGACTCGTAGGCGGCGTCGGGCTCGCCGTTGGGGCGCCACCACTCGATGTTCTCGAAGGACGTCTCCCAGTCGGCCGGGTCCTTCCACTTGGCCTCGACCCGCATGCCCATGCGGACCTGGTCATGGGGGATCTCCTGGATGAGGCCGAAGACCGCCAGGTCGGCGCCGTCGGGCACCACCAGGGCCGAGGCGTAGGGGATCTCGATGCCCCGGCCCGTGAACTCGACGTTCACGACGCAGAAGCTGACGACCGTGCCCACGCTCGGCAGCTCGACGACCTCCTCGGTGGGGATGCCGTCGACGGGACAGGCGCCCCGGGAGGGGACGTAGACCTTGCCGCATTTTGGGCACCGCTCACCCAGGAGCTTGCCCTCGGCCATTCCCCGCAGGAAGCGGGACTGGCTGATGCCGGCGGTGTACGTGTAGTCCAGCCGGGCCGGCGTGCGGATCGACTTGACCGGCTCCACGCCGTCGATGGCGGCGATGCCGGAGGTGGCCACGGCGGGCTGGGACCAGAGGCCATCCGGGAACGGGCTGACGGTGACCTCGCTCATGTCGCCGTCTCCGGCTCGAAGCAGGCGATGTCGGTGATGGCCCCCTCCCGCTCGTCAGCCCAGCGGACCCGGACCCGCATGCCGGTGCTCATGGCGTCGACCGAGCCGGCGTCGACGGCGTGCAGCATCGCCGTGTCGGACCCGTCGAGGCGGATCAGGGCCCAGGCGAACGGCGTGGACAGGGGGTTGCCCGTCCGGGGCTCGCTGACCCAGGCCCAGCTCGTCACCTCGCCCGCGGCGCCGACCTCGACCAGCTCGGTCAGGGGCTCGGAGGTCCGGGGGTCGTACTCGACGGGCGGGCACATCACCCCGCCGTCGACCATCCGCACGCCGACCAGCACCCCTTCGCGCAGCCCGGTGAAGAAGGCCGACTGCACGGGGCCGACGGTCCGGGTGAACGGATACTCGACCACGAGGGGCGCACTCAGGACGTCGCTCTCGCTCATCACCGCCGACACTAGAACACGTTCCAGTTCCGACCCGAAATTGCTTCTGTTCGCTGCGGAAACCGCAACCGATCGACGCCAGAACGAGCTGGCTCGAGCCTCAGTCCCCGGGCTGGTAGGTCCAGTTGGGCTCGCGCTTCTCGGCGAACGCCTGGCGGGCCTCGGCCGAGTCCGGGTGCTGGAGGAGGCGGCGGGTGTAGCCCTGCTCGGTTCGGTAGGCCTCCTTCAATGGGAGGAACTCGGTCTCGTTGAGGGCTTCCTTGGCGAGGCGCAGGGCCAGCGGGCTCTTGGTTGCCAGCGCCGCGGCCATCTCGCCGGCCGTCGCCGCCAGCTCGGCGAGCGGTACGACCCGGTTGACGGCACCCAGCCGGTGCAGCTCGGCCGCCGATGCGGGCACGCCGGTGAGGAACAGCTCCCGCACCTTGGGTCGACCCAGCAGCAGGCTCAGGTGGGCGCTGGCGCCGAGCAGGCCGACGTTGATCTCGGTGGTGCCGAACGTGGCGTGGTCGGCGGCGACGATCAGGTCGCACACCGCGGCGTACGCCAGCCCCGCACCCAGGGCCGGCCCGTTGACGGCGGCGATGACGGGGACGGCGCAGTCGTACACCGCCTCGAGGGCCTCTCGCGGGAGGCGGCCCGGGTCGTCGGGATCGGCCTCGGTGTCGTCGGAGTCGAAGGTCTTCAGGTCGACCCCGGCCATGAAGGCCTTGTCGCCTGCGCCGGTGAACACGGCGACCCGGACGTGTGGGTCCTCGCCGAGGGCGCGGAACGAGTCCCGCAACTCGACCATCGTCGACCGGGTGATGGCGTTCACGGGCGGGCGATCGAGGGTGACGGTGGCCACGTGATCGGCGAGGTCGAGCGTGAGGTCCCCCACGGGCGCAATCCCTACCATGCCCCCGATGCCTGACGCTCCATTGTCCTGGGACGAAGCGGTGGCTCAGGTCACCGGCCCCGGCGGTCGCTATCCCCTGGTCGACGCCACCATCGACGGCCGGACCTACAAGGTCTTCGCCAACACGCCGCCCTCGCTGCGCTTCCTGTTCGAGATGGCCAGCGGCTACGGCGACAAGGACTACCTCGTGTACGAGGACGAACGCCTGACCTTCGCCGACGTCTGGAGCCAGGTCGGAGCCATGGGCGCCCTGCTTCACGACCGCTACGGCGTCCGCTACGGCGATCGGGTGGCCATCGCCATGCGCAACTACCCCGAGTGGATCGTGGCGTTCCAGGCCATCACCTCCATCGGGGCCGTGGCCGTGGCTCTCAACGCCTGGTGGACCACCGACGAGCTGGAGTACGGCTTCCAGGACTGCGGGGCCAAGGTGTGCGTCGCCGACCAGGAGCGGGTCGAGCGCCTCGCTCCCGTACAGGCCGGCCTCGGGCTGGCCGTGATCGGCGTGCGCCTCACCGCCGACGTCGACGGCGTCGACCGGCTGGAGGACGTGCTCGACCCGACCGCCACCCTCCCGGAGGTCGCCATCGCGCCCGACGACGACGCCACCATCCTCTACACCTCGGGCACGACCGGTCACCCGAAGGGGGCGGTGTCCACCCACCGAGCCGTCCTCAGCGGCCTGCTGGCCTTCGGCGCCCGCTCCTCGGTGAGCGCCCTGATGGAGCCGCCGAAGGCCGACGACGGCCCGAAGGACCGCACCGCCTACATCCTGGTCGTCCCCCTGTTCCACGCCACCGGCCTGATCCCGGTCCTGCTCGGGACCACGGCGTCGGGGGCGAAGCTGGTGATGATGTACCGCTGGAGCCCCGAGCGGGCCCTGGAGCTCATCGAGCGGGAGCGGGTGACCGCCTTCGTGGGGGTGCCCACCATGTCCTGGGACCTGCTCGAGTCCCCCGACTTCGAGAAGCGGGACACGTCCAGCCTGGTGTCCGTCGGCGGCGGCGGTGCGCCGGCCCCGCCCGAGCTGGTGCGCCGGGTCGACCAGGGCTTCCGTCACGGCAAGCCCCAGATCGGCTACGGCATGACCGAGACCAACGCCTACGGGCCGGGCAACAGCGGGGCCGACTACCTGCGCAAGCCGACCAGCTCCGGGCGCGCCGTCCCGGTCATGGAGGTCCGGGTGGTCGACGACGAGGGCAATCCGGTGCCCACCGGCGAGGTGGGTGAGATCTGCTTCCGGGGCCCGAACCTCATCCGGGGCTATTGGAACAACCCCGAGGCCACTGCCGAGGTGATCGACGCCGACGGTTGGCTGCGCTCGGGCGATCTCGGCCGCCTCGACGACGAAGGCTTCATCTACGTCGAGGACCGGGCCAAGGACATGGTCCTGCGGGCGGGCGAGAACATCTACTGCGCCGAGGTCGAAGGGGCCGTCTACGAGTTCCCCGGCGTGGCCGAGGCCGCCGTCTTCGGCGTCCCCCACGAGCGCCTCGGCGAGGAGGTGGCGCTGGCCGTGGTCCCGACCGCCGAGGGCATCGACGTGGACGCCCTGCTGGCCCACCTGAAGCAGCACCTGGCTGCCTTCAAGGTCCCCTCCATCGTGGAGGTCCGCCACGAGCGCCTCCCCCGCAACGCCAGCGGCAAGGTCCTCAAACGCGACCTGCGCGACGCCACCGCCGCCCCGTCCTCCGGCTGACCACCCGTTCTGGTTGCGCCGAGCCGCGGCCCACCGCGGCAGGGTGCAGCCAGAACGGTCAGGTGGGGGCGGGTTGGGCGCCGCGGATGAGCCTGCCGGGGAGGGCGCCGGTGGACTCGCCGTCGCGGAAGGTGACCTCGCCGGCCACCACCGTCGTGCGGTAGCCGGTGGCGCGCTGGATGTAGCGCTTGCCGCCGGCGGGGAGGTCCTGGACCATCTCGGGGGCGAGGATCCCGAGGGCCTGCTCGTCGATCAGGTTCAGGTCGGCCCGGTAGCCGGGGGCCAGCACGCCGCGGTCGTGCAGGCCGACCAACCCGGCCGTCTCCCGGGTCTGCTGGCTCACCAGCCATTCCAGAGGGAGCGGCTCGGCCACGTCCCGGCCCCAGTGGCTGACCAGGTAGGTCGGCATCGAGCCGTCGCAGATCATCCCGCAGTGGGCCCCGGCGTCGCCGAGCCCCGGGACGGTGTGGGGATGCAGGAGCATCTCCCGGATGGTGGCGAAGTCCCGGTCGGCGTAGTTGGCGAAGGGCAGGTAGAGCAGGCCCCGACCGTCCCGCTCCAGCATGACGTCGAGAGCCACGTCGACCGCCTCCCGACCCTCCCGGGTGGCAACGGCCTCGATGCTGCGCTCGGCGCCGGGGTCGTACTCCGGCGGGTCGCCCAGCGGGAAGATCCCGTCGTAGGACCCGAAGGCCAGGCCGCCGTTCGTCAGCTCGCCGAGCACGGTGGCCCGGACCTCCGGGGCGCGCAGCCGGGCCACCCGCTCGCCCAGGTCCAGCGCCGCCATCGCCTGGTAGGTCGGTGAGGCGACCAGCGGGTGCAGGCGGCCCTCGAGGCCCAGGAGCACGCCGACCGGACGGGAGGCGACCTGACCCCGAATGGGCACGCCGTCGGCCTGGGCCTCGGTGATCTTGGCCAGGAGGGCCCGCCAGTCGCCCCGGTGGACCTCGGACAAGGTGGTGATGGACAGCGGTCGTCCGCTGACCTCGGCCATGGCGCGGACCAGCGCGAACTCGCCGTCCAGGTCGACGAGGTCAGCCACCAGCTGGAGGACGCCCATCCCGGTGGCGCCCACACCCCTGGCGATGCCCAGCAGCTCGTCGGCCGTGGCCGTCAGGCTCGGCGTCGGCCGCCCGTCGCTCGAACGGTGGTTGACCGTCCGGGAGGTCGTGAAGCCGAGGGCCCCGGCTCGGACTCCGTCGGCCGCCAGCCGGCCCATCGTCTCGATCTCGTCGGCCGTCGGGACTTCGGTGTGCTCGGCGCCGCGGTCGCCCATCACGTAGCCGCGGAGTGCGCCGTGCGGGACCTGCGCGGCCACGTCCATGGCGTGGGGCAGTCCGTCGAGCACGTCGAGGTACTCCGGGAAGCTCTCCCACCCCCAGCTGATGCCCTCGGCCAGCGCCGTGCCCGGGATGTCCTCGACGCCCTCCATCAGGGCGATCAACCAGTCGTGACGGTCGGGCATCACCGGCGCGAACCCGACGCCGCAGTTGCCCATGACCACGGTCGTGACGCCCTGCCACGAGGAAGGGGTCAGCAGCGGGTCCCAGGTGACCTGACCGTCGTAGTGGGTGTGGACGTCGACCCAGCCGGGCGTGACCAGCAGCCCCGTGGCGTCCAGCTCCTCCCGGCCCCCAGCGGCGACGTCACCGACGGCGGTGATCCGACCGTCGTCGACGGCCACGTCGGCCGCCCGCCGTTCCGCTCCGGTCCCGTCGACGACCGTCCCGCCCCGGACGACCAGGTCGTGCTCCCCCGAGGCCATCACGAGAACGGGTCGCCCTCGCCGGAGATCTGGGCGGACTCGCCGTCCTGGTCGCCCACGGTGACCACGACGA
>DATDAH010000246.1:0-7871 GCA_036525535.1 Acidimicrobiales bacterium
CCGGCCCTGCAGCCGGCCTGCATGATCGAGGTGGCTCCCGACATGGTGGTGGACACCCACAGCGAAGCCACCAAGAAGGCCCAGGACGGCGTCCTCGAGTTCCTGCTCATCAACCACCCGCTGGACTGCCCGGTCTGTGACAAGGGTGGCGAGTGCCCCCTGCAGGACCAGACCGTCGCGTACGGCCCCGGCGAGAGCCGCTTCGTCGAGGAGAAGCGGCACTTCGCCAAGCCCATCCCGGTCAACGACGTCGTCCTCCTCGACCGGGAGCGCTGCATCCTCTGTGACCGCTGCACCCGCTTCGCCAAGGACGTGGCCGGCGACCCCCTGATCTCCTTCATCGGCCGGGGCGCGGCGACGCAGGTCAACACCTTCCCCGACCACCCGTTCTCCTCCTACTTCAGCGGCAACACGGTCCAGATCTGCCCGGTGGGCGCCCTCACCGCCGGGCCCTTCCGCTTCCGGGCCCGGCCTTGGGACCTGGCCAACGCCGAGTCCACCTGCACGACCTGCTCGGTCGGCTGCCGGGTGGCCATCCAGTCCTCCCGGGACGAGGTCCTGCGCTACAGCGGGGTCGACGTCGACCCGGTCAACTGGGGCTGGCTCTGCGACAAGGGCCGATTCGACTTCTCCTACGTCAACAACCCCGACCGCCTGGGCGAGCCGCTCGTCCGCACGCCGGGCGGCAGTGGCCTCACCACGGCCCGCTGGTCCGAGGCCCTCGGCCGGGCCGCCGAGGCCCTCGAGGCCGCCCCCGCCGACCGGATCGGCGTCATCGGCGGGTCCCGCCTCACCAACGAGTCGGCCTACGCCTGGGCCAAGCTGGCCAAGGGCGTGCTCGGCACCGACAACGTGGACGCCCAGTTGGGCGACGGCCTGCCTGCCGACCTGGTCCTCGGGCTGCCCCGGGCCACCATCGACGAGGCCTGCGCCCCCGGCACGACAGTGGTCCTCCTCGGCCCTGACATCAAGGAGGAGCTCGGCGTCCTCTACCTCCGGCTGCGTCACGCCGCGGTCGAGGACGGGGTCCGGATCATCGAGATCGCCCCGGCCACCTCGGGCCTCACCCCGTACGCCACCCACACCGAGCTCCACGCCCCCGGCGGCGCCCCGGCCGCCGTGGCCTCGGTGCTCGACGCCGGCCTCCTGGGCGACGGCCCGGTGGTCGTCCTCCTGGGCCGGCCCTCGCTGGCCGAGCCCGCCGCCCACACGGCGCGGGCCGCGCTGGACCTCGCCGACGTCGGTGACCGGGTCCGTTTCCTCTCCACGCTCCGCCGCGGCAACGTCCACGGCGCCCTCGACATGGGCCTGGCCCCTGGCGTCCTGCCCGGCCGGGCCCCGCTGGACGGCGGCCGCGAGGCCCTCGTCGACGTCTGGCCGACGGTCCCGGCCAGCGCCGGCCTGGACACGGACGCGATGCTCCAAGCCGCGGCCGACGGTGGACTGGACGTCCTCGTCCTCCTCGGCGCCGATCCGGTCCAGGACGCGCCGGACCGGGACCTGGCTCGCCGGGCGCTCGAGGCGGTGGGCACGGTGATCGCCGTGGACTGCTTCCTCACCGGGTCGGTCGAGGCGGCCGACGTCGTCCTGCCCGCCGCCGGCTACGCCGAGGTCGACGGCACCACCACCAACCTCGAAGGTCGGGTCAGCACCGTCGCCCAGCGGGTCACCAGCCCGGGCACGGCCCGGGCCGACTGGATCATCGCCACCGATCTCGCCGCCCGCCTCGGGTCCGACCTGGGCGTGACGTCGGTCGAGGACCTGCTGGCCGAGATCGAGCGGGTGGCCCCGACCCACGCCGGTCTGGGCGACCGCCTGGTCGCGGCGGGCGGTGACGGCGTCCTGGTCGAGGGCTCGTCGGTCACCGCCGGCGCGGTCACCGACGGGCACCTGCCGGCGGCGGACAGCTACTCCCTGCGCCTGGTGAGCGGCCGGACCATGTACGACGAGGCCACCCTGGTCCAGCGGGCCTCGACCATCGCCAAGCTGGCTCGCCCGGCCACGGCCCGACTGAACCCCCACGACTTCGACCGGCTCGGCATCGAGACCGGGACTCCGGTCAAGGTGACCTCGGCCCGGGGCTCGATCACGGTGTCGGCCGCGGCCGACCCCGGGGTGCCCCGAGCCAGCGCCGTGGTGCCTTTCAACGCTCCCGGGGGCGCCGGCGGCGACCTGATCAGCGGCGGCGAGGCCGTGACCGACGTCCGGGTGGAGCGACTGTGATGAGGGCGCACTGATGGATCCCCTCCTCACCGGCGACCTCACGGCGGGCGACGTCGGCATCGTCCTGTTGAAGGTCGTGGTCGCGTTCGTCTTCCTGCTCGTGGCCGTGATGTTCATGATCTGGTTCGAACGCAAGCTCATCAGCGACATGCAGAACCGGATCGGTCCCGACCTGGCCGGGCCGTGGGGCCTGTTCCAGACCTTCGCCGACGGCGTGAAGTTCTTCTTCAAGGAGGACCTCAAGCCGATCCGGGCCGACCTCGGCGTCTTCCGCCTTGCCCCCTACCTCTCGATCATCCCGGCCTTCGTGGTCTTCTGCATCGTGCCCATCGGCGGCAACTTCAAGGGGCCCGACGAGGGGGTCGTCTCCATCTTCGGCCACGACACCCTCCTGCAGGTGGCCGACCCGCCCATCGGCATCCTGCTCTTCCTCGCCCTCTCGTCGATCGCCGTCTATGGCGTCATGCTGGCGGGCTGGTCGTCGGGCTCGAAGTACCCGCTGCTCGGATCGGTGCGGGCCACGGCCCAGATGGTCTCCTACGAGGCCGCCCTGGGGCTCAGCGTGGCCACCGTGGTCCTGCTCTCCGGCACCCTGTCCACCCACGGCATCGTCAACGCCCAGGCCGATTCGATCCGGGACTGGAACGTCCTCGCGGCGGGCGTCGTCCCCTTCTTCATCTTCCTGATCGCGGGCACGGCCGAACTGAACCGGCCGCCGTTCGACCTGGTCGAGGCCGAGCAGGAGATCGTGGGCGGGTTCCACACCGAGTACAGCTCGATCCGCTTCGCCCTGTTCTTCCTCGCCGAGTTCATGAACGTGATCACCATGTCGGCGATCATCGTCACCCTCTTCCTCGGTGGCCCGGCCGGCCCCACGCTGTTCGGGCCGGATCTGATGTGGGGCCCGATCTGGTTCTTCGCCAAGGTCTTCTGCTTCCTGTTCATCTTCGTCTGGTTCCGGGCCACGCTGCCCCGCTTCCGCTACGACCAGCTGATGGACCTGGGCTGGAAGGCCCTCATCCCGTTGGCCCTCGGCTGGCTCCTGTTGCTGGCCGGCATCCAGATCGCCCGGGACGAGGACTGGAACTGGCTCGTGTTCTTCCCCGTCGCTCTGGCCGTGTTCCTGACGGCCTACACGCTGCTCGGACGGGCGGTGCGCACCTCACGGGACGAGCGGGCCGCATCGGACGGGGTGGAGGTGTTCGACTGATGGCGGACTTCTTCGACTACATCGCCGGCTTCGGGGTCACGTTCAAGAAGCTGTTCGAGGACCGGGTCACCGCGCCCTATCCCGAGGAGAAGGCCCCCAAGCCGATCCGCCTCCACGGCCGTCACGTCCTGAACCGGTACGAGGACGGCATGGAGAAGTGCATCGGCTGCGAGCTGTGTGCCGGGGTCTGTCCGGCCCGCTGCATCTACGTGCGGGGGGCCGACAACCCGCCGGACGACCCGATCAGCCCCGGCGAGCGCTGGGGCTTCATCTACGAGATCAACTACCTGCGCTGCATCCACTGCGACCTCTGCGTCGAGGCCTGCCCCACGGAGGCGATCACCGAGACCAAGCTCTTCGAGTTCTCCTTCACCGACCGCCAGGACGCCATCTACACGCGCGACGAACTGCTGGTGGACGACGAGGGCAAGCCCCAGCAGCTGCCCTGGGAGGACTGGCGGGAGGGCGAGGACCTGTTCAGCTCGGCCTGGATGCGGGCCACCGCGTCGGCCGGCAACGCCGAGTACGAGGGCGTCGTGGCCTGGTCCGGTGAGCTCGGCTACGGCGTGCGCGCCCCTGAGCAGGGCCAGCGGGTCGAGGACGACTGATGGAAACGGTCGTCTTCATCATCAGCGCAGCCATCGTGCTCACCGGCGCCGTGGGCGTCATCGCCTTCCGCAACCCGGTCCACAACGCCCTGTCGCTGGTGGGGACCCTGTTCGGCGTGGCCGTGCTCTTCGTGGCCCAGGAGGCCCACCTGCTCGCCGCGGTGCAGGTCATCGTCTACGCCGCTGCCATCGTCATCCTGTTCCTGTTCGTCATCATGCTCCTCGGCGTGGACCAGGCCGACTCGATGCGGGAGGACCCCCTGCCCGGCCAGCGCCCGCTGGCGATCGTGGCCGGGCTGGCCTTCGTGGGCCTGCTCCTCGTCGTCCTGGTCTTCAGCACCGACGACCCGGTGACCGGCGGCCAGGCCCTTCTCGCCGGTTTCGGGGACCGGGCCAACGTCGAGGCACTGGCCCGGGTCCTCTTCAGCCAGTACGTCTTCGCCTTCGAGATCACCGCCCTGCTGCTGACCATCGCGGTGGTCGGCGCGGTGGTCCTGGCCAAGCGCCCCGCCGCCGGTAGCGCCATCGAGGCCGAGGACGAGGCCGCCCGCACCGGGGAGGAGGCGTGATCACGGCGATGCAGGTCACCACCACCTGGTACCTGGTGTTGGGGGCCATGCTCTTCAGCCTCGGGGGCACGGGCCTGCTCGTGCGCCGCAACCCGCTGGTCATGTTCATGTGCGTCGAGCTCATGCTCAACGCCGTCAACCTGACCTTCGTGGCCTTCGGCCGCCAGTTGGGTGACCTCGGCGGGCAGGTCTCGGTCTTCTTCGTCCTGGTGGTCGCCGCGGCCGAAGTGGTGGTCGGCTTGGCCCTCATCGTGGCCGTCCTGCGCCGCCGCCCGGGCGCCACGGCCGACGACGTCGCGGTGCTGAAGGGCTGATCGGGTGATCGAACTCGTCTGGTTGATCCCCGCCCTGCCCTTGGCCGGCTTCCTGCTCCTGACCCTCGCCGGGCGCCGCGTCGGCGAGCCCGCCGCGGGGTGGCTGGCCACCCTGCTCATGGGCGGCTCGTTCGCGGCCGCCGTCGCCGTGCACCTCGGCCTGGTCGACCGGGGCGTCGAGGAGCGGGCCTTCAACCAGATCCTCTTCGAGTGGCTGCCGGTCGGCGGCCTGCACGTGGACCTGGGCTTCCTGGTCGACCCCCTGTCGATGACGATGACCCTGTTCATCACCGGCGTCGGCACCCTGATCCACCTCTACTCGGTCGGCTACATGCACGGCGACCGCGACTTCGCCCGCTTCTTCGCCCTGCTCAACCTCTTCGTCTTCTTCATGCTGATGCTGGTCCTGGGCGACAACCTCCTGGTCACCTTCCTCGGCTGGGAGGGCGTGGGCCTCTGCTCGTACCAGCTCATCTCGTTCTGGTTCACCGAGATGCCCAACGCGGTGGCGGGCAAGAAGGCCTTCGTCACCAACCGCATCGGGGACTGGGGCTTCCTCGTCGCCATGTTCTTCACGTTCACCGCGGTGGGTTCGCTGAACTACGTCGACCTGAACGCCAACGCCGCCACCATGGCCACGACGACGGCGACGGCGATCGCCTTCCTGCTCTTCGTCGGGGCCGTGGGCAAGTCGGCCCAGGTGCCGCTGTTCGTCTGGCTGCCCGACGCGATGGCCGGCCCGACGCCCGTGTCGGCGCTGATCCACGCCGCCACCATGGTCACGGCCGGGGTCTTCCTGATGATCCGGATCAACCCGGTGCTGACCGCGTCCAGCGACTGGGTGCCGGCCCTGATCGCCTGGATCGGCGTGGGCACGGCCCTCCTGGCCGCCACCATCGCCGTCTCCCAGAACGACATCAAGAAGGTGCTGGCCTACTCCACGATCAGCCAGCTCGGCTACACGTTCCTGGCCGTGGGCTCGGGGGCCTACGTCGCCGCTCTGTTCCACGTGGTGACCCATGCCTTCTTCAAGGCGCTGCTCTTCCTGGGCGCGGGCTCGGTCATCCACGGCATGCACGACGAGCAGGACATGCGCCGCATGGGCGCCCTGCGCAAGGTGATGCCGATCACCGCCGCCGCCTTCATCGTGGGCTGGCTGGCCATCGCCGGCGTTCCCCCCTTCGCCGGCTTCTGGTCCAAGGACGAGATCCTGGCCTTCGCCTACGACGAGAGCCCCGCCCTCTGGGTCCTCGGCCTGCTCACCGCCCTGCTGACGGCGTTCTACATGAGCCGTCAGGTCTTCCTGGTCTTCTTCGGCCAGGCCCGTTGGAACGACCCGCTCCCCGGTGAGGACCCCGAGGAGCGCCGCGAGGAGATCCATCCCCACGAGTCGTCCTGGACGATGACCCTGCCCCTGATCGTGCTGGCCGGGCTGACCGCGGTGGCGGGCTTCATCAACCTGCCCTTCACCGACGACAGCCAGGTCTTCGAGCACTGGATGGAGCCGGTCGTGGCGGTCGGCGAGGCCCATCTCAGCCTGTCCGGTGCCGCCCAGTGGGCGCTCGCCGTCGGGGCGGTCGTGGCCGGCCTGATCGGCATCGCACTGGCCTGGGCCATCTACCTGCGCAAGCGCATCCGCCCCGTGGAGCCGGAGATCCTGGCCCACGCCTGGTACATCGACGAGACCATCGCCCGGACCGTCGACGGTCCTGGTGAGGCCGCCTTCGAGGGCACCGCCACCTTCGACCGGGTCGTGATCGACGGCGCGGTCAACGGCACCGGCTCGCTCATCCGGGGCCTGGGTGAGCGCCTCCGCGTCGTCCAGAGCGGCTACGTGCGCAGCTACGCACTGGCCGTCGCCCTCGGCGCCGTGGCCCTCATGATCTACGTCGTCAGCAGGATCTCGCTGTGAGCGCCGTTCTCGCCTCCGCGGGCTCGGCCGCGCTCCACTTCCCGATCCTCACCGTCCTGGTCCTGCTGCCCGCGGCCGGCGCCCTGTTGGTGGCCGTGCTGCCCCGGTCGCGGCCGGAGCTGCTCAAGGTCGCGGCCGTCCTGGTGTCGATCGCCGCCGCCGCCCTCGGGGGGTGGATGCTGGTCGAGTTCCAGACCGGGGCGACCGGGTTCCAGTTCGTCAGCCGGCACACCTGGATCGCCGACCTCGGGATCTCCTGGCACGTCGGCGTCGACGGGATCTCGCTCTTCCTCGTCGTCCTGACCCTCGTCCTGTTCCCGATCGCCATGCTGGCCACGGACCCGGACCACGACCCCAAGCCGTACTACGCGTGGCTGCTGCTGCTGGAGGCGGGCTGCCTCGGCACCTTCCTGGCCCTCGACCTCTTCGTCTTCTTCGTGATGTTCGAGATCGTGCTCGTCCCCATGTACTTCCTCATCGGGGGCTGGGGTCACGGCCGGCGGGTCTACGCCGCCACCAAGTTCTTCCTCTTCACGATGCTGGGATCAGCCATGATGCTGGTCGGCATCCTGGCCCTGGTCATCCTCACCGCCCGGGCGACCGGCGACGCCCTCACCTTCGACCTGGTCACGCTGGCCAACACCCAGGCCCTGGCCGTCAACACCGGGCGCTGGATATTCCTGGCCTTCGCACTGGCCTTCTCGGTCAAGGTCCCGCTGTTCCCGCTGCACACCTGGCTGCCGGACGCCCACACCGAGGCCCCGACCGCGGGCTCGGTGATCCTGGCCGGGGTCATGCTGAAGCTGGGCACGTACGGATTCCTGCGCTTCGGCGTGTACCTGTTCCCCGAGGCGTCGGTCTACTTCGCTCCCGCACTGGTCACCCTCGGTGTCGTCGGCATCCTCTACGCCGCGGTCGTGGCCACGATGCAGAAGGACCTGAAGCGGCTGGTGGCCTACTCGTCGGTGGCTCACCTCGGCTTCATCATCCTGGGGACCTTCGCCATCACCCAGCAGGGGCTGGCGGGCGGCGTGC
>DATDAH010000247.1:0-2049 GCA_036525535.1 Acidimicrobiales bacterium
ACTCCCGCACCTTGGGCTCCAGCGCCTCCATCTTCTTCGGGGTGAACACCCGCGAGAGCAGGCCCCGGTGGACGGTGTGCTGCGGGGGGTCCTCGAAGATGACGACGCCCGGGGGGATCTCGATGTCCGCCTGGATGAACTCCAGCACGGCGCCGCGCGCCGAGCTGTAGGTCTCGCGGTCGACGAGTCCCCGTTGGACGTCGTCGAACCGACTCACGGCGTAGAAGTCATAGGCCTCGTTGCGGTAGAGAGGCGCCTCGTCGCGCAGCCGGCGGTAGGTCGGATAGGGATCGGCGTCGATCTCACGGTCGTACGGGTCGTAGTCGAGGTCGGTCGTCGCCATGGCCGTCGCCGAAGCTAGCCGATCGGCTAGGGACGGACAAGCGAGAACGGAGTTCTCGGGAAGCAGACTGTTCTTCACCGTCAATGCTCATGACGTTGCCGCCGGGGGCTACCCTGCCCGGGTGCCGACCAAGACGGTCCTCGTCCTCGGCGGGGGCGGTGCTGTGGGCGTCGCCTACCACTGTGGGGCGCTGCGGGCGCTGGAGGAGATCACGGGGCTGGACCCCCGCGATGCCGACCTCCTGATCGGCACGAGCAGCGGGGCGATCATGGCCACCGAGTTCGCCCTCGGTCGGACCGTCGACGACATCGCCGCCGAGGTCCATCCCGAGGCGCCGAGGGAGCGTGGGCTCGAGCGGGCCTGGCGGTCGCCGGTGGATCTGGCCCGCCGGACGGTGGGCGCGAGCTACCTGGTCGCCCGTATTGCGCTGGCTCGGGGGTGGCCCCTGCCCGAGCCGCCCCGTTGGATGCAGCGCGCCCTGCCCGGGGCCCTGTTCTCGGTGGGCGACGGGGACTGGGGCCCGATCCACTACCCGGAGAAATGGCCGGCCCAGGCGCTGTGGCTGGTCACGGCCGATCTCGACGGTGGTGGTCGGCGGGTGGTCCTCGACCGCGATGGCGTCTCCGGCCTACCGGCGTCGCTGGGGACGGCGGTGATGGCGAGCTGCGCGGTGCCCGGCGTGCTGCCGCCCGTACGGGTCGGCGGCCGGCGGCTGATCGACGGGGGCCTCCGGTCGTCCACCAACCTCGACCTGGCTCGGGGGGTCGACGCCGATGTCGTCGTCGCCCTGGCCCCGATGGCCTTCGCATCCGACCCTGGCCCCAGCCAGCTCCACATGGTCGGTCGCCGGCGGTTCAACGCCCGGCTGGAAAAGGAGTCCGAGGCCGTGCGGGCGACCGGAGCCAGCGTCCTCGTGTTGCGACCGGGGGCCGACGAGCTCCGCCTCCACTCCTCCAACATCCTGAGCCGCGACAACGGTCAGGCGATCATCGCCGCGGCCTACGACGCCACCATGGCCCGCCGGGACGAGATCGCCGCCCTCGTGCGGGTCGACGGCGCCAGGAACCGGAGCGCCTAACCGCCGATCACGCCGGCGGCGGAGGAGCCACCCATCTCGTCCCGGAGCTTGCGCTTGAGCAGCTTGCCGGTGGGGAGGCGGGGGAGCGCGGTGGTGAACCGGTAGGACCGCGGGCACTTGAAGCCGGCCAGTCGCTCACGGCAGTACCCCTGGAGCTCCGCGGTGAGGGCGGCCTCGTCGGCTTCGGGGTCGGCGGGTTGGATGACCGCCATCACCGATTCACCCATGTCGGCGTCGGGGACGCCGATGACCGCGGCGTCGGCCACGGCGGGGTGGATGATGAGGGCGTCCTCGATCTCCTGGGGATAGATGTTCACGCCCCCGGAGATGATCATGTGCGACACGCGGTCGGTGAGGTAGAGGTAGCCGTCGTCGTCGAGGTAGCCGACGTCGCCCAGCGTGGCCCAGCCGTTCTGGTCGAAGACCGACGCCGTCTTCTCGGGATCGCCGTGGTACTCGAAAGGCTTCGCCCCCTCGAACCAGATCTGGCCGACCTCGCCGGAGGGGACCTCCTCGCCGTCCTCCCCGACGATGTGGGGCACGCCCATCAGCGCCTTGCCCACCGTGCCCGGGTGCTCCAGCCACTCGTCGGGGCCGACGGCGCAGAAGCCGACGCCCTCGCTGCCCG
>DATDAH010000248.1:0-2666 GCA_036525535.1 Acidimicrobiales bacterium
AGGTCCGCCAAGCCCAGGGGGAGCGTCACGCCACCCACGAACAGGCCCTCGCCCGGCTCCTGCTTGAGCCGCTGAACCGTCTGCCCCAGATCGCCCTGCACCAGTTCGGCATTCCAATCGACCCCGCTCAGCGTGCTCGACACGACGTACCTTCTTCGTCCGGTCGATGGTCTCGGCGAACGGGATCTCCCACTCATCCATCCAGTCAGGCCACGTGCCCGTGGCCGGCTGCCGCCACGCCGACTCCATCATCTCGTAGGTCACCCGGCCGAAGAGCAGGGCATCGGCTCGTTCCATCTCAGCGGTCCAGTAGCGCATCGACTCCTCGTCCGGTGGGAGCCCTGCCTCGTGATGGCAGCAGCCGTCGAGCGTGACGTTGATCGAGTATCGAAGTGGTCTCATCTCGTTGCTCTCCCTTGATGCGCGCCGCGCGTGCAACCGGACCGTACTCAGACCACTGCCGGCGCCATTTCTCATCGGCGCCGATCGCACCTACTCAACACCGCCGTGGGGCGAACCAGACCGCAGACCGAGCGCGCGACCGATTCGGCGCTCTGCTCGCAGCCGGATCCGCCTGCCGGTGTCACAGAACGCGCGCCGCCGCGGCGCGCCGGAGGCGCACCAAATGCCGGTTCCAAGAAACGCGAGACGCGAGGGTGCGTGGCCCGCTAGGCCAGAAACGAGCCGACGAGTGCCCGGAGCTGCTCCGATCGTTGCATGACCTCGGTGTGCGTTGTGCCGGGCAGGACCGCCAAGCGGCAGTCGGGGAAGAGGTCGAGCATTTCGGCGGCGTGGTCAAGGCGTACGAAGTCCTGGTCGCCGATCACGAGGAACGTGGGGGCGGTGACGGAGCGGATCTCGTCGTCGGTCCAGCCGGTCCAGTCGTGGACGACCGGCTGCAGGCGCTCGAGGAACGCGAAGAAGTGGTCGGGGTCGGGCGCGACCGCGTCATAGGCGGCTTGCCAGGCGGCGAACTCCTGCTCGGTGGGGAGGCGGGGATCGTCCTGCTCTGGTGCCGTGATCTCCGGGTGGTAGCCGTCGGGCCGGATGTTGACGGCGGCGAGCACGAGACGCCTGACTTTGGAGGGGTGTCGCACGGCGACGCCCGTCGCGGTCAGGGCGCCGAGGCTGAAGCCCCAGAGGTCGACCGGTCCGCCGCCGGCCACCCGGTCGACGAGCTCGGCGACGTCGTCGGCGAAGCGCTCGATCGACATGGGCCGGCCGGTGTCGGGCGTGTGGCCGTGGCCCTGGAGCTCGACCCCGATCACCCGGCGCCCCTGCGTGAGCCACGGCAGCACGTCGCCGAAGCTGCCGTCGAAGGTGACGACCCCGCCATGGAGGGCGACGAGCGGCGACCCGTCGGGGTCACCGTGCTCCTCGTACCAGATAGGAACGCCGTCGATCTCTTCGTAAGGCATGTCCCCACCATGTCAGAGTTCTGAGGAGCGGCTCCGGGTAGCCCATACCGCCGGCTGTGGGCAGAGGCGCAAGTCCCATACGTGGCCCGACCACTTCCCGCGTGGAGCCGCTTCGCTGGACCTCCCATGACGAGGAGGATCAGCCATGACCATGCTCAAGTCGAGTTCACCGATCCAGAACCCCGAGGATCAGCTCGGGTGCGATGAGGCGCAGCTCGCCGCAGGGTCGTTCCTCGCCCGCTACAGCGGGCGGACCTTCGACGCGTACCGCGATGACCTGCGTGGGTTCTTCCAGTGGGCCGCGGACCACGACATCGGCGTGCTGAGGGCGACGCGCCCGCACATCGCACTGTTCCGCGCCTGGCTGGAAGAGCGTGATCTCGCCGCTTCGACGATCGACCGACGGCTGTCGACGGTCTGCGGCTTCTACCGCTTCGCGCACATCGACGGCCGCATCAGCGCGAACCCTGCCCAGTACGTCCGACGCCCGCAGGTTCACCCGAGCGACGCCCGAGGACTCGACCGCTCCGAGCTCGGCGTGTTCCTGTTCACCGCCGAGCAGTTCGACCGCGCCCATGCAGCACTCGCCGTGCTGCTCGGCCTCAACGGTCTTCGGGTGAGCCGGCGTGCGCTACCAAGGTCGAGGACCTCGGGTTCGAGCGCGGGCACCGGGTCCTGGGCATCGTCGGCAAGGGCAACAAGCCCGCCAAGATCCCGCTCGTCCCCCGTACTGCACGAACCGTCGACCTGGCCGTCGGTGAACGCCACGACGGCCCGATCCTGCGCTGTCGCGATAGGCAGCGCCTCGACCGGCGCACCGCGCACCGGTGGGTGCGTTCGATCGGCAAGCGGGCCGGGCTTGGCGACGTCCACCCACACATGCTCCGAGCGGCGTTCATCATGGCTGCGCTCGACGCCGGTGTCCCGCTGCGCGACGTCCAGATCGCTGCCCGCCACGCCGACCCACGCACCACAACCATCTACGACCGGCGACGCCAGAACTTCGACCGGCACGTCGCCTACGTCGTCGCCTTCGTCGCAGGCGGCTGATCGGCACTTCGAGGACACCCGCAGGTCGCGGTCGAGCGCCCTCAGCGGGGTTGCGCTTCCCCGAAGATGAACCAGGGCGTTGCGCCGATCTTCGCAGTCCAACCCTCTTGGTCGAGCAGTGACCGCAGTTCGTCGGGCTCGTAGAAGATCTCAACGACCTGGTACCGCCTTCCGTCGTGCAGGCGGCGCAGATCAAGA
>DATDAH010000249.1:0-6572 GCA_036525535.1 Acidimicrobiales bacterium
GGGCCATGAGGAAGTGCATGGCCGAGCCGGCCACGGCCACGGACATGCGCCGCGGGTAGGACTTCTGGCGGTACGTCCGGGATTCGTCGGCCGGGTCGACTTCCTCGAGGCTGTTCATGCCGATGATGCGGACGTAGGCCCCGGCCGGGATGGCCTTGACGCCGTACTCGGTCTCGCCCCGTTGGAACGACCAGATGCGAGGCCCGAAGCCGATGAAGAACTCGGTGACCTTCATCCCGGCCCGCTTGGCCGTGATGTAGTGGCCCAGCTCGTGCATGAAGATCATGACGATGAGCGACACGACGACGGCCAGGATGGGCCAGCCCCCGAACAGGCCGAGGGCGACGAGGGCGCCGACCAGTCCGACGAGCCCGAGGACGCCGGCGATGTCACCCTCCGGCTCCTGGTCGGCCGCGATCGGCCCTTCGGGTGTCGGAGGGATCAGCTCGGTCTCGGACATGCGCTCCGCTTGCTCTAGGGGGTGAGGGCGGTGACGATCTCGCGCGCCACCGTACGGGCCTGACGATCGGCCTCCATCACAACGTCGGCCGATGTCGCTTTCGTTCCATCGTGCCGGTTGAGCGTGGCCTTGAGCACGTCGCTGATGGCCAACCACCCTATGCGGCCCTCCAGGAAGGCTTCGACCGCGATCTCGTTGGCCGCGTTGAGCCAGGCCGGGACGGTCTCACCCGCCCGCCCGGCCTCGTAGGCGAGGCCGAGGCAGGGGAAGGCGTCCCGGTCAGGGGCCTCGAAGTCCAGCGAGCCGAGGGTGGCCCAGTCGATGCGCCCGAACGGGGCCGTCGACCGATCGGGGTAGGCGAGGGCGTATCCGATGGGCAGGCGCATGTCCGGCATCGACAGCTGGGCGATGGTCGAGCCGTCGGTGTACTCGACCATCGAGTGCACGACCGACTGCGGGTGCACGACCACGTCGATGTCGTCGTAGGCGACCCCGAACAGCTCGTGAGCCTCGATGACCTCCAGGCCCTTGTTCATCAGCGTGGACGAGTCGACGGTGATCTTCGGGCCCATGGACCAGGTGGGATGGGCCAGGGCGTCGGCGATGGTCACGCCCGCCAGCTCCGCCCGGGAACGGCCCCGGAACGGCCCCCCGCTGGCCGTGACCACGAGGCGGGCCACCCGCTCGGCCACGTCGTTGGCCCGGAGGCACTGGTGGATGGCGCCGTGCTCGCTGTCGACCGGGATGAGCTCGGCCCCCGGCGTGGAGCGGACCCGCTGCACGACCGGACCCGCGGCGATGAGTGACTCCTTGTTGGCCAGGGCCAGTCGACGGCCGGCCCCGAGCGCGGCCAGGGTCACGCCGAGGCCGGCGAAGCCGACGACCCCGTTCACGACCACGTCGGCCTCGCGGGCCGCGTCGGCCAGGGCCGACTCGCCCACGGTCAGCTCGGTTCCGGGCGGGAGCCGGTCGGCGATCTCGGCCGCCGCGGCCGGGTCGACGACGGCCACGACCTTCGGCCGGAACTCCTTGGCCTGCTCGGCCAACGCGTCGACCGACCGGCAGGCCCCGAGGGCCACGATCTCGTACCGCCCGGGCTCGGCCCGCACCACATCCAGCGTCTGCGTACCGATCGAGCCCGTCGCCCCGAGCACCGCGACCGAGGTCATCGGGTCACCGGCTCACGGCACGTTCAGGTAGACCTCGAGCAGCCGGACGACGTAATAGGTCGCCGGGAGCACGAAGAGCAGCCCGTCGAAGCGGTCGAGCAGTCCGCCGTGACCGGGCAGCAGGTTGCCCATGTCCTTCACGCCGAGATCGCGCTTCAGGCGGGACACGCACAGGTCGCCCAGCGGCGTCAAGACGCCACCCACGATCCCCAGGACGGCCGCGTCCTTGAACTCCCACGGGAACACGCCCGGCACGACGGCGAGGAACAACACCGCGGCCACGAACGCCACGACGATGCCGCCGACGAAACCCTCGATGGTCTTGTTGGGACTGGCCGCGGTGAGGGGGGATCGCCCCATGCGTTGGCCGACGAAGAGACCGCCGATGTCCGCCGCCACCGACACGAGGATGGCGCCGAACAGCATCCCGATGCCGTCAGGGAACTTCAACAGGAGAGCGGCGAAGGACCCGAAACCACCGATGTACATGACCCCGAACACGGTGATCCCCACGTTGGCCACGGCGTGGTCGGCCGGCCCGGCGTCGAACAACCACCAGCAGAGGCTGGTGACCACGACCAGGAAGAGCATGAGGGGGATGGCCCCTTCGCCCCGCCAGTAGGCGGCGAGCACGAAGCCGCCGGCCCCGACCAGGCCGACGGGCACCGCCGGGTGATAGCCCGCTCGGCGGGTGGCGGTGAAGAACTCGGCGGTGGCCAGGACCACCACGATGGTGACCAACGCGACCAGGGCCTTGGCCCCGATGGCGGCACAGACGAAGAGCAGGACGACCAGGCCGACACCCACGATGACGGCCTGCTGCATGTCGCGGCCACCACCCCCACCGCCCGCGCGGCCGAAGAAGCCACCCCCGCCACCGCTGCCGTCGTCCGCGAACTCGTCTTCGGGGGGCTCCGGGTAGGGGCTGCGCCGCTGGGGCGGGCCCGCCGGCGACTCGATGGCGGCCGCGGCCACACCCAGGTCGTCGAAGATCATCTCGTCCTCCCCCTCGGGTTCGACACGGGTCTCCTCGGCGAGGTCGGAGAAGTCCTCCGGCTCGCCGCTCTCCTCGCCCTGGCCCCGCCAGCGCGGTCCACCGGCCACGCCGGCCGCGTCGTCGTCCTCGTCGGATGTCGCCGGATCTCCCCAATGGGGCAGATCGTCGTCGGGCCCGGGGCCCAACAGGTCGTCGAGGTCGTCGTCCTGGTCACCACCGGCGAGATCGACGAGGTCGGCGAACGGGCCATCGGTGGCCGAGCGCCCAGCATCGATCTCCAGCTCGGGCTCGTCATCGGGAGCGGCCCACACGCGGATGTCGTCGAGGTCCTCCTCCTTCACGGGCGGGACGACCGGGACGGCGGCGGTGTCCGGGAGGTCGAGGTCGTCCAGGTCCGGGGCCGGGCCTGCGGGGTCGGGCGCGGCCCGGACCGGTGGCTCGTCCGCGGCCGCCGGGACGGGGGCCGGGCGCGACGGGGTCGGATCGACCGGCGGCTCGTCGTCGGAGATGACCGGTACCGCGCCGAAGCGATTCGGGTCCTCGGCGGGTGGTGGCTCGGACGCACTGGGAGTCTCTGGCTCTCCGGGCGGGGGGGGCTCGGACGCGCCGGGGTCCGTGGGCTCGTCCGGCGGCGGCTGGGCGGCGACGGTCGGGTGCTCGCCGGTCGCCGGCTGGGCGCCCACGATGCGGATCCGACCCGACGGTCGCGGGTCGCTCGGGGCGCCCTCGTCCGGACGGTCGTCACTCATCGAGAAGCTCCTTCTCCTTGTCGGCCAAGGCGTCCGCGAGGTTCGACTCGTGGGCGTGGATCATGTCGTCCAGTTCCTTTTCGGCCCGCTTGAGCTCGTCCTCCCGCAGGTCCCCGCTCTTCTCGAGGCCCTCCAACTCGTGACGGGCCGCACGACGGAGGTTACGCAGCGCGATCTTGCCCTCTTCGGCCATGCCCCGCACGAGCCGGACGAGTTCCTTGCGCCGCTCCACCGTGAGCGCCGGGAACGCCAGGCGCACCACGTGGCCGTCGTTGGTGGGGTTCAGGCCGAGGTCGGAGTCGCGGATCGCCTTCTCTACGGCGTTCACCGAGCCCTGGTCGAACGGCGAGATGACCAGGAGCCGGGCCTCAGGCACCGAGAAGTTGGCCAGTTGCTGCAAGGGCACCTCGGCGCCGTAGTAGTCGACCGGCAGCTTCTCCACCAGGGCGGAGGACGCCCGGCCGGTGCGGACCGTGGAGAACTCGTGGCGGGTGTGGTGCACGGCTTTGTCCATCTTGTCGCCCGCGTCATCGAGGACGAGTTCGATCAGATCATCATCACTGTCGGCCATGCGGAGTGGTCTCCCCCGACTCCCGAGTCAGGAAACCAGCGTACCGATGCGCTTGCCTTCGAGGATGGACCGAATGTTTCCCGGGCCCAACAGGTCGAAGACGACGATCGGCACGGCGTTGTCCATGCAGAGGGTGATGGCGGTGGAGTCCATGGCCCGCAGGCCCCGTTCGAGGACCTCCATGTAGCCGGCCTCCGGGATGAGGGTGGCGTCGGGGTTGGTCTTGGGGTCGTCGGTGTAGATGCCGTCGACGCCGGAGTGCGTGCCCCGCAGGATGGCGTCGGCGTCGATCTCGGCCGCCCGCAGCGCCGCCGCCGTGTCGGTGGTGAAGAACGGGTTGCCCGTGCCGGCGGCGAAGATGACGACCCGGCCCTTCTCGAGGTGCCGGATGGCCCGGCGCCGGATGTAGGGCTCGGCGATCTCCGCCATGTCGATGGCCGTCTGCACTCGGGTGGGCTGGCCCAGCCGCTCGAGGGTGGCCTGCAGGTCCAGGGCGTTGATGACCGTGGCCAGCATGCCCATGTAGTCGCCCTGTGACCGGTCGAGTCCGGCCGCCGCCGCCGTCTGGCCGCGCCAGATGTTGCCGCCGCCGACGACGATGGCGATCTGGGTGTCCAGCGCCTCGCGGACGGCGATCACCTCGCGGGCGATCAGGTCGACCACGGACTGGTCGATGCCGAAGTCCTGGCCACCGGCGAAGGCCTCACCCGAGAGCTTGAGGACGATCCGTCCCCAGTTCCGCTCCATGTCGTCCTCGCCGGAGGACATCAAGCCCCGATCACCACCTGAGCGAAGCGCACGACCGTGGCGTCGCCGAGCAGGGCCGCGATCGTCTGGCTCTCGTCCCTCACGAACTTCTGGTCGAGCAGGACCCGGTCGGCGAAGAAGCGGCCCTGGAGCTTGCCCTCGACGATCTTCTCGATGGCCTGCTCAGGCTTGCCCTCGTTCCGGGTCTCGGCCTCGAGCGCCGCCCGCTCCTCGACGATCTCGGCCTCGGGGACGGCGTCACGGGTGAGGTACGGCGGCCGTTTGAAGGCGACGTGCAGGGCCAGGTCGTGGGCCAGCTCCTGGCTGCCTCCGGCCAGCTCGATGAGCACGGCGTTGACGCCTCGGCCCTCCTGGTTGTGCAGGTAGGAGTCGATGACGTTGTCCGCGTCCTTCTCGAAGCGGACGATCTGGCCCACCTCGATGTTCTCCTTGAGCGTGACCTTGAGGTCGTCGACCCGCTCGGCCACGTCGGCCTTGGCCTCGTCCTCGCCCTTGGCCGCCACGAGGTCGGCCAGGTCCTGGACCAGGTCCGTGAACTGCTCGGACTTGGCCACGAAGTCGGTCTCGCACTTGATCTCGGCAATGGCCATGACCGCGGAGTCGCCACCCAGGGCGACGGCCCCCTGGTCGTTGGCCCGGTCGGAGCGCTTGGCGGAGCTGGACAGGCCCTTCTCCCGCAGCCACTTGGCCGCCGTCTCGAAATCGCCGTCGTTCTCCTGCAGGGCGCGCTTGGCGTCCATCATCCCGGCCCCCGTCTTCTGCCGGAGCGCCTGGACGTCCTTGGCGGTGAACTCGGCCACGATCAGCCTTCCTCGCGGGGCTCGGTGGTTGCGGCCTCGGCGGTCTCGTCCGCGACCGCGGGGGCCGGGGCATCCGCCTCCGGGACCACGGCCTGCTCCACGGGGGCCTCGACCTCAACGGTGACCGCTTCGTCGGCCGGTGCGTCGGTCGAGGGGGCTACGGCTTCCTCGGCCGGGGCCTGCTCGACCGAAGCCGCGGGACCGTCGGGTGCGGCATCGGCCTCGGCCTTGGCCGCGGCGACACGAGCCTCACGCTCGGCGGCCTGGCGGGCCGCCTCGTCGCGGGCCTCCGCCTGCTGGCGGGCGATCTCGGCCTCCTCCTCGGGGGTGCGCAGGGCGGGCGCGGCCGGGGGGCCACCCTCGCCGGGGACCTTCTTGGAGCGGATGTAACGCCCTTCCTTGACGGCGTCGGCCATGATCCGGCACATGAGGCTGCCCGAGCGGATGGCGTCGTCGTTGCCGGGGATCACGTAGTCCACGACGTCGGGATCACAGTTGGTGTCGACCACGGCGATCAGCGGGATGCCGAGCTTGTTGGCCTCGGTCACCGCGATGTGCTCCTTCTTCGTGTCCAGCACGAACACGGCGTCGGGCTTGCGATCCAGGTTCCGGATGCCGTTCAGGTTGCGCAGGAGCTTGTCCAGCTCCCGCGTGTTCATCAGGGCTTCCTTCTTGGGCATGGCGTCGAACTCGCCGGAGTCACGCTGGTGCTCCAGGTCGGCCATCTTGGAGACCCGCTTGGAGATGGTCTCGAAGTTGGTGAGCATGCCGCCCAGCCAGCGCTGGTTGACGTAGGGCATGTTGCAGGACATCGCGTACTGCTCGACGGCATCGGACGCCTGCTTCTTCGTGCCGACGAAGAGCAGGTTCCCGCCGTCGGCGGTCATGTCGCGGACGAACTCGTAGGCGACGCGGACCCGGTCCAGCGTCTGCTCGAGATCGATGATGTAGATCCCCTGGCGCTCCCCGTGGAGGAAGCGCTTCATCTTGGGGTTCCAGCGCCGGGTCTGATGTCCGAAGTGGACACCTGCGTCCAGCAGCTGCTTCATGGTGACGAC
>DATDAH010000250.1:0-2200 GCA_036525535.1 Acidimicrobiales bacterium
GAACAGATGAACACGGCCATGGCGCAGCTCTCCGAGACGGTGGGCCAGGACGTCCCCACCTTCGACGAGGTCCGGGAGAAGATCGAGGCCCGCTACGCCAAGGCCACCGGCATGGCTGAGCTCAGCGAAGGCACCGTCGAGAACCGGATGCTCGAAGTCGAACGGGCCACCCGCTCCACCGAAGCCCACGCGAGGCTCGACGCCATGCGCGAGCAGCTGGGTCTGAGCGCGGGCGAGCCGGAGCCCGCCGTCACCGAGGACCCTCCAGCGGAGGCGTGAACCACCTGCTGCGGTGAACTACGGCAGGACGACGAGGTCATCGCGGTGGATGACCTCGTGGGGGGTGCCGTCCTCGAGCTCGCCGGTCTGCTTGCCGGCTGCGGTTTTGAGGCGGACGGCGTCGACCTTGACCAGGCCCTTGGCGAAGACGTCGCCGTCGGGCCCGGCCACCTCGACGGCGTCGTCGGCGTGGAACGCGCCGCTGACCGACACGATCCCGGCGGGGAGGAGCGACCTGTGGTTCTCGACCAGGGCCCGCCGGGCACCGGCGTCGACGACCACGGTCCCTGACGCGCCGACGGCGAAGGCGATCCAGAGCTTGCGGCTGGCCAGGCGCTTCTCCCGGGGCTGGACAACTGTACCGACCGCCTCGCCGGCCACGGCGCCGGCCATCACGCCGGGGCGGCGGGCATCGGCGATGACGGCCCGGACGCCGGACCAGGCGGCGATCTTGGCCGCAGTGACCTTGGAGGCCATGCCCCCGCTCCCCCGGCCGCTGCTTGTGGCACCGGCCAGCGCCTCGATCTCCTGGTCCACCTCGACGATCTCCTCGATCAGGGACGCCGTCTGGTCCAGCCGAGGATCGGCCGTGAGCAGGCCGGGGGTGTCGGTGAGCAGGACGAGCAGGTCGGCGCCCAAGAGGTGGGCGACGAGGGCCGAGAGCCGGTCGTTGTCGCCGAAGCGGATCTCGTCGTCGGCGATGGCGTCGTTCTCGTTGATGACCGGGACCACGCCCAGCTCGAGGAGCCGTTCCAGGGTCCCCCGGGCGTAGAGGTACTGCTGGCGGATCATGAAGTCCCGGGGCGCCAGCAGGACCTGGCCGGCTGTGAGTCCGCTCTGGGCCAGGGCTTCGTCGTAGAGACCCATGAGTCGGCTCTGGCCGACGGCGGAAGCGGCCTGGAGGGTCACGGCGTCCCGGGGTCGGTTCTCCGCGCTGAGGCCGAGAGCGGGCAGGCCGGCGGCGATGCCCCCGGAGGTCACGACCACCACCTGGTGGCCGGTGCGGTAGAGGACGGCGACCTGACCGCAGAGGGCGCCGATGGCGGCGGGATCCAGGACGCCGTGGGGGCCCGTGATGGACGAGGTCCCGATCTTGACGACGACTATCACGGTCAGCTCTCGGGCTCGTAGTCGAAGGCCAGGCCACCGATGCGGACGGTGTCGCCGGCCTCCGCTCCGGCCCGGGCCAAGGCCCGGTCGACGCCGAGGCGCTTCAAGCGCCCATGCGCCACCTCCAGGGCCTGGACGTCGCTCAGGTCGGAGAGGGCAACGGCCCGCCGGGCCTCCCGACCGTCGACCACGAAGGCACCGTCGTCGTCCCGGAAGATGTCGAAGGGCGCGGCGCCGGGGCGGTGGAGGACGAAGGCGGGGCCTCGGCACTCCTCCTCGTCGACCGGCTCCGCGGCGCGAGCCCTGGTGACGAGCGTGGCCGCCCGTCCGACCAGCTCGTCGATGCCCCGGCCGGTGATCGAAGAGATGATCAGGTCCAGGCCGTCGGGAATGGCATCGTCGGTGACCATGTCGGCCCGGGAGCCGACCACGAGCCGGGGTCGGTCGAGGAGGTCGGGCTGGTACTGCCCCAGTTCGTCCAGCAGGATCCGCTGCTGCTCGGCCACGGGTACGCCGTCGGCCGGGGCCAGGTCGCAGAGGATGACCAGCACCCGGGCCCGCTCGATGTGACGCAGGAACTGGTGGCCGAGGCCGCGGCCCTCGCTGGCCCCCTCGATGAGGCCGGGGATGTCGGCCACGACGAATTCGGCGTCGTCGGTGCGGACAACGCCGAGGTTGGGCTCCAGGGTGGTGAACGGGTAGTCGGCGATCTTGGGTCGGGCGGCGGAGGTGCGAGCGATGAGCGTGCTCTTGCCCACGTTGGGGAAGCCGACGAGGGCGACGTCAGCCAGCAGCTTGAGCTCGAGGTCGA
>DATDAH010000251.1:0-7212 GCA_036525535.1 Acidimicrobiales bacterium
AACGACCGACCCGGCCGTCTACGCCTATCCGGGACTGGCGGCCGACCAGCTGGGCCTGGCCGACGCCCTCGGGATCGACCGCTTCGTCGTCGGCGGCATGTCGATGGGTTCGGGGACGGCGCTGCACACCGCAGTCGCGGCCCCGGATCGGGTGCTCGCGCTCGTCCTCGGGATCCCGCCGACGGCCTGGGAGGGGCGCCGTGAGCGGGGGGCGGTCTACGGGGATCGTGGCCGCGTCATCGCCGAGCAGGGGATGGACGCCTTCATCGAGCAGGCCATGGCCGAGCCGCTGGCGGAGATCTTCGCCCCCTTCGCCGAGCAGGTGACCGCCGGCATCCGCGACCGTTACGAGAGCTACGACCCGGCTGTGCTGGCGCCCCTGCTCACCGGTGTGGGCGGCTCCGACCTACCCGATCCCGACGCCGTGGCCATGCTCCCGATGCCCGTGCTCGTCCTGGCCTGGGACGGGGATCCCGTGCACCCCCGGGCGACCGCGGAGCGCCTCGCCGAGCTCCTGCCACAGGCGGAGGTCGTGATCGCCCCGACGCTGCGCGACGTGTTGGGCTGGTCCGGCCGGGTGCTCGAGTTCCTGGACCGGGTGGTTCAGGCGAAGTAGTCCGGCTCGTGGCCGACCCGCCATTTGATGTTGCAGCCGACGCTGGGGGCCTGGTCTTCGGACACGTCGTCTCCGTCCAGGAGCGCTTCGACCGCGGCCACCAGGTCGGCACCGGTGGCGGGCAGGCCGTTGCTCGGCCGGGAGTCGTCGAACTGGCCTCGGTAGGCCAGCCGCTGCTCGCCGTCGAACACGAAGAAGTCCGGGGTGCAGGCGGCCTTGAACGCCTTGGCCACCTCCTGGGAGGCGTCGAGCAGGTAGGGGAACCGGAAGCCGTGGGTGATGGCCTGGGCGGCCATGCCTTCGGGGCCGTCCTGGGGGTAGTCCTCGACGGCGTTGCTCTGCACGGCGACCACGGCGGCACCCCGGTTCATGAGGTCGGCGGTGACCTCGGCGAAGCGAGCCTCCACGTGCTTGACATACGGGCAGTGCGGGCAGAGGAAGGCCACCACCAGGGCCGGGGCGCCGACGGCGTCCTCGGTCGACCAGGTGGTGGCATCGGGGCCGGAGAGGGTGAAGGCGGGCAGCGTGGCGCCGAGCGGGAGCATCGTGGACGGGGTGGCGACCATGGGGTCCTCCGGGTGGCGGTGGGTGGACGGAAAGCCGACGGCAGCGGTGGAACGAGCGCCTACCGTGCCGCTGTGACTCCAGGTCTACCCCCCGAGGCCGAGGCCCACTACCGGAGCTACGACGAGGACGCTCGCCTGGAACGCCACTCGCTCGAGCGGGTGCGCACCCAGATGCTGCTGGAGCGGCTGCTGCCCGACCCCCCGGCCGACGTCCTGGATGTGGGGGGCGGTACCGGTGTCCACTCGATCTGGCTGGCGGAGCAGGGCCATCGGGTCACCTTGGTCGACGCCATGCCCGAGCACGTCGACCAGGCGTTGGCCATCGGTACGTTCGCGGCCACAGTCGGCGACGCCCGGGCGCTGGACCGGGCCGACGCCTCCGCTGACGCCGTGCTCCTGCTGGGTCCGCTGTACCACCTGACCAAGCCCGGGGACCGGGCCCGCGCCCTGGCGGAGGCGCGCCGGGTGCTCCGCCCCGGTGGTGTGTTGGTCGCCGGAGCCGTGAGCTATGCCGCGTCCCTCCTGGACGGCGTCCGGGAGGGCTGGATGGACGAGCCGGTGTTCGTCGAGATCGTCCGGGCCGACCTCGCGACCGGCTACCACCGCAACCCCGACGCCGATCCCCGCTGGTTCACCACGACCTTCTTCCACCGGCCCGAGGAGCTGCGGTCCGAGGTCGCCGGCGCCGGCTTCGTGGTCGACGAGATCATCGGGGTCGAGGGACCGGGCTGGATGGTGGGGGAACCGGAGGGCTCGCTCCTGGCGGCCGAGCTGGCCGACGCCCACCCCGAGCTGGCCCTCCTGAGCGCTCACCTCGTCGCCGTCGGGCGCCGCTGATGGCGGGCTGGGTGGCGGTGGCGACGGCGGTGGCCCCGGGACAGATCGTGGACGCCGCCCACGGCGACTTGGATCTCGTCGTCTGGCGGACCTTCGAGGGCGAGCCCTGCGTCATGGAAGCCCGGTGCCCCCACGAGTGGTCCCACCTCGCCGCCGAGGGAGTGGTCGATGGCCCCGAGATCGTCTGCGCGGCCCACTTCTGGCGGTTCACCACCGACGGCACGGGAAGCAAGGTCGGCATGACCGGTCGGCGGGACCCCAAGGCCGACATCGCCGTGTTCCCGTGCCGGGAGGTCGACGGTCGAATCGAGGCTCAGCTCCCCAGCGAGTAGAACGAATGGCGATGACCGAGCTGGACGGTGCCCGCATCCTCATCACCGGTCCGACGGGTCAGGTCGGGCTCCCCGTGGCCCTCGCCCTGGCCGAGCACAATGACGTCATCGGGGTCGCCCGCTTCGGCGACGCCCGGGCGCGGGAGCGGCTCGAGGGTGCCGGCGTGACCTGCATCACCGCCGATCTCGTCGGCGGTGACCTCTCTGGGGTGCCCGCCGATGTCGACCACGTCGCCAACTTCGCCGTGGCCAAGACCGGCGACTTCGAGAAGGACCTGGCCGCGAACGTCGAGTCCCTCGGGATGCTGATGCACCACTGCCGGGAGGCCACCTCCTTCCTCCACTGCTCGTCCACGGCGGTGTACGAGGCCGCCGGCCACCACGACTTCGCCGAGGGCGACCCACTGGGGGACAACCACCGCCCGTTCGGCTTCCTGCCCACCTACTCGATCACCAAGATCGCGGCGGAGGCCATGGCCCGCTATGGCGCCCGGCAGTGGGACCTCCCCACCACCATCGCCCGCCTGTCGGTGCCCTACGGCGACAACGGCGGCTGGCCCGCCTTCCACTTCGAGATGATGCTCGCCGGCCGGGCGGTCCCCGTCCACGAGGACGCGCCGAGCGAGTTCAACCCGATCCACGAAGACGACATCGTGGCCCAGGTCCCCCGCCTGCTGGAGGTGGCCTCGGTCCCGGCCACCGTCGTCAACTGGGCCGGCCCCGACCCGGTCAGCATCGAGGACTGGTGTCTCTACCTGGGCGAGCTGGTCGGGATCATGCCCACCTTCGCCCCGACCACCGCGACCATCGAGAGCGTGCGGGTGGACACGACCCGCATGCACGAGCTGATCGGTCCGGCCGAAGTGCGGTGGAGGGAAGGCCTGCGACGGATGGTCGAGATCCGTCGTCCCGACCTGTTCGTCGATTGATGGACGACCTCCTGCCCAGCGTGGACCTGGCCGGTCGCATCGCCCTGGTCACCGGATCGTCCCGGGGGCTCGGCGCGGCCACGGCTCAGCGCTTGGCGGCCATGGGCGCGGAGGTCGTCATCACCTACCGCCGACAGGCCGAGGCGGCGGCCGAGGTGGCGGCGGCGATCGCCGCGGACGGGGGGCGGGCCCACGTGCAGCCCCTCGACGCCGGCGAGGTCGGGTCCATCGACGCCCTCTTCGACTGGATCGAGGCCGATGGGCCGGGTGGGCTGGACATTCTCGTGGCCAACGCCGCCGCCACCAGCCTGAAGCCACTGCTGGAGCAGGCGCCCCACAACGTCGAGCGCACCTTCGCCATCACCGTGACGGGGTTCCTGCACGCCGTCCAGCGATCGGTTCCGCTGATGGAGGCCCGGGGGGGCGGTCGGATCGTGGCCGTCTCCGGGATCGACACCGTGTCCTGGGCCCCCGCCCACGGTCTCCTGGCCGCGGCCAAGGCGTCGATGGAGATGATGGTCACCTACCTGACCATCGAGCTCGGAAAGCACAACATCACCGCCGTCGGCGTGAACCCCGACGCCTTCTTCGGCGATTCGCTGAAGCTGATGCTGGGCGACCACTACGACGTGATGCTGGGCATCCACGAGCGCAGCCACCCGCTGCGTACGGCGGCCACGCCCGAGGACATCGCCGAGGTGGTCGCTCTCCTCTGCACGGACGCCGCCCGCTGGCTCTCCGGGCACACGGTCATGGCCGACGGGGCCGCTTCGTTCGCCGCCCGGGGGAACCTCATCGGGACCACCGCGAAGCTCCCGATGGACGAACAGCGCCGCCAAGCCGGCTTGGGCCCGGCCGAGCCGGCGGCCGATCGCCCCGGCACCGCTCCCAGCGTCCCCGACCTCTAACCGGCCGCGGTGAAGCAGGTGAGCATCGCCTCGACGGAGCGGTCGATGTCGGCGTCGGTGGTCGACCAGTTGGACACGGATATGCGCATGGCGGCTCGGCCCTGCCAGACCGTGCCGCCCACCCAGCAGGTGCCGTCCTCCTGAACGCGGGTGATGACGTCACGGGTGACGTCGTCGTCGTCGCCGAACCGGACCAGGAGCTGGTTCAGGACGACATCGTTCAGGACCTCGACCCCGTCGGCGGCGCCCAGCTGATCGGCGGCGCGTCGGGCGAGGGTGCAGAAGCGGACGACCAGGTCCTCGACGCCGTCCCGTCCGAGGGCGCGCAGGATGGCCCAGGTGGGGACGGCCCGCGCCCGGCGGCTCATCTCCGGGTTCCAGTCGATCGGCTCGCGGTGGCCGCCCAGCGTCAGATAGGCGGCGGACATGGCCATGGCCGCTCGGTGGGCCTCGGGGTGGGCGGTGAGCGCCACCGCGCAGTCGTAGGGGGCGTTGAGCCACTTGTGCATGTCGACGGCCCAGCTGTCGGCCGCCTCGTAGCCGGCCAGCAGGTGACGGTGTTGACTGCTGGCCGCGGCCCACAGGCCGAAGGCGCCGTCGACGTGGACCCAGGCCGCGTGCTCGTGGGCAATGGCGCAGACCTCGGCGATCGGGTCGAAGGCGCCCGTGTTCACGTTGCCCGCCTGGGTGCAGACGATGGCCGGGCCGCCGTCAGCCTCACCGAGGACCCGGGCCAGATCACTCGGGTCGAGGGCCCCCTGGTCGTCGACGGCCAGAGGGACCACCCCGGCGGTCCCGAACCCGAGGTAGCGCAAGGCCCGGTCGACGGCGGCATGGCGCTCGCCGCCCACGACGACGGTGACGGGCGGCGCGCCGAACAGGCCGTCGACCTCCACGTCCCAGCCCGCCTGCTCGAGCACCTGGTGACGGGCGGCCATGAGGCCCGTGACATTGGCCATCTGCGCACCGGTGACGAAGGCCCCGGACCCGTTTTCCGGCAGTCCCAGGAGGTCCCGCAACCAAGCCAGGACCACGTCCTCGATGACGGCGACCGCCGGTGCGGCCACGTGCATGCCGGCGTTCTGGTCCCACGCCGACGCCAACCACTCAGCGGCCAGGCCCACCGGGAGCGAGCCCCCGATCACGAACCCGAAGTACCGCGGCCCGGCCGTGGCCACGATGCCGTCCTCGGCCCCGGCGACGAGGGCCTGCAACGCCGCGTGGTTGCCGTCACCCTCGGCGGTGAGCGGCGCCCCCAGTGCCGTCCGTAGCGCGTCGACGTCGGCGGGGCGCCCGACCGGCCGATCGGGGAGGGAATCGATGTAGGCGATGGCCGAGCGGACGGCTTCGTCGAGCAGCGGGTGGTCCATGGCGTGGAGTCTGCCAAGCTGGCCCGATGGGGACGTTGCGTTTCAACCACATGGAGCTGACGCTGCCCAGGGGTGCGCTCGGTGACGACGGCCGGGCCGACATCAGGGCCTTCTACGGCGAGGTGTTCGACTTCGAGGCCCTCGACGTCCCGATCCTCGGTCAGCTCGGGCTCCTCCTGCGCACCGACGAGGCGACGAGCCAGTTCCTCCTGCTCCTAGAGTACGAGACGCCGATCGACGCGCCCGGCTACGACCACCTCGGGTTCCTCTACGACACCCGCGAGCAGGTCGACGACCGCCTCGAGCAGGTGAAGCGTTGGCAGGAGAAGGACGATCGCGTCCGGATCAAGGAGTACGAGGACCTCGTCACCGGGTCCACCACCGTCCACGCCTTCTACGTGCGCCACCTCCTGCCCATCTGGTTCGACATCCAGTGCATCGAACACGCCGGACCCATCCCGGCCCGAGAGGACTGACATGGCCATCGACTTCACGTTGACGCCGGAGTTGGAAGAGCTGCGGACCAAGGTCCGGACCTTCCTCGACGAGGTCGTCGTCCCCACGGAGAAGACGCTCGACCCCGACGACCGGAGCGCCTACCTGACCGCGCTGCTGGGCATGCGCAAGGCGGCGTTCGAGGCGGGGCTCTGGTGCCCGCACATGCCCGAGGAGTGGGGCGGCATGGGCCTCAGCCACGTCGAGATGGCCATGGTCCAGGCCGAAGCGGCGAAGACCTACTACGGCCCGTGGGTCCTGAACTGCCAGGCCCCCGACGAGGGCAACATGCACACCCTCCTGCACTGGGCCACCCCTGAGCAGGCCGAGAAGTACCTCCGCCCCCTGTGTGACGGCAAGGCCTGGTCCTGCTTCGCCATGACCGAGCCCGAGGTCGCCGGGTCGGACCCGACCCTGATCCAGACGCGGGCCTACCCGGACGGCGACGAGTGGGTCATCAACGGCCACAAGTGGTTCATCTCCAACGCCCACCGCGCCAACTTCGCCATCCTCATCGCCCGCACCGAGGACGACCCCGACCTGCCCCAGGCGGCCAACTCGGCCTTCATCGTCGACATCCCCAGCGACGGCTGGACCGAGGTCCGTCAGGTCGAGACCATGCACGGCTCGACCGGCCACTCCGAGATCCTGATCGAGGACCTTCGCGTCCACGACGACCAGATGCTCGGTGGCCGCGGGGAAGGCCACCTGCTCGGCCAGTCCCGCCTGGGCCCGGCCCGACTGGCCCACTGCATGCGTTGGATCGCCCAGGCGGAGACGGCGCTGGACATGATGGTCGACCGGTCCTTGAACCGGTTCTCCCACGGGTCGATCCTGGCCGAGAAGCAGGGCGTCCAGTGGATGATCGCCGACTCGGCCATGGAGCTGTACCAGGCCAAGCTCATGGTCCTCCACGCCGCCTACAAGATCGACCGGGGGGACGACTTCAAGTCCGAGGTCTCGATGGCCAAGCACTTCGTGGCCAACGCCCTGAACCGCATCATCGACCGGGCCATCCAGGTCCACGGCGCCCTCGGCTACTCGACCGACACCCCCTTGGCGGGCATGTTCCAGCACGCCCGCTGGGCCCGTTTCGCCGACGGCGCCGACGAGATCCACCAGATGCGGATCGCCCAGCGCACGATCGCCGCCTACAAGG
>DATDAH010000252.1:0-27873 GCA_036525535.1 Acidimicrobiales bacterium
GCGAGCTGAGGATGACCGTGTCGTACTCCTGGATCTCCAGCCAACGGTTGTCACCGGAGGCCAGGCGGGCCAGGGCCGACATGGGTTCGCCCTGCGAACCGGTGGAGATCACGCACACATCGCCCGGCGACAGGCCGTCGATGTCCTCTATGTCGATGAGCACCGAATCGGGGATGCGCAACACCCCCAGCCGGCGCGCCAAGGCGACGTTCTTCTTCATGGAGAGGCCGAGCGTGGCCACGCGACGACCGAAGGACTGGGCCGCGTCGGCGACCTGTTGGACGCGGTGGATGTGCGAGGCGAAGCAGGTGACGATCAGGCGCCTCCCCTCGTGGGCGTGCATGACGTTGTACAGCACGGCGCCGACCGAGGTCTCCGACCGCGAGTGGCCGGGCGAGTCGGCGTTGGTGGAGTCGGAGAGGAGCAGGCGGATGCCTTCGTTCTGGGCGATGGCGCCCATCACACTGAGGTCGGTGAGGCGGCCGTCCACCGGGTTCAGGTCGAGCTTGAAGTCGCCGGTGTGCAGGATCGTGCCCTGCGGGGTGTGGATGGCCGTGGCGAAACCATGGGGTACCGAGTGGGTGACGGGGAGGAACTCGCAGTCGAACGGCCCGATCTTCAGCCTCTGGTTGTCGGCCACGACCCGGAAGTCGGTCCGGTCGACCAGGCCGGCCTCCTCGATGCGGTGCCGGGCCAGGCCCAGGGTCAGTTCGGAGCCGTAGATCGGGAACTTCAGCTCCCGGAGCAGGAACGACAGGCCGCCGACGTGGTCCTCGTGGCCGTGGGTGGCGATGCAGCCGACCACGCGTTCGGCGTTCGCCCGCAGGTAGGTGAAGTCGGGCAGGACGAGATCGATGCCGGGCATGTCGATGTCCGGGAACATGATCCCGCAGTCGATGAGGACGATCTTGCCGTCCGACTCGATGCACGCACAGTTGCGCCCGATCTCGCCCAGGCCGCCCAGGAAGGTGATGTGGACCGGAGGCGCCACTAGCGGGGCCCGAGCCCGTCCAGCACGCCGCGGGCGGCGTCCTCGAGGCCTTCGGGAACGGGCCCGATCGGTGGACGGGTGAGCCCGACCCGGAGGCCGAGGGTGCGCAGCAGGGCTTTGGTGGTCACAGCTTGTGGGGCTCCACCCCAGGTTTCGAAGTCGTAGGAGTCGAGCAGTCGGGCGTTCACGAGCCGAGCGGTCTCGACATCGCCTTTGGCGTGGGCCGAGATCATCTCCGTGTGCTCGGGCGCCGACCAGTGCGCGGCCACGCCGATCACTCCGGTGCCCCCGATGGCGAGGAGGGGCAGCGTGAAGGCGTCGTCGCCGCTGTAGAGATCGAAGCCGTCGGGGGCCTCGGCGATGACGCGGGCCGACGCGGCCGGATCGCCCGCCGCGTCCTTGATGCCGACCATCGTCGGTACCTCGCGGGCCAGGCGCACCAGCACCTCGCTGTCGACCTTGCGGCCGGTGCGGATCGGGATGTCGTAGATCAGGAACGGCAGGTCGGTGGCGTCGGCCACGGCCCGGAAGTGAGCCTCCAGCCCCGCCTGGCTCGGTCGGTTGTAGTACGGCGAGACGACGAGGAGCCCGTCGACGCCGGCGGCCGCGGCCCGCCGGCTGAGCTGGCAGGTGTGACGGGTGTCGTTGCTGCCGGTCCCCGCCAGGAGGGGGACGGTGACGGCCCCACGCACGGCGGCCCAGAGGTCGACGGACTCGTCGTCGGACAGCGTCGGCGCCTCGCCAGTGGTGCCGGCCAGGACCAGGCCGTCGGCCCCCTGGTCGACCAACCACCGGGCCAGTGTGACCGCGGCCTCCAGGTCCAACTCGAGGTCGTCGTCGAAGGGGGTGACCATGGCCACCAGCACCGAGCCGAAGCGCCCCATCAGCCCTCTCCTCCGGTCTCGGCCGCCCGCTCGAGGCCGAGCGTGGCCAACAGGTCCTCGTGGAGCTCGAACCACACGGTGTGGTACGAGTCGGTCATCGGCTTGTCGAGCCAGTCGCCGTCGCCCGCCTGGACCTTGTCCACCGCCCGCTGCAGCCGGGCGCCGTAACCCCCGAAGCGACCCAGCGCCGCGCCGAGGCCGGCCACGACGGGCGAGGCCTGTTCGTGCAGGGCGACCAGGCGGGCGACCACCTCGGAGTCGTACGCGGCATCCCGGTGGTCGTTGAGGGCCCCGTCCCGGAGCTGCCAGTCGGTGCAGACCTGGAGGAGGGCGGGGTTGACGGCGGTGAACTCGCCGTAGTGCGCCTCCACCGCGGGACGGGTGCCGCTGGCGTCGAGCTCGTCGGCCAGTCGCTTCTCGTGCTCGGCTCGACCCTGGGGGGTGAGCACCCACCCCGACACCTGCCGGCCGGTCTTGCGGGTGACGAGGCCCTCGGCGCCGAAGCCCTCCAGCGCCCGTACGACGGTCACGTCGTCCAACCCGGTGACGTCGGCCAGCACGTCGGTCTCGGCGAACCCCTTCACGCGGAGCCCGTGCAGCACGAGGGTGCCGGGCTCGGACGGGTGGGGCATGGAGCGATCGTACCGGGGCCGCCGGGACCGCCCCGGTACCAAAGGGATCGGCTCAGTGGACGATGTAGCTCTTGGTGCAGCTCCGGTAGGGACCGGTGGCCGGGGCGTCGACCTGCCGACCGACGACCGTCACCGACAGGGCGCCCAGCGTCTGGCTGCGGATGGCGTTCCACTGGGCCTGCGTCGGCCGGAAGGACTGATCCGGCCGGAACGGCGAGGTGAAGAGGATCGGACCCCCGGAGCGGCGGAAGACAACCGAGAAGCGGTTGTTCCGGTGCGTCCCGCCGTTGCCCCGAGCCCAGCTGATCCGCGGGGACACCTGGCTCACGCTGCTGTTGGACGGACCGTCGATCCGGGGGCTGACGTTCATCCGGGTGAAGATGCAGTTGACACCCTCGTTGCCCCGGTTCGGGCTGAACCGCTGGTACGCCGCAGACAGGGTCGTCGGGTCGTTGTCGTCGAGCCGGGTCCAGACCACCTGCGTGCCCAGGCTCGTGTGGTCGCTGCCCTCGTCCACGTCGTCGTAGAGGTCCCACAGGACGCTCATCACCGTGGCTTCGTTGTCCTCGCCCAACCTGTGCGGTGCCTCGAGGTCGACATCGAGGTCGGCGTCCTCGGTGTCCTGGTAGCGGGTGTCGCCGATGTTGGGGATCCCCAGGCCTGCGGCCGTCTCCTGCAGGGCGGACACGGCGAAGTAGGTGGGCCATCCCTCACCCCAGGCGAGACGGGTCCCGATCGACTTGCTGTGGCGGACGTCGGAGAGGTTGGCGCTGAAGCTGTGGGGGCCACCGGGGTTGGCCTCGATGTTGATCCGGTCAGCGACGAAGTGCCCGTACTCGTGGAGGCTCACATCCCAGTCCCACCGGTCGGGCTGGAGGATGTGGAGGCTCGTGCCGTCGTAGAACGAGCCGGATGCGTCCGGGAACACCACCGGCACCGTGGGGAGCGGCGACCCGTGCAGGCTGACGATGTGGTCCCGGGCGAGGACCAGCGAGGCCTGGACGGCGAAGGCGGTGTTGTTGTCGTCGACGTTGTTGGCCGTGAGGTCCTGGGTGAGCTGTGAGCCCGTCGGGATGTCGGTGTCCACGCCGCTCTCGATGAACTGGTTGAGCGTGAACCCCGGCCCGTTGGCCCGCACCCGGACATAGACGTCGCGGCCCGTCGCGTCATCGGGGTCGTCGTTGTCGATCGTCGCCGCGTAGTGCCCGCCGGAGTCGGTGGTGACCGTCGTGACGAGCGTGCCCGCACCGGCATTGGCGTCCCGGATCTCCACCGGGGCCCGGTCGACCGGGTGCGTGCCGCCGGCAGAATCGGTCCACAGGACCGTCCCGCTGACGCAGAGGTCGAGGCAGGTCCCGGGCCCGAGGGACTCGGTCCGGGCCGCGCCACCGCCGAGGACCTCGGCGTCCAGGGCATCGGCCTCCGCCGCGGTCACCCTGCGGTTGTTCCGGAGGACGGCGACCCGCTGGAGGCGCAGGTCCTGCTCCCCGCTCTCGCTGACCAGGGTCCGGCCCGCGAACTCGTCGACCCAGACCTTGTCGGAGGACGACTGGACGGCGCCGGAGGCGTCAGTGGCGCTGAGCGTGGCCACGATCGTGGAGCCCGACGCATCAGCCAGGGCAGCCGCCGAGAGGTCGTCCGGCGGGGCGTCGCCATCCACGATGACCGCGGTGGACGTGGACGCCGCCTCCGTGGGCACGGCGATCTCGGCCGTGGTGGCGGCCTCGCCGGTGCCGGAGACCGTCAGGAAGGCGTCGTCGAGTCCCGGCAGCGGGTCGGTGGCCACCGTCACGTCGCCGTCGGCGAGGGCGGCAGCATCGATCTGGACGCTGCCGGCCGCGACCGGCTTGCCCCGATCGGCGATCCGCGAGGGTGAGATCGGCGAGGTCGCGGCCGTTCCCGACGACGCCGGGGTGGACACGGTGAAGGTCACGGTCACGGCCGCGGCCGCGACGGCGATCAACCCGACGATCTGCTGGCGACGCGACACCGGTGCTCCTGTGAGGGTGGGAACGCCGAACCTAGGCGGTGGCCCCCGCCGGCGTCACCACCCGGGCGGGTGGCCGCGCTGTCGCGCGATCAGGAGGCGGCGGCCGCGGCGCGGTCCTTGGCGACCTCGTCGAGGTCCTCGTACTCCTCGCCGGTGTCGACCCAGTCCTCGAACTGGATCACGCCGATCTCGGTGAAGCGGTCCCGCAACCAGCCGTCACTGGCGTCCAGCAGCCCCAGCTTCTTGCAGTTGGGGACGATCTTGGAGAAGAGCATCGACTGGAAGATCTGGCGGTCGGGTGCCTGCAGGGTGGCCTGGAGGGCCTCCCGGGGTTCCACGCCCATTCGCTCCCAGACCTCCTGCTGAAGCATCCGGTCCCGCATGCGCAGGGCGGCCTCGAAGGCGAACTCCTGACGCTCGCGCAGCTCGGCGGAGGTCAAGCCCTCGTAGTGCTCCTTCAGGCTGAGGACGCCGAAGGCGACGTGGCGGGCCTCGTCGCTCATGACGTAGCGCAGGAGCCGCTTCAGCAGCGGCTCGGTGGTCATCTGGTGCATGAAGCCGAAGGCGGCCAGGGCCAGACCCTCGACCATGATCTGCATGCCCAGGTAGGTCATGTCCCAGCGGCTGTCCTGGATGATGTCGTCCAGCAGCATCCGCAGGTGGGCGTTGATCGGGTAGTGGCCCGACAGCTTGGTGTCGAGGTACTTGGCGAAGACCTCGACGTGGCGGGCCTCGTCCATCACCTGGGTCGAGGCGTAGTACTTGGCATCGATCCACGGGACGGTCTCGACGATCTTGGCCGTGCAGACCAGGGCGCCCTGCTCACCGTGCATGAACTGGGACAGCAGCCAGTTGTTGGACTCGACCCCGAACTCCAGCCACTTCTCGTCGGACCAGTGCTCCATCTGGGTGCCCGAGAGGTCGAGGCTCTGCTCCATGAAGCCGTTCTGGGCGGCGTTGGCGGCCACGACGGCCTCCTGGTCGACCTCGATCGACCAGTCCAGGTCGGTCTCCCCGTTCCACTGCGAGGTCTTGGCCTTCTCGTAGAGCCGGTTCAGGGCCGGGCGCTGCCCCTTCGCGTAGTCCCAGGTGAAGATGGCCTCGGCGTTGTCCTCGACGGCGTGGATCACCTCGTTCCGGTCGGTGTTGGACACCGCGAGGATGGCCTCGAGGTCGTTGACGTCCGCCCGCCCGATGAGGGCTTCGTTGCTGGACATCTCTTCGGTCGTAGACATGGCGTCAGCTCCTGGGGGAATCGGTGAGAGGGGCGAGGCCGGGGGTCACGAAGCGGTGGACGTGGCGCCGGGCGGCGTCCAGGTCCCCCACATCGAGGTCGGCCGATGGGGAAAGGGTGTGCGAGAGGGCGAGGCGGGCGATGAGCTCGGTGGCCCGGCAGGCGTCGTCCTCGTCGAGGAAGCGGCGCAGGTGGCGCTCGGCCACCTCGGCGGCGACGGCGAAGGCGGTGCCCATGCGGTCGAAGGCCAGGTGGGGCATGACCAGCTCGGGCTCGTTGGCCAGGAGGGCGTGCAGCGGCTTGCTGTCCCGCAGGAAGCACACGGCACCAGACAGGGCCTCGGCCAGGACGTCGTCGAGGGTTCCGGCGGCCGCGAGGCGGGGCTCCACCTCGGTGAAGAACCGAGTCATCTCATGACGGCCGGCGGCCAGGAGGACGTCGTTGCGACCGCCGGGGAACCAGCGGTACACGCTGGCGCGGGAGACGCCGGCCTCTATGGCGATGCGCTCGACCGTGACGGCCCGCACGCCGTGGTCGGCGATGCAGGCGAGGGCGGCGTCGGCGACCCGCTCGGGTCCTGTGCTCGAGTGTCGGCGTTCACCCGCCGCGATGGCCCCCATCACGGTGAGACAGTACGCCCCTTTTTGTCTCAGGGGAAGGGGCCAGGCCTGTGACAATGGTCTCATCACCGCGGACTGGAGTTCGGGGCGCGGCTCCAGTCGGCGCCGGCGCGGCCTCAGCTTCCCGTCAGGTCGATCACGACGATGCCGCTCAGCAGCCAACGGTCGACGAGCTCGTGGACCTGGCTGGGGTCGCCCAGGTCCCAGACGCCCTCGTCGACGATGAGGCTGCCGATGAGGCGGGCCAGGTGGTCGGCGGCCTCGATGGGGGTGACGCCGTCGACCAGGGTCTCGGCCTCGAGGAGGGGCTCCAGGTAGCTGCGGATGACCCCGACCACGATGGGGGCGATCCCGGCCAGGCGGGCCCGGATCTCGCCCTGGTCGGTCGCCATGGCCCGTTGGAACGCCTCGTGGTCGCGCAAGGACCGGTGGGCGAAGGCCAGGCCCTGCTCGACCCGGGTGCGGAAGTCCGGGGCGTCGGCGATGGCCTCGGCCAGACGAACGAAGAAGCGGCCCACCTCCCAGGTCACCGTCTCGGTCACCAGCTGGTCACGACCGCCGGGGAAGTAGCGGTAGATCGTCGCCCGGGACAGGCCGGCCTGCCGGGCTACGTCCTCGACGGTGAAGCCCTTCATGCCCCCGTTCGCGATGCAGGTCAGCGTGGCCTCCAGCGCCTGGTCCCGCGAGCTCATGACGTCGGGACGGGCTCGTGCTGGTGGACCTCGGCGGTTTCGTCGGGCTCGTCGACCTGGCGGGCCCGGCGGCGCAGGATGAGCGGATAGCCGACGAGGGCGATGACCGTGAAGGTGAACCACTGGAAGGCGTAGCCCAGGTGGGGGCCCTCGGTCAGCTCGGGCGGGTCCACCGGGGTGGGCCTGTCGCCGGGTGGCGGGTCCTGGGACTCGAGCTGGAGCCACACCGGGTAGAGGTCGCCGTCGACCTGCTCCTGGTAGCGGTCGAGGTCCACGCGGGAGAGGGTGTCGAGGATCTCGCCACTCGGGTCGGTCGGACCGAAGCTGCCCCGGCTCTGGGAGGCCTCCAGGAGCCCCTGCACCTCGACGGTGCCCTCGGGCGGGGCTGCGTCAAGGCTCAACGTCTGCTCCCCTGTCACCGGGACCCAGCCCCGATTCACCACCAGGACCGTGCCGTCGTCCATGACCAGTGGGGTGAGGACCCACGAGCCGGGCGCTTCGTCGAAGCTCCGGTTGCGAACCAGGACCTGGGCGGCCTCGTCGTAGGTGCCGGTGGCCGTGGCCCGCCGGAACCGCACGTCGTCGCCCACGTCGGTGGGCTGGTCGGCGCTCACGATGTCCTCGACAGGGGCGACCGGCTCCTCCTGGCGGGCGGTGATGAGGGCGTTGCGGTCCTTCTTCTCCTGGCGACGATCCAGCTGCCAGAAGCCGGCGGCGATCATGGCCAGGATCAGCACCAGCACGAGCAGGTGGGACACGATCCACTTGGGTTGCCGGGCGAAGGCGTACACCGCCCCCGAGGCTAGGACCCCCCTCCCGGATCCGTTCTGAGGCGGGTCAGGGGGCGACGGCGCCGGAGTTCTCGTCGACGATCAGGGAGGACGTGTCGACGGCTTCGAAGTCACGGCCGGTGAAGTGCTCGTCGAGGGAGTTGAGCACGTCGTTGTTCCAGTGCGGGTCCGGCGTGCCGCTCATGTACCAAGGCGAACCGTTGTCGGCCAGGATCATCCCGTGGGTCTGGAGGGCCTCGAGGATGACCCGGAGCGGCCCGTGGAACCCGCTGATGTCGACCGAGGACTTGAGTCGGAACCATGCCCCCATCGGTGGTAGGTCGGGGTCGGCGTCGCCGGCCTGGTGCCGGGCCGGCCAGACGTAGCGGTCGCGGGTCGCGGGGGCGGTGAAGCGGATGGCGTGGTCGATCTCGCCCGCCGCCACCTCGGTCCAGCGGACCAGGCCGGGCAGGATCGGCAGCCCGGCGGCGTCGGCCGACGTCCATCCCGCGGGCCGCAAGGCGTTGGAGCGCAGGTTCCAGACGGCACCGGACCCCGCCCGCCAGCGTCCGTTGGCGCGCCGGGCGGCGAACAGCTCGCGGAGCCGGCAGTCGTCCCGGTTCACGGTCAGCAGGTGGCGGTCGCCCCCGCCCTCGATGCGGGGGTGGGCCGGGATCGGGTAGCGGCCCCGGTTGCTCTCGTCGGGCCACGTGAAGCTGACCCGGTAGGTCGGCGTGGCCCGGGTGACGACGTTGGTGGGGATCCCGATCGGGTAGCCGTCCCAGAGGCCGGAGCCGAAGTCAGCCTTCAGCCCGGCGTCGAGGCCGATCGACCGGACCCAGTCGGCGGAGCGGGCGTGCACCGGCAGGTCGGACACGTCGGCGTGCCAGTAGTTGTTCGCCGGGAACATCGGGCAGCCGGCCACCGGACGGGCGTGCGCGGGCTGGGCGACCGTGCCCAAGAGCACGGCCACCAGCAGCACGAGGGTGGATCGCCGACGCATGACCCCTTTCATCGAACCACGGCAATCGTCCCTTGAGGGGCCTGCCTGCCACAATCGACCGATGGAGAAGGCCCCGCCGAGCCGGGCACGGCTGTGGCTGGTGTTGGGGCCGCTCGTCATCCTGGTGATCGCGGCCCAGGTCGGGGACGCGTTCGCGCCCACCCTGGCGGTCGAGCACCCGTTGAGCCTGATCACGCTCAACGCCCGGAACCGCAACCTCATCCTGGTCACCAACTCACTCGACGCGGTCTCGTTCTACACGGTCGGCTTCCTGCGCCTGCTGGCCTCGGACCCGCTCTTCTACATCCTCGGCTTCTGGTACGGCGACGCCGGCGTGCAGTGGGTCGAGAAGCGCTCGAGCAGCTTCGGCAACCTCCTGCGGACGTGGGAGTGGATGTTCCAGAAGGCGGCCTGGCCGCTCGTCGCGATCGCCCCGAACAACTTCATCTGCCTGTTCGCCGGGGCGGCGGGTATGACCCCGGCGGTCTTCCTCACCCTGAACGTCATCGGCACCGCGGTGCGGCTTTACCTCATCCGTGTGCTCGGCGAAGCGTTCGAGAAGCCCATCCAAGCCGTCCTCGACTTCATCGCCGACTACCGCCTGCCCCTGACCGCGGTCACCGTCGCCATCGTGGTCATCACGGTCATCGCCGACCGCCGCTCGGGCAAGGGTGAGCTCACCGCCATCGCCAGCATCGAGGACGAGCTCGGCACGGCCGAGGACCCTGTCGTCCACGACCGCGACGAGCCGCCGCCCACCGAAGCCGGCGTGGAGGACGATTCGACGGGAGCCCGAGAATGAGTCGAGGGACCGCCGTCGTCACCGGGGCGAGCTCGGGGATCGGGGCGGCCACCGCGGCGGCGCTGGCCAACGCGGGGTTCGACGTCGTCGTCGGGGCCCGACGGTTGGACAAGCTGCGCGAGGTGGCCGAGCCCATCGGCGCCCGGGTCCTGCCCTTGGACGTGACCGACGACGACTCGGTCGCCGTGTTCGCCGGGGAGGTCCCGGAGTGCTCGGTCCTGGTCAACAACGCCGGTGGGGCACTGGGCCTGGAGCGCATCGAGGACGCCGACCTCGGGCACTGGCAGGCCATGATCGACACCAACGTGTTGGGCACTGTGCGGGTGACCAAGGCGCTGCTCCCCGCCCTCCGGGCCAGCGGGGACGGGCTCGTCGTCGTGATCGGCTCCATCGCGGGGTCGCAGGCCTACGTCGGCGGCGCCGGCTACAACGCGGCCAAGTTCGCCGAGCGGGCCTTCGCCGAGGCGCTGCGCAAGGAGCTGTTCACCGAGCCGATCCGGGTGACCGAGATCGAGCCCGGCATCGTGGAGACCGACTTCAGCCTCGTCCGCTTCGAGGGCGATGCCGAGCGGGCGGCGCAGGTCTACGAAGGCGTCGACGCCCTGACCGCCGAGGACATCGCCGACTGCGTGGCCTTCGTGGCCACCCGCCCGGCCCGGGTCAACATCGACCAGATGGTCGTCCTGGCCCGGGACCAGCTCGGCGCCACCCAACTCAACCGGAGGCCGACGTGACCGAGCCCGTGTTCACCGGGGTGGGGGTGGCGTTGGCCACCCTGTTCGACGCCGACCTGGCGGTGGACGTGGACGCGACCCGGGACCACGCCGTCCGTCTGGTCGAGGCGGGGATGCAGGCCGTGATCGTGGCCGGGAGCACCGGCGAGGCGTCGGCCCTGGACCGCGACGAACGCCGGGCCCTCATCACCGCGGTGAAGGAAGCGGTCACCGTGCCGGTCATCGCCGGCAGCGGGGCCCCCTCGACCCGGCAGGCCGTCACCCTGAGCCGGGACGCCCTCGCCGCCGGCGCCGACGCCCTGCTCGTCCTCTCGCCGCCAGGGGCCGCCGACTCGCTCCCCTACTACGCGTCCGTGCGCGCCGCCGTCGCCGACACACCGCTGCTCGGCTACCACTACCCCGACGTCAGCGCCCCGGGCATCGCCGTCGACGCGCTGCCGGACCTGCCGGTCGACGGCTGCAAGGACTCCTCGGGGGACGCCAACCGGCTGCTGGCCACCCTCGAGGTCTTCGACCGGCCGCTTTACACCGGTTCGTCGGCCGTGCTCTCGCTGGCCGGACCGATCGGCTGCACCGGCGCCATCCTGGGGCTGGCCAACGTCGAGCCCGAGGGCTGCATCGCCGCCTTCGCCGGTGACGGCGCCGCCCAGCGGGCCCTGGCCCCGTCCCACCTCGCGATGGGTCGCGCCTTTCCCGCCGCGCTCAAGGGCCTCATGGCCGCCAAGTGGGGCACCGCGGAGCACCGCCGCCTTCCCTGACGCCCCGCCGAGCCGCCCACCCACGGGGAGGAGGTCAGCGGCGGCGACCTTCTTCGACGAGGCCGACCACGCCGATGGCGAGGAGGACGACGCCGGGGATGAAGAGCCAGGCGCCGAGGGGCAGGCCGGCAGCCATCAGCACGACGCCGGTGCCGACCCAGAAGGGGCGGAGGCTGGTGTGGGGCAGGAACAGGACCTCGCGGTCCTCGTAGTCGGCCGGGTCCAGTTCCTGTCGTAGACCGCCCCGGCGTTCGACCAGGAAGAGGAACCCGCCGGTGAGCAGGCTGAGCCCGGCGGACAGGGCCAACAGGGCGACGCCCGCCCACTCGCCGTCCGAGGTGGCGGCGTAGACGACCGCCAGCAGCAGGAAGAAGGCGGCGAGGGCCAGGAAGATCCGCAGGCCGACGCCCGAGCCCTCCTCGGCGGGAACGGCACTCACGGGACCGCCTCGGCGGCCCGGCGGGCGTCCCACACGGGACGCTCGGAGCGGATCGGCGGCAGCGGGTCGCTGAAGTTGCCAGGCGGCGGGGGCGACGTCGTCGCCCATTCCAGCGTGTGCCCTTCCCACGGGTCGTCGGCGTCGTCATCGACGGGTCGGTGCAGGCTGCGCCAGACGTTCCACAGGAACGGCAGCGTCGACGCCCCCAGGAGGAACGCCCCGATCGTGGAGACGAGGTTGAGGGTGGCGAACCCGTCGGCCTCGGTGTAGTCGGCCACCCGCCGGGGCATGCCGTCCAGGCCCAGGACGTGCTGGACGAAGAACGTCAGGTTGAAGCCGACGAAGGTCATCCAGAAATGGACTTTGCCCCACCCCTCGGTCAGGCGACGACCGGTGAACTTCGGGAACCAGAAGTAGATCCCGCCGAACAACGCGAACACCGAGCCGCCGAACAGCACGTAGTGGAAGTGGGCCACGACGAAGTACGAGTCCGTCAGTTGGAAGTCGAGGCCGGGCGACGCCAGCATCACCCCCGTCACGCCACCCACCACGAAGACGACCAGGAACCCGAGCGCGAAGAGCAGCGGCGTGGCGAAGACCAACTGTCCACCCCACAGCGTTCCGATCCAGTTGAAGAACTTCACCCCGGTCGGGACGGCGATGAGCATCGTCGTGGCGCCGAAGAACGGCAGGAGGATGTCGCCGGTGGCGAACATGTGGTGGGCCCACACGCTGATCGACAGCGCGGCGATGGCCAAGGTGGCCAGCACCAGGCCCCGGTAGCCGAAAACCGGCCGCCGGGCGAACACGGCGAAGATCTCGGTCACGACGCCGAAGTAGGGCAGGGCCAGCACGTACACCTCGGGGTGGCCGAAGAACCAGAACAGGTGCTGCCAGAGGATCGGCACGCCCCCGTGGGCCGGGTCGAAGATGGCCCCGCCGAGGTGCCGGTCGGCGAAGAGCATGACCCCGGCGCTGGACAGGACCGGGAAGGCCAGGAGCACGAGGATGCTGGTGGCCAACATGTTCCAGGTGAAGATCGGCATCCGGAACATGTGCATGCCCCGGGCCCGCATCGTCAGGACCGTGGTGACGATGTTCACCGAGGTCATGACGCCGGACATCCCCGTGAGCAGCACGCCGGCGATCCAGAGGTCGCCTCCCAGCCCGGGCGAGTTCACGCTGTCGCTCAGCGGGGCGTAGGCGAACCAGCCGAAGTCCGCCGGCCCGTCGGCGGTCAGGAAGCCGGACACCATCACCAGCCCGCCGCCCAGGAACACCCAGTACGACAAAAGGTTCAGCCGCGGGAAGGCCATGTCCCGGGCCCCGATCTGCAGCGGCACGAGGTAGTTGGCCAGACCGAAGGCGAAGGGCCCGGCGAACAGCAGCAACATGATGCTGCCGTGCATGGTGAACATCTCGTTGTAGGTGTCGCGCCCAAGGACCTGCCGGCCCGGCTCGGCCAGCTCGGCCCGCATCCCCATCGCCAGCAGCCCACCCAGCAGGTAGAAGGCGAAGGCCGTGACCATGTAGCTGACGCCGATCCGCTTGTGATCGGTGCTGGTCAGCCAGGCCAGCAGGCCGGTGACCGGCGGGTGCTCGGCCGACTCGACCGGGGCCGACGGCCGTTCCTCGAGGAGGGTCACCCGGTCACCTCCCGCACCGCCGGGTCCGCGCCGTCGTCGACCGCGGCCTCGTCCAGCCAGGCGTCGAACTCGTCGGCGGGCATCGCTTGGACCTCGAAGTCCATCGTGGCGTGGTCCAGGCCGCAGTACTCGGCGCACCGGCCGGTCCAGGTCCCGGCCTCGACGATGTCGATGTCGATCTCGTTGTCGATGCCGGGGATGAGGTCCCGCTTCGTGCCGAACTCGGGCACCCAGAAGGAGTGGATGACGTCGTCGGCGTGCAGACGGAACCGCACCGTGCGCCCGACGGGGAGGCGGAGGACCGGGCGTTCCCCGGGCTCGCCCGTCACCCGGATCCCGGCGTCGACGTAGGTGAACTGCCAGTCCCACCGGAACCCGCCCACGTCGACGACCAGGTCAGGGTCGTCGTCGAGCCGGCTGATGTCCCGCTCGCCGATCACCGACGCGGTGAAGAGCACCGCCACCAGAAGGAGCGGGACCAGCGTGTAGGCGAGCTCGAGGCGGGGTTTGTCGCCGTCCTGGTTCGGCAGGCCGTCGTCGCCCGGCCGAGCCCGGTACCGGATCACGCACCAGGCCACGAGTCCCCAGATCAGCAGGACGACCAGCCCGGCGATCACCAGGAACGGCTGCCAGAGATCCTGGAACGTCTGGCCCTGCTTCGTCGTCTTGTCGGGCCCGGCGCTGCACGCCACCGCGAGGAGCAGGACGGCGGGGACCCATCGGCCGAGGCGAGCGGTCACGGCGCGGTCCGCTGTCCCCCGGTGTGGGCCTCGCGTTCAGCGGCGCGGCCTTCGGTGGCCATCCACGACCAGACGATGGCCAGGACCACCACCAGTCCGACGATCTCGCCCACCGAGAGGAGGAGGCCGGCCGCCAGGCGCTGATCGGCCAGGGCGTCTCCCTGCCACGGTCGGCGCCCGACGAGGTGGGCGGCGGGACCGATGATCGCCGTTCCCGCCAGCAGGGTGATACCGAGGAACGCGTGGGCCGGCAGCGCCAGGAAGGCCAGGCCGACCCGAGTCGCCGGCGGCGCCGCATGCGGGCGAGGGTCGGTGGCCAGCACGGCGCCGTAGAACAGCACGCCGACGACGACGAAGTGCACGTGCAGGCCGAGGTGGACCGCGTCGTTCCGGGTGCTGAGGTCGTACAGCGGCGTGAAGTAGAGCAGCCAGAGCGTCGACACGAAGGCGAGGAACGCCACGATCGGCTGGGTCAGGAAGGCCACGACCGGGTGGTGCAGGACCCGCAGCGTCGTCACCTGGGTCGCTCGTGATCCGGCCTGGAGGACCAAGGTCACCGGCCGGGCGATGACCAACAGGACGGGGACGATCATCCCCAGCAGGAGGTGCTGGGCCACGTGGGCCGAGAACTGGACCGTGTCGTAGGCCGCCAGGCCTGACAGCGTGGCGACGCTGAAGGCGACGAGGGCTGCGGCGAAGGCGGCCGAGCGCCCCACCGGCCAGGCCCGTCCCCGGTCGGCCAGGCGGCGCACCCCTGCCGCGTACCCCACGACACCGAGCACGACCACGCTCGCCCCGAGCGGATCGAAGGCCAGCTCGGTGACCATGGCGCCCGGTGACAGCGGCGGCTGCGGCACCTGTCGACCCTAACCCCGCACCCCCCGGGCCACCGGGCGCTCGCCCGGGGTGTCGCCGTGGTAGGAAGGTCCCGTGGCCCCACCGGACACCGCCGTGGCGGTCGACGGGGCACCGGTCGAGGGTGCCCCCCTGGCCAACCCGCTGCCCGTGGGCGTGATCGTCTGGCTCAGCTCCGAGCTCATGTTCTTCGCCGGGCTGTTCGCCGCCTACTTCACCCTCCGATCGGCCAACCCCGTCTGGCCGTCCGCCGCGGCTGACCTCGACGAGGGGCGGGCCGCCATCTTCACCACCGTCCTGGTCGTCAGCAGCCTGACCATGCACCGGTCGGTCCGGGCGGCCGAAGCCGACCGTCGGGACGAGGCGATGCGCTGGCTCGCCGCCACCTTCCTGCTCGGCCTCGTGTTCGTCGTGAACCAGGCCCTCGAGTACGCGCACCTCGGCTTCGGCATCGACACCGATGCCTACGGATCGATCTTCTGGTTGCTGACCGGCTTCCACTGGCTCCACGTCGTCGCCGGCCTCATCCTGATGCTGGCCTTGGCCCGGCTCAGCTGGGCCGGCACGCGGGCGCCCGTCGGGGTCCACCACCAGGTCGTGGGCTATTACTGGCACTTCGTCGACGTCGTCTGGGTCGCCGTCTTCGCCGCGGTCTACCTGATCCAGTGAGGGGGTCGGTGCTCGGCGTGGTGACGGTGGTGGCGCTGAGCGGGTTGGGCGGCCTGCACGCCGCCGCCCAGTCGAGCGGCGACCAGCCCGCACTGGCCGACGACCCCGAGCTGGTCGCGGCCGGCCAAGAGCTCTTCGCCACGGGCTGCTCGAGCTGCCACGGGCTGGCCGGCGAGGGCAGCGTCAACGGTCCCCGCATCGCCGACGCGGGGGAGGCGGCGGCCGACTTCCAGCTCAGGACCGGGCGCATGCCCGCCGCCGACATCGAGGGCCAGCAACCGGGGAAGGACCCCGCGTACGGCGATCACGAGATCCAGGCGCTGGTCGCCTATGTCGGATCCCTGGGCGACGGCCCCCGCATCCCCGACGTGGATCCGGCCCGAGGCGACCTGGCCAACGGCGGCGAGCTCTACCGGGCCAACTGCGCGGCCTGTCACAACGCCAGCGGCATCGGTGGGGCGCTGAGCTACGGCAGCGAGGCCCCCAGCGTGCGCGACGTGGGGCCGGTCCAGGTGGGCGAGGCGATGCGCACCGGTCCCGGGCAGATGCCCGTGTTCGGGCCCGACTCGTTCTCGCCCCAAGACCTGGACGACATCGCCCGGTACATCCAGGAGCTGGCGGAGCCGTCGCGCCGGGGCGGATTGAGCCTCGGCAGCGTCGGTCCGGTGACGGAAGGGTTCGTCGCCGTCCTCTTCGCTCTCGGCAGCATCGTCCTCGCCACCCGATGGATCACCGCCCGGAGGGCCTCGTGACCGACCCCTCCACCGAGGCGACCGACGACGAGGCGACCGAGGGCGTCCCCTCGGCCACCGCCCCGGTCATCGCCTTCTGCGCCAGTGCGGCCGCCGCCGTCGGCCTCGCCGTGGTCTACTCCCTCGGCGGCCAACCCCAAGCCGAAGGCATCCTCCTGGCCATCACCCTCGGTGGGATCGGGTTCGGCCTCGTGTCGTGGTCCCGCCGCTTCATGCCCGACGACGTGGCCGTCGAGGACCGGGGCAGCGTGGCGTCCGAGCCCGAGGAGATCCAGGCCCTCCTCGACGACCTCGGCGCCGAGAAGGCCCAGGTCGGGCGGCGGCACCTGCTCGTGCGCATGCTCGTCATCGCCGGCGGCGCCCTGGGGGTGGCCGCCCTGTTCCCGATCCGCTCGCTCGGTCCCCGGCCGGGCCGCGGCCTGCACACCACGCCCTACTCCCAGGGCGACCTGCGCCTCGTATCCGAAGAGGGGGCCCCCGTCCGCGTCGACGAGCTGGCCGTGAACGGTGTCATCACCGTGTTCCCCGAGGGCTACGAGGGCCAAGAAGACAGCCAGACGCTGCTGCTCAACCTCCCCGAGGGCGAGCTCCAACCCCGGCCCGGGCGGGAGGACTGGACGGTCGGCGGGCTGGTGGCCTTCTCCAAGATCTGCACCCACGCCGGCTGCCCGGTCGGGCTGTACGAAGAGCAGACGGGCCTGCTGCTCTGCCCGTGCCACCAGTCGACCTTCGACGTCAACGAGGCCGCCCGGCCCGTGTTCGGCCCCGCCACCCGCTCGCTCCCCCAGCTCCCGCTGGGCACTGACGACGAGGGCTACCTGATCGCGACCGGCGACTTCTCCGGCCCCGTCGGGCCCGGCTTCTGGGACCGCGACCGTTGATCCTGCGCCGGCTCCTCGACTGGGCCGACTCCCGAACCGGCGTCGCCGGCACCACCCGGCGCTACGTCGACAAGATCTTCCCGAACCAGTGGTCGTTCCTGCTCGGCGAGGTGACGCTCTACTCCTTCATCATCCTGGTGGCCACGGGGACCTGGTTGGCTTTCTTCTTCCAACCGAGCACGGCCGAGACGATCTACGACGGCAGCTACGCCCCCCTCCGGGGCGTGGCCATGAGCAAGGCCTATGCCTCGGCCCTCGACCTGAGCTTCGACGTCCGGGCCGGGCTGGTCATGCGCCAGATGCACCATTGGGCGGCGCTCCTCTTCGTCGCCGCCATGACGGCCCACCTGGCCCGGGTGTTCTTCACCGGCGCCTTCCGCCGCCCTCGGGAGCTGAACTGGATCATCGGCGTCGTCCTGCTCATCCTGGCCATCGTCAACGGCTTCGCCGGCTACTCGATGCTCGACGACCAGCTGTCGGGAACCGGCCTGCGCATCGCCTACTCCGTCGTCCTGTCGATTCCGGTGGCCGGCACCTGGATGGCGTCGCTCTTCTTCGGCGGCGACTTCCCGGGGGACCAGATCATCAGCCGCCTGTTCGTGATCCACGTCTACCTGGTGCCCATCGTCATCGGGATCCTCCTCTCCGGTCACCTGGCGCTGGTCGTGGCCCACAAGCACACCCACTTCGCGGGCGACGGGGCCACCGAGGACAACGTCGTCGGCGAGCGCCTCTGGCCGACCTACGCGGCCAAGGCGGGCGGCCTGTTCTTCGTGGTCGCCGCCGTGGTCGCCCTCCTGGCCGGGATCGCCCAGATCAACCCGATCTGGGTCTACGGCCCGTTCCGACCGGCCAACGTCAGCACCCTGTCCCAGCCCGACTGGTACATGGGATGGCTCGAGGGGGCCATGCGCCTGATGCCGCCGTGGGAGATCCGCGCCTTCGGATTCGAGCTCCCCAACCCGTTCTTCCCGGGCGTCCTGATCCCCGGCGTCACCTTCGGCATGCTGCTGGCCTGGCCGTTCCTGGAGGCGAGGTTCAGCGGCGACCACGCCGAGCACCACGTCCTCGACCGTCCCCGGGACCGCCCGCTGCGCACGGCCCTGGGTGTGGCCACGTTGGCCTTCTACACCGTGCTCGGCCTGGGCGGAGCCAGCGACGCGCTCTCGACGCTGTTCGACATCTCGCTCAACCGGCTGATCTGGACCCTGCGGGTCCTGCTCTTCGTGGTCCCGGTCGTCGCCGCCTACCTGACCCGACAGCTCTGCCTCGAACTGCAACACCGTGACGGCCCGGTCCCCGTCGAGGAACCAACGCCAACGGGCTAGGGCCGCGAGCCGAACTTCCCGGCGACGATGTCGAGAACTCGGGGGCTGCTCCGTCCCAGGGGTACAGCCGGCCGGCAGGGCCGACGTCACACAAGGAGAACACCATGGCCAAGTACCTGTTGCTCAAGCACTACCGAGGCGCGCCGGCGGCCGTCAACGACGCGCCGATGGACCAGTGGACACCCGACGAGGTCGAGGCCCACATCGGGTTCATGAACGACTTCGCCGCTCGGCTCGAGGACAGCGGCGAGTTCATCGACGGCCAGGCACTGTCGCCGGACGGCGTGTGGGTCCGCTACGACGGCGAGGGTCGGCCGCCGGTGACCGACGGCCCGTTCGCCGAGACGAAGGACCTGATCGCGGGCTGGATGGTGATCGACGTCGACACCTACGAGCGAGCGATCGAGCTCGCGGGTGAGCTGTCGGCCGCGCCGGGGGCCGGCGGCCAGCCGATCCACGAATGGCTGGAGGTCCGACCCTTGCTGACCGCGCCACCCACCGTCACGCAGTGACCGCGGACGACGTCGAGCTGCGCGAGCTCGTTCCCCGGGTCCTGAGCGTCCTCGTCCGTCGCGGAGCTGACTTCGCGACGGCCGAGGACGCCGTGCAGGAGGCGCTCATCCGGGCGCTCGCGGCGTGGGACGACGAGGGGCCCGCCGACCGCACGGGGTGGCTCATCACGGTCGCGTGGCGAGCCTTCCTCGACATGACGCGGTCAGAGAGGGCGCGTCACGACCGAGAGGCCCGCTTCGACACCGAACCGCCGGCCGGCGCGATCCCGAGCGCCGACGACACGTTGCCCCTCTACTTCCTGTGCGCGCACCCCGATCTGACGTCGTCGTCGGCGGTGGCGTTGACCCTGCGAGCCGTAGGGGGCCTCACCACCCGCCAGATCGCTCAGGCCTACCTCGTGCCCGAGCCCACCATGGCCCAGCGCATCAGCCGCGCCAAGCGCACGGTCAGCCAGGCCGGTGTTGATCGTCCGGGCGACGTTGGCACGGTGATGCGAGTGCTGTACCTCGTCTTCAACGAGGGCTACTCCGGCGACGTCGACCTCGCGGCCGAGGCGATCCGACTGACCCGCCAGCTGGCGGCCCTGGTCGACGACCCGGAGGTGCACGGATTACTCGCCCTGATGCTCCTCCACCACGCCCGCCGCCGCAGCCGCACCCGACCGGACGGAAGCATCGTGCCGCTCGCCGACCAGGACCGCAGCCAATGGGACACCGGGCTCATCGCCGAGGGGATCGACATCGCCCACGCCGCGCTCGCCCGCAATCAGCTCGGGGAATATCAGGCGCAAGCCGCGATCGCCGCGCTCCATGCCGACGCGCCGCGTGTCGAGGAGACCGACTGGGTCCAGATCGTGGAGTGGTACGACGAGCTCCTCCGGTTCGCCGACACGCCGATCGTCCGGCTCAACCGTGCGGTCGCCGTCGGCGAGGCCGACGGCGCGCCCGCAGGACTGGCCGCACTGGCCGAGGTCGACGAACCCGTCCCGCGGCGCGAAGCGGTCGCCGCCCATCTCCACGAGAAGAACGGCGATCTCGAGCTCGCGGCCCGCCTGTACGCCGATGCCGCCCGCAACGCACCCAACCTCGCCGAACGGGACCACCAGACACGCCAAGCGGCGAGACTCAACCAGCACCTGGCCCGCCGGGACTAGAGGCCGAGGAGGTTGTCGAGGCCGACGGTGAGTCCGTCGGTGTCGGCCACCTTCTTGACAGCCAGGAGCACGCCGGGCATGAAGGACGACCGGTCGTAGGAGTCGTGGCGGATCGTGAGGGACTGGCCCATGGTCCCGAGCATGACCTCTTGATGGGCGATGAGCCCCTGCAGGCGGACCGAGTGGATGGGAATCGGTCCGGCCCGACCACCGCGGGCGCCGTCGACCACCTCGTCGGTGGTGGGGTCGTCGATCCAGTCGTCGGACGCCTTGGCCATGCGCTCCGCAGTGAGGATGGCCGTGCCTGAAGGGGCGTCGACCTTCGCGCCGTGGTGCAGCTCGATGACCTCGGCCGACTCGAAGTAGGGCGCCGCCATCTCGGCGAAGCGCATCATCAGCACGGCGCCGATGGCGAAGTTGGGGGCCACGATGCAGTTGCTCTTGGTGAACTCCTTGCGCAGCCGGTCGTAGTCCTTTCGCGAGAAGCCCGTGGTGCCGACCACGGCGTGCACACCGTTGGCGGCCAGCCAGTCCAGGTTCTTCTTGGCGGCCTGGCGCACGGTGAAGTCGATGGCGACGTCCACGTCCTCGGGATCGAGGCTCTCGGCGCTCGGACCGACCTGGATGGCGTCGAGGCTCTGGTCCCGGGTGACCTCGCGCAGGTCGAACCCGGCGTGGTGGGGATCGATGGCGGCGACCAGGTTCAGGTCGGGGTCGGCAGCGACGGCGGCGCAGACCGTGGCCCCCATCCGTCCGCCGGCACCGAAGACGGCGACACGCAGGGTCATGGCGTCGGACCCTACATCCCGACGGTGTCTCCCAGCCCGGCCAACATCCGGTTCAGACCGTCGTCCCGGGGACCCACCACGGCCACCGCCCGAGGGCCACCGAGCACGCGCTCCACCACGGCGGCCACGTCCTCGACCGTCACGGCCCGCAGCGCGGCGACATCCTCGTCGATGGCGATGACCCGGCCCAGCGCACTCATCAGGCTGCCGGTGCGACCGAGGCGACTGCCCGTGTCCTCCAGCCCGAGCACCAGCGAGCCGGTCAGGTAGCCGACGGCGATGTCCCGCTCGTCCTGGGTGATGCCGTCGGCGACCAGGCGGTCGACTTCACCCACCAGCAGGTCGATCACGACCGTGGCCTGCTCCGGAGCGGTCCCGGCGTAGGCCGTGAACTGTCCGGCGTCCGAGGAAGGCGAGGGCGACGACCAGACCGAGTACGCCAGGCCCCGCTTCTCGCGGATCTCTTGGAACAGGCGGCTGGACAGGCCCCCGCCGAGGACCTGATTGGCCACGGCCAGGGCGTACCGGTCGGGATGCCCCGAGGGCAGGGAGCGCCAGCCCAGCGCGATGTGGGTCTGCTCGCCGGGCCGGTCGACCGTGGTCACGGGGATGACGGCCTCGCCCGGCGGCGTGCGGGCCACCAGGCCGTCGCTGTGCCCACCCGGGAACCGGTCGGTGACCCGGCGCACGATGTCGTCGTGGTCGACCGGGCCGGCTACGGCCACAAGGAGGTCCTCGGTGCGGTAATAGCGACGGTGGAAGTCGGCGATCGTGTCCCGATCGAGGCCGGTGACGGTCTCGACGCTGCCGATGACCTCCCGACCCAGGGGATGATTCGGGAACACCGCCTCGGTCAGGGCCACATGGATGCGGTCATCGGGCGTGTCCAGGCTGGCCGCCAGCTCGTCGAGGATGACGTCCCGCTCCACCTCGACGTCGTCGCCGTGGAACGCGGGGTCCACGACGACATCGGCCAGGAGGTCGACGGCCATCGCCAACTCGCCGGCGGGGACCCGGGCGTAGAAGGCCGTGGCCTCCCGCCCGGTGAAGGCGTTCATGTCACCGCCGACCCGATCGATGGTCTCGGCGATCTCCAGAGCCGACCGGTCGGCCGTGCCCTTGAAGAGAAGATGTTCCAGGAAGTGCGACGCCCCGGCGAGGGCGTCAGGTTCGTCGCGGGCACCTACCTGCGCCCACACGCCGACGGCAACCGACGGCGCGTGGGGCAGGTCCTCGGTGACGACCCGGAGGCCGTCAGCGAGGGTGCTCGACTGGATCAGCGACGTGAGTCCCGACCCCGACCACCACGGTCACGGCCGCCACCGCGTCCGCCGCGGTCACGGCCGCCGCCACCGGCGCCGGCGGGAGCCGCCGGGCCCAGGTCGCCGAACTCGGACTGCAGCTCCTGCTCGAACTCGTCCTCGAAGGAGACCTTCACCGGACGGTCGTCGCCGTTGTCGCTGCCGGAAGCGTCGTCGTCCCGACTGGGACGACGGTCGCGGTCCCGGTCGCGATCCCGGTCCCGGGGCTCGCCCCGGTCACGGTCACGGTCGCCGCCGCGGTCGCGGTCGCCCCGGTCCCGCGCCTCGCCGCGGTCACGGGACTCACGCGGGGCCGGCGCCTCGTCGTCGCCGCCACCGTGCTCACCCAGGGGGGTGAGGGACACCTTGCCGTCGGGATCGATGTCGTCGACCCGCACCTGGATGGGATCACCCAGCGAGACGACGTCCTCGACCCGGTCGATGCGGCGGTTGCCACCGAGCTTGGAGATGTGGACGAGGCCGTCACGACCCGGAAGGATGTTGACGAAGGCGCCGAACTTGGTGATGTTGACGACCTTGCCGTCGTAGGTCTTGCCCACTTCGGCCTCGGGCGGATCCATGATCAGCTCGATCTGACGGCGGGCCTCTTCGACGGCCTGCTTGTCGGTGGAGCCGATGGACACCGTGCCCACCGTGCCGTCGTCGTCGACGTTGACGTCGGCGCCGGTCTCGGCCTGGATGGCGTTGATGACCTTGCCCTTGGGCCCGATGACCTCACCGATCTTGTCGATGGGGATCTGGAAGCTGATGATCTTCGGTGCCGTGTCGGCCACGTCGTCCCGAGGCTCGGGAATGGCGGCCAGCATGACCTCGAGGATCTGGGTGCGGGCCTCATAGGCCTGCTGCAGGGCGGAGGCCAGGACGTCGGCCGGAATGCCGTCGATCTTGGTGTCCAGCTGCAGGGCGGTCACGAACTCGCTCGTCCCGGCCACCTTGAAGTCCATGTCGCCGAAGGCGTCCTCGGCCCCGAGGATGTCGGTCAGAGCCGTGTACTTGCCCTCGGCGTAGACGAGGCCCATGGCGATGCCGGCCACGGGGGCCTTGATCGGCACCCCGGCGTCCATCAGCGACAGGGTCGAGGCGCAGACCGAGCCCATCGAGGTGGAGCCGTTGGAGCTCAGCACATCGGACACGGTGCGCAGCGTGTAGCTGAACTCCTCCGACGGCGGGATGACGGGCAGCAGGGCCCGCTCGGCCAGGAGGCCGTGGCCGATCTCGCGGCGCTTCGGGCCTCGCATGAAGCCGGTCTCGCCGGTGGAGAAGGGCGGGAAGTTGTAGTGGTGCATGTAGCGCTTGGAGGTGTCGCCACCGAGGCTGTCCAGCATCTGCTCCATGCGGGGCATGCCCAGCGTGGTCACGTTGAGGACCTGGGTCTCGCCCCGCTGGAAGAGACCGGAGCCGTGCGCCGTGGGGACCAGGTGGACCTCGGAGGACAGGGGCCGCACGTCCCGGGTGCCGCGACCGTCGATGCGGATGCCGTCCTCGACGATGCGCTTGCGCACCACCTTCTTGGTCAGCGACCGGATGGCGGCCTTGATCTGCTTGTCGGCGCCGGACACGTCCTCGAACTGCGGGAGCAGCTCGGCGACGACCGCGGCCTTCATCTCGTCCTCGACGCCGGTGCGCTCGGCCTTGTCCGCGATCTGATAGGTGCTGGCCACCCGATCGGTGGCGGCGGCCTCGACGGCGGCGAAGACCTCGTCGCTGTAGTCGCTGGCGACGGTGAACTCGAAGACCTCGGGCTTGCCGCCGAGGGCGTCGATGAGCTCCTGCTGGAGCTCGATGGCGTCCTTGATGTGGGTCTTGGAGGCCTCGAGGCCGGCGGCCACGATCTCCTCGGTGACCTTGGGGGCGCCCGCCTCGTAGAGCTGCCAGGCGTGCTCACCGCCGCCGGCCTCGACCATCATGACGGCGACGTCGCCGTCGTCCAGCAGACGACCGGCCACGACCATCTCGAAGGTGGAGTCCTTGCCCTCTTCCCAGGTCGGGTAGGCGACCCAGGTGCCCTCGGGGGTGAAGGCCAGGCGCACCGCACCCAGCGGCCCGTCGAAGGGGATGGGCGAGATGCACAGCGCCGCGGAGGCGGCGTTGATGGCCAGGATGTCGTGGGGGTTCTCCTGGTCGGCGCCCAGGATGGTGCCGACCACGTGGACCTCGTTGCGGAAGCCCTCGGGGAACGAGGGGCGCAGCGGGCGGTCGATCAGGCGGCAGGTCAGGATGGCCTGGTCGCTGGACTTGCCCTCCCGACGGAAGAACGAGCCGGGGATCTTGCCCGCGGCGTAGAAGCGCTCCTCGATGTCGACGGTGAGGGGGAAGAAGTCCGCCCCCTCCCGCACCGAACGCGAGGCGGTGGCCGTGACCAGCACCATCGTGTCGCCCATGCGGACGGTCACGGCGCCGTCGGCGAGGCCGGCCAGCTTGCCGGATTCGAAGGACAGGGTCTTGTCAGTCCCGGTGACGGGACGGGATACGGAGTGATTCTCCGCCATTGGATGCTCTCTTCTGGGACCCGCCTTCGGGTCCCGCTGTGTGGAGCAGCCGTCCAGTTCCCAGTTGTCGGCCACCCGGTCCGGCATCACCTCTGGGCCGGGGAGTCGGCGACTGGCAGCTGAACCGCTGCGCTGTCTTGGACTTTCAGTGGGGGCCAGCCACCGAGGTGGCCAGCCGGAGGGAGATCGTTAGCGCCGGAGGCCGAGCTTGGCGATGAGGGCGCGGTAGCGCTCGACGTCGTTCTTGGCGAGGTAGTCGAGCAGCCGGCGTCGGCGGCCAACCAGCATGAGCAGGCCGCGGCGGCTGTGGTGATCCTTCTTGTGCACCCGCAGGTGCTCGGTCAGGTGATTGATCCGATCGGTGAGCAGCGCCACCTGGACTTCGGGAGAACCCGTGTCGGTGTCGTGCTTCCCGTGCTCGGCCATCGTGGCCGACTTCGGGGGGAGGTTGGTGGGCGGTCGCGACATCTGCGTCTCTTCGTCTTCTCTTCGTCTGGGGCGCGGAGGATGGGGATGCGCCGGTTTCTTGGAGAGAGGCTACCAGCGAACGGCGCCCAACCACTGGGGCGGGACCAGCGGGGTGGTGAGGCTGCGCAACGGAGTGGAGCAGCGCAGAAGCCTCGCAGCTTCGGCGGAGCCGGCGTTGCTGAACGAAGTGAAGCCACGCAGGTGTCATGGCGTTGTGACCGTCCAGCTGAAGCGGGGCCGGCGGGTGGGGGGTGCGGGCTCGCCGCCCTGGGTGGTGAGCTCGGCGGGGGCGAGGCGCTGGACGAGGGCGCCGCGCTCGTAGAACGCCTCTTCGACGTCGGTCAGGGAGACCTCGCCGGGCAGGAGGCCGGCGTGGAGCAGGGCCCGACGCTGGGCGGCCCCGAGACCCTCCCCGAGTAGCTCGTAGACGATGGCGGGCAGGGTCTCGGGATCCTTCAGCACCCAGGCGTGCGACGCCCCGCGGATGACCACCAGCTGGCCGTTGGCCAGGTGGGCGGCCGACTTGGCCGTGGACAGGGGCACGGCGTAGTCCCGGTCACCGTGGAGCACGAAGGTGGAGATGCCCTGGCGGGCGACCTCCTCGAGCAGCGCGCAGCTCGGTGAGGACCGCAGGATCGAGATGGCGGGGGCCATGAGCCGCCAGGGGCGACGGGCGTGGGCGACGGCGGTGGGCAGGCCGAGGCGAACGAGCTTGACCGCCTGCTTCGGGTCCCGGAACACCGGAAGGGTGGTGGCGGCGTCCACCATGAGCGTGGCGCCGATGACGCCCAGGACGCCCGGGACCCAGCGGGACCACTGTTGGATGCGGTCCCAGCTCTCACCCACGATGGCGTCGAGCAGCACCAGGGCAATGGCCCGGTCCGGCTCCGTGGCGGCCAGTTCCACGACCAGGCGACCACCCATCGAGTGCCCCGCCAGCACAGCCCGGCGGATGCCCAAGTGGTCCATGACCCGGCCGATCAGCGCCGAGTATTCGGCGAGGTCACCACCGCCGGCAGGCAGGCCGAAGGTCCCGCCGTGGCCGGCGGTGTCGACGGCGATGACCCGGTAGCCCATGCCCACCAGGCGGGACAGGGTCTGGGCGTAGAGGATCCCTTCGGCCGAGAAGCCGTGGACCACCACCAGGGGGATGCCCTGGCCGGTCACCGACACGCCGACCTGGTGGCCGTCGGGCAGGGTCACCGTGGACTGGGCCAACCGGGGGTTGGGCCGACGACCTTCGACCGCGGCAAGCGCCCCGGGCCCTTCCGGGCCCACCAACGGATCGGTCAGGTGGTCGGGAACGGCGACCAACCGTTTGTCGGCGATGATCGTCGTCCTCAGCCCAACAGGATCTGACGGGCCTGCTCGCAGTCCCGACCGATCTGCTCGATGAGGGCTTCGACCCCGTCGAACTTCACCTCGCCTCGCAGTCGGGCCACGAAGGCGACCCGGGCCCGCTCGTCATAGAGGTCACCCGAGAAGTCCAGCAGATGGGCCTCCAGCAGCGAGGCATGGGCGGTCTCGTAGAACGTCGGGCGCCGGCCCAGCGAGATCGCCGACGCGTGCCGGGAGCCATCGGGGCGGGTGTACCAGCCGGCGTAGATGCCGTCGGCGGGCAGGAGCACGTCGTCGGGCACCGCCACGTTCGCGGTCGGGCACCCGAGCTCGGGCCCGCCCCGACCGTCGCCGCGGACGACCACGCCCCGGACCTCGTGATGACGGCCGAGCAGCTCCGCCGCCCGCTCGACGTCGCCCAGGGCCAGGGCGGTGCGGATGGCGGTCGACGAGACCTGGTGGGCGTCGTCGGCGACCTGGCCGTCAGGACCGAGCAGGTCGACCCCTTCGACGGCAAAGCCGGCTTCACCGCCCATGGTGCGCAGGAGCTCGACGTTTCCCCGACGTCGGTGACCGAAGTGGAAGTCCTCCCCGACCACGACCACCTTGGTCCCGAGGCAGTCGACCAGGATCTCGCGGACGAAGTCCTCCGGCGACTCCTGGGAACGCTCCTCGTCGAAGCGGACGACGAGGAGCAGGTCGAGACCGGTGGCCTCCAGCAGTTCCAGCTTCTGCTCGGGGTCGGTCAGCAGCAGGGGGGCGCTCTCGGGGCGGACCAGGCGGGCGGGGTGCTGGTCGAAGGTGATCAGCGCGGACGGGATCCCCCGGTCAGCGGCCAGCTTCCGCACCCGGTCGATGATGGACCGGTGCCCGAGATGGACACCGTCGTAGGCCCCGATGGTGACCACCGAGCCACCCGGGAGCGCCGGGCAGGGCCCCGGGTACCGCACCACCTCCACGCCGACGAGGGTACCCCCCTCCTCCTGGCGCCCGATTCTGGGGCCCTGACCCCGAAATCAGGCGCCGGAACGAGACGGGTCAGTGGCCGAGGACGAGGCTGGGCTTGACGCGGTGCTGGGAGACGCGTTCGTAGACGGCCAACAGCCGGCCGGACTGGTCGCTGACGGCCCAGGGGCCGGGGCCGGTGACACCGCCGAGCTGGTCGGGGTCGAGGACCCGGCCGTTGCCCACCAGGAAGGCCATGTCGTGGTCGACGGTGGTCTGCGCGTAGTCCCGCAGTCCCTCCCTGGGTGGGAGCAGGGTCACGTCGTCGACGGGGCGGGACTCGGCCTCACCGAACGAGCCGATCTGGGTGCGGCGCAGGTCGGTCAGGTGAGCGCCGCCGCCGAGGGCGGCCCCCAGGTCCGCCGCCAGGGTGCGGA
>DATDAH010000253.1:0-4803 GCA_036525535.1 Acidimicrobiales bacterium
GCCAAGGACTTCGCCCGGGCCGACGCCCTGCGAGACGAGCTCAAGTCTCTCGGCTGGGAGGTCGAGGACACACCGGAAGGCACCAGGGTCCACCTCGCTTGATGCGTTCCGGAGGCGGCCGACAGGAAGCCCATGTTGGGTGGCTACCGCGCGCAGGTGGGCATGGCCTTCGAGGCCATCGCCGAGGGCCTCGCGCCGTACGTCGACAAGCGCATGGCGGCCTACCTCGAGGGTGACGACTGGATCCTGGTGGCCTCCACCAAGCTCGGCAAGCGCCCCGACATCGCCGTCTCCCTGACCGACCCGCAGTTCCAGCTCGAGGTCATCACCCGCTTCTGGGGCCCGGTCTTCGCCAAGGACCTCGCCCCCGAGCTGCGGGAGGTCGTCCGGGAGCTCCTGCAGGCCCGGAACCACTGGGCCCACATGAGCGACACCCAGCCGATGGACCTGCCCTACGCCGAGGGGGTCCACGACCTGGCCCGGGACCTGCTGGAGGGCGTGGGCTCGCCGCTGGCGGTGCAGGTCGACGACCTGCTGGACCGCCTCCGCTGGGACGCCATCCACCTCGTGGCCGAGGCCGAGGACATCGACGACCACACCGCCCTGATGATGCGCCTCGGGCAGTTGGAGGACGATCGAGCCGAGCTCACCCGGCAGCTGGACGCCGCCCGGGAGGCGGCGGACAGCCAGTCCGGTCGGACCCGGGCCGTGGCCCGCCAGCTGGCCGAGCTCCAGACCCAGTACGCCGCCGTGGCCGGGCTGAAGGAGCGCTACGAGCGCCTCCAGGTCCAGCTCGAGGCCGCGGCCGGCACCGGCGACCCGGAGCGGGTGGTGGCGCAGCTGGAGCACGCCCGTAAGGCGGCGGTCGCCCTGAAGGTGGAGTCGTCCTCTCTGCACAGCCAACTGGCGGAGGCCCGAGCCCTCCTGAACGACCCCGTCGGCACGGCCGCAGGTCAACGGGTGATCTGGCTGATGGCGGCCCTGCTGGCCACGCTCAGCATGGTCATGGTGCTGGTGACGACCTGGCTGTGATGGTGGTCCTCCTTGTTACCGGCTGGTAACTTAGGGTCATCCTTTCTTCCCCCAGAGCGTCCCGAGGTGTGGCATGACCGACTTCTCCCTCGACCTGAACGAAGACCAGATCCAGCTCCAGAAGTGGGTCCACGACTTCGCCGAGAACGTCGTTCGGCCGGTCGCCGGCGAGTACGACAAGAAGGAGGAGACCCCCTGGCCGGTCATCGAGGAGGCGGCCAAGATCGGGCTCTACAGCTTCGACTTCTTCGCCAACGCCTTCGCCGACGAGACCGGGCTGACCATCCCGGTGGTCATGGAGGAGCTCTTCTGGGGTGACGCCGGCATCGGCCTCTCGATCGTGGGCAGTGTCCTCGGCGTCGCCGGGATCATGGCCAACGGCACGCCCGAGCAGATCGGCGAATGGGTCCCGCAGTGCTTCGGCACCCCGGACAAGGTCTCTCTCGGCGCCTTCTGCGTCTCCGAGCCCGACGCCGGCTCCGACGTCTCCTCCCTGCGGACCAAGGCGGTCTACGACGAGGCCAAGGACGAGTGGGTCATCAACGGGACCAAGACCTGGATCACCAACGGCGGCATCGCCGACGTCCACGTCGTCGTCGCCACCGTCGACCCGACCCTCGGCTCCCGGGGCCAGGCCAGCTTCATCGTCCCGCCGGGCACGCCCGGCCTGACCCAGGGCACCAAGTTCTCCAAGATGGGGATCCGGGCCAGCCACACCGCCGAGGTCGTCTTCGACGACGTCCGGGTGCCGGGCTCGCTGCTCCTCGGCGGCAAGGAGCGCCTGGACGACCGGATGGCCAAGGCCAAGGAGGGCAAGAAGAGCGGCGGCCAGGCGGCCATGGCCACCTTCGAGGCCACCCGCCCCTCGGTCGGCGCCCAAGCCGTCGGAATCGCCCGGGCGGCCTACGAGTACTCCCTGCAGTACGCCCTCGAGCGCAAGCAGTTCGGCAAGGCCATCATCGAGAACCAGTCGATCGCCTTCCTGCTGGCCGACATGAAGACCGAGATCGACGCCGCCCGGCTGCTGGTCTGGCGGGCGGCCTGGATGGGTCGCACCGGCAAGACCTTCGAGGCGGCCGAGGGCTCGATGTCCAAGCTCAAGGCCGGTCGCACCGCCGTGTGGGTCACCGAGCGGGCCATCCAGATCATGGGTGGCGCCGGCTACGTCGACGAGCACCCCGTCGAGCGCTGGCACCGGGACTCGAAGATCTACGACATCTTCGAGGGCACCGAGCAGATCCAGCTCCTGGTCATCGCCCGGGCCATCTCCGGCATCCGCATCGAGTAGCCGCAATCCCTGAGTTTCGGGGTCTCTGGTCAGGACGCTTACTACAGTCGGGCGGCCCCCTGGAGCCCTGGTTCGACAAGACCTGGATCCCCGGCGACATCGAGCCCGCCTGACAGGACGCGGACGACACGACCGGGAGGCCGCGTCGTCACCGCGACTCGCCAGGGGAAGTGCCGGCTCCTGTGCCATCAACATAACGATGTTATGATCACCTCCATGGGGACTACGCCACGGATCATCGACGTCGACGCCCACGTGGAGCCGGCGCCCGGCTGGCTCGAGGACTTCCCGGAGCTCGCGGCCCGTCTGCCCGAGCTCCTGCCGGACACCGACCCCCGGTTCGCGCTGGGGACGGCCGAGATGTTCGCCTGGTTCGTCAGCGACGACCTGCTCCGTGGAGTGGCTCGTGAGGAGCGGATGCCCATCGACCGGCTGGTCAACCCCGCCATCGAGTTCCTGTTCACCGATGACGCCCAGGGCCTGACGTTCCCCGGCGCCGACCAGTACGCACCTCTTGTCGACCCCGCGGCCCGCGTGGCCTGGCTGGATGCCCAGGGGATCGCCAAGCAGAACCTCATCTCTGGTGGCGGCTACACGCTCGCCCGGGCCGTCGAGGACCCGGGCCTGAGCCGCGACGCTCTGCAGGCGGTGAACACCTGGATGACCGACGCCGTCGGCGAGCACGGCGATCGACTCCTGCCCGTCGCCTGTCTCCGCTTCGACGACATCGACTGGGCCGTCACCGAGCTGCGTCGCGTCCGTGAGCGGGGGAGTCGAGCCTTCCTCGTCTCCTCGGAGCCCGCCGGTGGGATCCCGCCGAGCTCGCCGGACTTCGACCCCGTCTGGGCCGCCGCCACGGACCTGGGCCTGGTGCCCCTGCTCCACATAGGGATGAGCCCGGCGATGCTCCACCCTGGCTGGGCAAAGGTCGAGGACCCGGGGCTCATCCGTCTCCTCTCGGTGCTCCAGCCGTCGCAGAGCGCGGAGATCTTCCTCACCGCGATCGTGATCGGCGGCGTGTTCGAGCGCCATCCCGACCTCACGATCCTCATCTCCGAGCTCGGCATCGACTGGCTGCCTGAACTCGCGGAGAAGTTGGACGGCATGGCGGCCGGGGGCGCGAGCCCGCTGGTCCTGGGTGAGTACCGGCTGCCCCTCTCCCCGTCGGAGTACATCCGCCGCAATGTGCGCATCTCGCCGCTCCCGGCGCCGCACCAGGATCCCCGCGCGCTCCTCGAGGAGTTGCCTGGGGTGGCGGTGTTCTCATCGGACTTCCCGCACTTCGAGGGCAACGGCGAGCCACTGCCGTACTACCGGGACCTGCTCGCCCACGTCGACGACGACGTCCGCGACGGCTTCCTGGGCGGCTCGATCGCCGAGGCCTACGAACGGATGGGCGACCCGCTGTGAGCAGCGACGCACCGACCGCGGCCGAGATCACCGAGCTGCTCGCCCACTGGTGGCACCGCTACGACGAAGGACAGATCGAGGAGCTCCGGCCCTACCTCACCGCCGACGCCACCTTTCGGACCCGGACCGACACCGGGACGACGGACTGGGAGGAGTTCGTCCGGGCCGACTTCGAAGGGGCCGACGAGATCATCTTCTGGCAGGTGAAGCACCGAGCGGCCAGCCCTCACCCGTTGCGGCACATGACGCTGAACGTCGCCGTCGACCGGACCGACGGCCCCGCCGCGGACTTCCGGTCCTACCTCCTGGTCACCCAGGTGGTCGGCGGGAGCCCGGCGCCGATCCCGGGCGGGGTCCTGAGCGGCACCGCGGTGCGCACCGACGACGGGCTGAAGCTGAGCCACTTCGAGCTGACCCTCGACACCCAGGACTCGATCCCCCTGGATGAACGGCGGTGAGCTTCGACCTGACCGGCCGGGTCGCCGTGGTGACCGGCTCGACCAAGGGCATCGGCAGGGCTGTTGCGCTGGGCTTGGCCGAGGCCGGCGCCTCGGTCGTGGTCAGCAGCCGCAAGCAGGACCTGTGCGATCAGGTGGCGGCGGAGATCGCGTCGACGACCGGTGTCCAGACGTTCGGCTTGGCCTGTCACGTCGGCGACTGGGACGCCATCCCCGCCTTCGTCGACGCCGTGGTGGAGCGGTTCGGGCACATCGACGTCCTGGTCAACAACGCCGGGATCAGCCCCTCCCGCGCCGGGGTCAGCGACATGACGCTCGACCTGTGGCGCAAGATCTTCGCCGTCAACCTCGAGGGCCCGGTGCGAATGAGCCAGTGCGTCGCCCCCGTCATGCGAGACCACGGCGGCGGCAGCATCATCAACATCGGGAGCATGGCCGGCTACCACGGCGGCTCCGCGGTCTCGGCCTACGGCGCCTCGAAGGCCGCCCTCCTGAACATCAGCCGCACGATGGCCCAGGAGTGGGTCGGCTGGGGCGTGCGGGTGAACGTCCTGTCGCCCGGACCGTTCGCCAGTGACATGGTCGAGGGCGCCGAGCGCAACGCTCCCGGCTTCA
>DATDAH010000254.1:0-2498 GCA_036525535.1 Acidimicrobiales bacterium
ACCTACACCCAACTGCTCAACGACCGCGGCGGCATCGAGTGCGACCTGACCGCGACCCGGCTGGCCGAGGACCGCTACCTGCTCGTCACGGGTACGGCCTTCGGGAACCACGACCTGGCCTGGATCCGCAAGCGGGCCGACCGACTGCCGGAAGGCGCCGGTGCCGCGGCCCGGGACGTCACCGCCGCCTGGTCGTGCTTCGGCCTCTGGGGGCCGGCGGCCCGGGACCTGCTCCAGCCCCTGACCCGGACGCCCTTGGCCAACGAGGCCTTCCCGTATCTCACGGCCCAGCCTCTGTCGCTCGGCCCGGTGCCGGTGCTGGCGGTGCGGGTGACCTTCGTGGGCGAGCTGGGCTGGGAGCTCTACTGCCCGACGGACTACGGGGCCGCCCTCTGGGACCGGCTCTGGTCGGCAGGGGAGGGACACGGCCTGGTGGCCGGCGGCTACCGGGCCATCGACGCCCTCCGGGTCGAGAAGGGCTACCGGGTCTGGGGCATCGACATCACGCCCGAGGAGAACCCCTACGAGGCCGGCCTGGGCTTCGCGGTCCCCCTCGACAAGCCCGGCGGCTTCGTCGGCCGGGATGCCCTGGCCGAGGTGAAGGCGACCGGCCCGGCCCGACGACTGCGGTGCCTGGTGCTGGACGACCGTCTCGCCGTGGCCCTCGGCTCGGAGCCGGTGCGGGTCGACGGCGAGATCGTCGGCCGCGTGACCAGTGGGAACCAAGGTCACCGGGTCCGCCGCTCGATCGCCTTCGCCTACCTCCCCTCGGACCGGGCGGATCTCGGCCGCCGGGTCGAGGTCGAGGTCTTCGGCGACTGGATCGGGGCTGAGGTGGTCCGGGACCCCGTCTACGACCCCGACGGGCTGCGCATCCGGGCTTAGTTCTCGACGTTCGGCTGGTCGCTCCAGGTGCTCCAGGTGTTGCCCCGGACGTACTGGTAGACGCCGGTGAAGTCCTGGGTGTTCTTGTCGGGGATGGGCACGGGCTCGCCCAGGGCCTTGGCCCCCCAGATGATCCTGGCGTTGTGCTCGACCGACAGGGCGGTGTGGAGCGCGTCGCCGGTGTCCCGGCCGATGGCCAGCAGGCCGTGGTTGGCCATGAGGGCGCAGGAGCGGTCGGTCAGGTGGGTGGCGATCTCGTCGGCCAGCTCGTCGCTGCCGGTCGGCTTGTAGGCCGCGATGGGCACGTCACCGCCCACGTAGACGACGAACTCCTCGATGACCGCTGGGATGGGCCGGCGGACCAGGGCGAACATGGAGGCGTAGGTGGCGTGGCAGTGGATGACCCCACCGACCTCGTCGTAGGTGCGGTAGCAGGACAGGTGCAGGGCCTTCTCGCTGGTGGGGCCCCGCTCGCCGTCGACCACCTTGCCGTCGAGGTCGACGACCACCAGGTCGTCCACGGTCATGGTCTCGTAGGCCACCGACGACGGGGTCATGACGACGTTGCCGTCGGGCAGGCGGCCCGACACGTTGCCCGCCGTTCCCGCCACCAAGCCCTTGTCGAGCATCTCGTGGGCGGCCGCGAGCACGGCCTCGTGAGTGGGCGAGCTCATGACAGCACCTCCGGGTTGGCGCAGTGGACGGGGCGCTCGCCGGCGAGCAGGCGGGCGATGTCGTCGGCCACCAGCGTCGAGTGGTTGGCTTCGGTGTCGTAGGTGGCGCCCCCGATGTGAGGCGTCAGGACGACGTTGGTCATGGTCTGGAGCGGGTGGTCGGTCGGCAGGTTCTCGCCCTCGAAGTGGTCGATCCCGGCGGCGCCGAGGTGGCCCGACCCCAGGGCCGCGGTCAGGGCGTCGATGTCGTGGAGGGCGGCCCGAGCGGTGTTCAGGTAGACCGCGCCCGGCTTCATGCGGGCGAACTGGTCGGTGCCGAGCAGGCCGATCGTGTCGGGCGTGACCATCGCGTGCATCGAGACGACGTCGGCCTCGGCCAGCAGGTCGTCGAGCTCGTAGGTGGCGGCGTCATTGAAGGGGTCGTGGGCGATGACCTTCATGCCCAGCCCCTCGAAGCGCCAGGCCGCGGCCCGCCCGACCGAGCCGAGGCCGATGATGCCCACGGTCTGACCCGCGACCTGCCAGGCCCGGTAGCGCTGGTAGGGGATCGTGCCGCCGTCGTAGACCGTGCCGGTGCGCACGTCCTTGTCGGCGGGGACGATCCCCCGGGTGGCCGCAAGCAGGAGGCCGACGGCCAGCTCGGCCACACCGTCGGCGTTCCGGCCGGGCGCATGGAGGACCGGGATGCCCCGCTCGGTCGCCCCGGGGACGTCGACGTTGGTGGGATCGCCCCGGGTCGAGCCGATGACCCGCAGGCCGGCGTCGAGGACGGCGCCCGTGCAGGCGTCGGCCTCGCAGACGACGATGTCGGCCCCCTCCTCCGCGATGCGGGCGGCCAGCGCCTCGTCGTTCATCAGCTTGAGTGGGGTGTGCTCGATCCACGGGTCGTAGACCACGTCGGCCACGCCCTCGAGGGTGGCCATGCCGGCACCCCGGAAC
>DATDAH010000255.1:0-22544 GCA_036525535.1 Acidimicrobiales bacterium
CGATCACGCTCCAGCCCAAGGATGGGGCGGCGAGGGCGGCGGGGGACCGTCCGGGCGCGTTCGTCGGGATGCGGACCCGCAGCGCGCCGGGCAGCGAGCGGAAGCGCAGGGGCGGGTCGAGGCGGAGGGCCTCGCCGTCGACGCCGGCTTCGATGGGGTTGTCGCTGTCGACCACGAACTCCGGCGTGGCCCATTCCAGGACACCGCGGAACCGCTGGATCCGCCCGGAGGCCTCCGCGGCCACGAGTTGGGTCGCCTCCGCCGCGCTGTGGACCTCGGCGGTCATGACGCCCAGCCGGCCAGTGTCGAGCCGGGCGCGGGTGCCGAAGCCGCCGAGCCGGGTCAGGACGTAGGGGTTGTTCGACACCTGGATGATCTGGGCGCCGGTGTGCTCGGTCGCGTCGGGGCCGGAGAAGCGCAGGTCGAAGGGATCGGCGTCGGGGCCGAGGAGGTCGGGCAGGAGCTTGGCCGTGGTCTGCCGCTTCGCGTCGCGGTACTCCTCCGACTGGACGATCTTGGCGTACACGCCCAGCGAGACGTTGTTGACGAAGACCCGGTCACCGACGGTGGCGAGGTCGATTCGACGCTCGACGGCATCGGCGAAGGCGTCCAGCGCCCCGACCACGTCGTCGCGGTCGAGGCCGAGGTCGAGGGCGAAGTGGTTGCGGGTGCCGGCCGGGATGCAGACGAGCGGCACGTCGGCCTGCATGGCGACCGACGCCACGAGGGCCTGGGACCCGTCACCTCCGGCCATGCCGATCACATCGGTCCCGCGGTCGATGGCGTCCTGGGCCAGCTGGAGCAGGTCGTCGCCGGGACGCAGCACGATCGCCTCGATGTCGCGGCTCCGGGCCTCGTCCTCGAGGTGGAAGCGCTCGGCCTTGCCGCCCCCGGACTTGAGGTTCATGATCAGCGTGCCGCGGACGGCCGGGCCGACGGGGACGCCCGGAGTCGGCGCTGCCTGGAGGGTGCTCCGGTCCCGGTGCAACGCGTAGCGGGCGAGAGCGGCCGATCCGGCCAGCAGGGCGAGGACGACGGCCACGAGGAGGCCGTGGCCCTCGGCGGTGAGAACGGTGACCAGGAGCAACGCGAGGGCCGCTATGGCCCCGATGCCGGCGACTCGCCGCGTCGTTCCCCGCCGCGTCGTCGATGTCCACACCAAGGCGACCACCGTCAGGACGGCGACGCCGGCGAGGACGGCGCGCCCGAGGTCACCGCGCAGGCCGACGACGGCGGTCACCAGCGCGGCGGTACCGGCCAGGAGCGCGCCGAGGGCGGCGGCGCGGCGGCGCGGGGCGATGGCGGTGTCGGGTTCGGCGTCGTTCATGGTTCCTCCTCGTTCCGGCGCTCGATGCCTTCGGCCCGGACCTTGTCCAGCGCCATGGTGAGGGTCGGGTAGAAGTGGTCGTGGTCCAGCGTCTCCATCAGCCCGTAGCGGAGGGCCTGTTCCTGCAGACGACTGCGGAGCTCGGCGAACGCGAGGTGGATCCCCTGGGCGTTGAGCTCGTCGTCCAGCTGGCGGAGCATGTCCGCCGCGGTGACGTCGATGTCGGTGATCGCCTCGCACTGCAGGACGATCCACGAGGGCTGCTGGTCACGGGCCAGGTGGCGGACCTGCTGGCGGAACGCCCCGGCGTTGGCGAAGAACAGGGGCGCCTCCCACCGGTAGACGACGACACCGGGGATCTGGACGGCGTCGTCGTGGCCGTCGACACCGTGCCAACCCCTGAGGCCGGGCACCTGGCCGAGGACGGCGCCGTGGGGCCACCAGTTGCGCCGGAAGAACATCAGGATGGCGAGGACGATGGCCACGACGATGCCCTGCAGCACCCCGAAGACGACGACGCCGGCGGTGGCGACCAGGGACAGGGCGAGCGCGCTCTTGCGCACCTGGAAGTAGCGCCGGAGGATCCCGAGGTCCATGAGGGACAGCGCGGCAGAGATGACCACGGCGGCGAGGGCCGTCTGGGGGAGGTCGGCGAGCAACGAGTTGAGGAAGAGCAGGAGGACCACGACCAGGCCCGCGCCCACGACCCCGGTCAGCTGGCTGCGGGCGCCGGACTGCTCCGCCACCGCCGTGCGGGAGCCGCTGGTCGACACCGCGAACCCCTGGAAGAGGCCTGCGGTGATGTTCGCCGCACCCATCCCGATCATCTCCTGGTTGGGCTCGACCTCGTCGCCGCGCCGAGCTGCGAAGGAGGTGGCGGTGGCGATCGTGTCCGTGAGGGAGACGAGGGTGATCCCCAAGGCAGCCACGAGGAGTGGCCCGAGGTCGCTGGCCTCGGTCCAGGGCAGCTCCGGTGACGGCACCCCCTGGGGCAGGGCGCCGACGGTGGTGACCCCGTCCGCGGCCAGGTCGAGGACAGCCGAGACGAGCGTGGCCCCGACCACGGCCACGAGGACGGCTGGTACCCGCTTGGTGAAGTGGGGCAACGCGAGGAGGACGACGAGGACGCAGAGCCCGACGATGAGGGTCGTGGCATCGGTCTCGTCGAGGCCGGAGACGAAGGCATTGAGCTCTTCGAAGAACGAGTCGGCGTCGGTGGAGAAGCCGAAGAGCTTCGGCAACTGGCCCACGATGATGGTGATGCCGAGGCCGTTCATGTACCCGACCTGGACCTCGGTGGAGAGCAGGTCGGCGACGAACCCGAGCCGACCGAGTCCCAGGCCGACCTCGATGAGCCCGACCATGATGGCCAGCATCCCGGCCAGGGCGATGGCGGCAGCCGGGTCCGAGCCCACGAGCAGCGGGGTGATGGCGGCGAGGATCAAGGGCGAGATCGACGAATCCGGGCCGAGGACCAGTACCCGAGACGGACCGAAGATGGCGTAGCCGATGAGGCAGGCCACGGTGGTGTAGAGCCCGGTGACCGGGGGGAGCCCGGCCAGCTCGGCGTAGGCCATGCCCTGGGGGACCAAGATCGCGGCCAGGACCAGTCCCGCCACGACGTCGGCGGAGAGCCAGGATCGCTCGTAGGTGCGAACCGCTCGCAGGCCGGGGACGTAGGCCTCTACCGCGTGCCGTGTCGTACTCACGGCCCGGTTCAGGGGGTGGCGTCGACCGGTTCGGGCTCGACCGGGATCGCCCGCTCGGCCAACCGGGCCAGCGCGAGCTCATAGGCCCCGACGAGAGCGGCCAGTAGGAAGAACCCCAGCCAGGAGACGTCGATCCACCAGATCAGCAGGACGCCGACGACGGCGCCGGCGATGCGGAGCTTGTCGAGGTTGGCCGCGATCCACGCCGCTGTGGCGGGGTCCTCGGCCTTGCCGGAGGCGGCGGAGCCCACCGACCGCGCGAGTCGGACGGTGCCGGTCCGGAGTCGGACGGCCCAGCCGTAGGGGCCCGTGAGGGCGGCGATGGCCGCGACGACCAGGGCACCGATGCCGAGCCACAGCGCACCGGTGGTCAGCGGGTCGAGGAAGGTGTTGCTCGTCGCCTCGACCGCCGGAACGTTGCGCTCGATGCGCACGTAATCGAGCAGGTCCTTCTGGAACAGGAAGACCAGGCGGCGGAGCAGGATCATGCTCAGGGCGATGCCGACGGTGAGCTGCAAGAGCGTTCGCCGCCGTCGTACCGAGATGAGAAGCGTGGCCAGGATGGCCAGGGGGGCCAGCACCACTAGGAGCCAGACCAGCTTGTCGGACACCTTCACCGCCTCCTGGGCGGAGCTGAGGGCCCCGTTGTCATAGACGGTGAACGTGCCGAAGTTGTCGTCCAGGGTGACGCCGAGGGCGTTGCCGATGGCCTGACGGGCGGCGTCCGGTACGTCGTCGACGGTGACCGTCGGCAGGTCGACGGTGCGACCGAAGATCTCGGGGGAGGCCTCGCTGATCTGGGCCAGCACCCCGTTGATCACCGGGAGCAGGTTGATGACGATGTGGTCCTTGCTCTCCTCGACCAGCGGCGTGTTGCCCTCGAGCACGCGGACGACCTCGCGGTGGGCGAGCTCCACGGCGTCCTTCCAGAGCCGGGCGAAGGTGTCCGACGCGACGAAGGTCGAGACCTGGTCGCCGACGAAGCGCTCGACGGCGCCGGCCAGCGGGACGGCGAGGACCTGGGCCCGGTCGGGCAGGGCGTCCTGGAGGATCTCCTGCGGGTCGATGAGCTGGTTCAGCTGCTCGGTCAGGTACGCGCTCAGGGCGGTCTGGACGCCGGGGTCGTCGATCAGGCTCCCCGCCCGGTTGCTGAAGTTGTCGGTCTTCAGAAAGCTCCTGCGGACGAACACGCCCAGGCAGGCGGCGACCAGCAGGATGCAGGACATCACCACGCCGATCACCGCCAGGACACCCCGGACCCGGCCCTTGCGCTTCTTGCGGGCATGGAGGACCTCGACCTCGTGGGCCAGCTCGTCCCGCTCCGCCTTCAGCGCGGCCACGTCCTCCTCGTCGGCGGCCGCCGTGCCGTCGGCGGGTGTCGGGTCCTCGTCGGCGGCCATCAGCCGAGCCGCCGCACGTTGACGCCGATCCCGATGGCGAGCAGGCCGTAGAGCAAGGTGCGAAGCCCGATCAGGATCGCCAGCACCAGCAGGGTGGCGTCCGGCCAGACCAGCACGACGACGCCGATGACGAGGCTGATCCCGCCGATGGCGAGCCGGGTGCCGCGGCCTTCGGACGGGCCGGCGAAGGCGGACGCGATCGTGATCGCGCCGAAGACTGCCAGCACGACGCCGGCGACGACCGCCAACACCCAGACGGTGGCGTCGGGCCAGACGGCGGCGACGATCCCGCCGATGATGATGATCCCGCCGCCGACCCAGGCAGGCCAAGCCGGCCCGGCACCCTCACGGCCGGAGATGACCTCGGCCACCCCACCGATGATCAGCGAGACACCGATGAGCACGCCGAGGATCCAGATGGCGGCGAACGGGTTGATCAGCAGCACGATGCCGAGGCCGACCAGCAGCACGCCGACGACGATCAGCATCGTCCCGCTGGACTTGTCCATGCCCTCGTACTCGGCCGGCCTCGGCGGCGGCGGGATCTCGGTGGTTTCTTCGGGCATGAGAGCGTCTTCCCGTCGTCGAGCTGCCGAACCGAGCATCCCCCCGGAGACGCTGACCGGCGTCACCCAGTTTGGGTGAACCTGACTGCACACTACGTTCCGGGCATGGGTCGGGACGGGGCGATCGAATGGCGGCGCCATCCCGCCGACCTGGCCCGCCTGGTCGCCGCCTCCCTGGCCCTCGCCGCGGTGTTGGTGCTGACGGCCGTCGAGCCCGACGCCCTCACCAACCTGTCCGACGACCTCGTCGACGCCGCCCGTCACGTTCCCGCCTCGGCCCGCAGCCTCGTTGCCGGCGTGCTCCAGGTGGGAGCGTTGGCCCTGCCGCTGGTCGGCCTGATCTGGGCGTGCCTCCGCCGCTCGTGGCGTCCGCTGCTGGTGACGCTGGCCGCGGCGCTGGTCGCCGCGGTGGCCATGGCCCTGCTCACCGACTGGCTCGACCGGGTGGCCCCCGCCCGGGTGGCGGCCGCGCAGGGGGCGGACTCGTGGATCACCGGCCGGGCGTTCCCGTCGTCCACCTACCTCGCGGCGATGGCCGCGGTGGTTATCGCGGTGTCCCCCCTGCTCCACCGCCGTTGGCGGCGCACGCTGTGGCTCGGGGTCGGGTTGGTGGCCGCCTTGCGGATGATCACGGCGGCCGCCGTGCCGGTCAGTGTCCTGATCGCCGTGCTCGTCGGCGTGGTCGTGGGCTCCGCCGTGCTCGCCGCCCTCGGGGCGCCGGCCCGACGCCTCGATCCGGCGAGCCTGATCGACGCCTTGGCCCGGTCCGGCTTGGACGTCGACGCGCTGGAGCCGTTGCCCTCCGCCGGTCGCCCCGTGTTCGTGGGCCGCCGGCCGGCTGGGCCGCCCGTCCATGTGACCTTCGTCGGGCGCGACGAGCGGGACGCCGACCTGCTCTACCGGGCTTGGCGGATGCTGCGGGTCAAGGGGATCGAGGACCAGCTCGCCGATGTCCGCCCGGGCCCGCAGGTGCGTCACGAGGCCTTGGCCACCTACCTGGCGGCCGGCGCCGGGGCTGCCGTCGCCGCGGTGGTGGCCGTGGGCGAGACGCCGGACGACGACGGTCTGCTGGCCCTCGAGCTGATCGAGGGCCGACCCCTCGCCGACCTCGCTGAGGACCAGGTCACCGATGCGCTGCTCCACGAGGTCTGGGCTCAAGTCGCCCGCCTCCACGCCGGCCGCATCGCCCACCGCCGCCTGAGCACCGACCAGGTCCTCGTCGACGGCGACGGGGCCCCGACCATCATCGGGCTGCGCTGGTCGCAGATGGCGGCCACCGATCTCCGGCTGGCCGCCGACGTGGCTGAACTGCTGGTCGCCACCGCCGCGGTCGTGGGGCCGGGGCGGGCCGTGACCGCGGCGGCCGAGATCGTGTCCCCCGGGCAGCTCACCGAGGCCCTCCCGCTCATCCAGCCCCTCGCCCTGTCGCCGTCGACCCGTCGGCTGGTCAAGGAGGACAAGGAGCTGGTCACGGCGGTCCGGGAGCAGGTGCAGGCCACCAGCGGGGCCGACGCCGTCGAGCTGTTCCCCCTCGAGCGGATCGGGTGGGGCCAGATCGCCAGCGCCTTCGGCGTCGTGTTCCTCGTCCTCGTCGCTCTCGCCTTCATCAGCAACTGGGGCGACATCTCCGAGGCTCTGTCGGAGGCCGACTGGAGTCGGCTGCCGTTGACGGTCGTGCTGGCCGGGCTGACCTACGTCGCGGGGGCGCTGAGCCTGATGGGCTCGGTGTTGCGGCCGCTGCCCCTCGGGCGCACGACGATCATCATGTTCGGGCAGTCGTTCCTCAACCGCTTCACCCCGATGAACGCCGGCGGCATGGCCATGCGGGTCCGCTACCTCCAGAAGGGCGGGACCGACGTGGCGGTGGCCGCGACAGCCGTGGGCATCACCAGCGCGGCCAGCGGGGTCATGCAGGTCGTCCTCGTCGTCATCTTCGTCCTCTGGGCCGGCAACTCACCCGGTGGCGCGCTCGACTTCCCCGACATCTCGATCGTGCCCGTCGTGGTGGTGGTGGCGGCCTTGTTCATCGGTCTCGTGATCGTCATCCCGAGCGCGCGGTCTTTCGCCACCCGGTGGCTGAAGATCGGCTGGGCCCGGCTGGGGGGCGAGTTCAAGGGCCTGGCCGGCCGGCCGGACAAGCTCGGGCTGCTCTTCGGCGGGGCCGGCCTGGCCAAGCTGCTCACGATCACGTGCTTCGTGGCCAGCTGTCGGGCCTTCGACATCACGATCGGGTTCGCCGACCTCGGGATGCTCTACCTCGTGGGCAGCACCGTCGGCGCCGCGGTGCCCACGCCGGGCGGCGTCGGCGGCGTCGAGGCCGCCCTCATCGCCGTGCTGACCGGGGCCGGGGTGGACAGCGCGACCGCGGCGGCCGCGGTGGTCGTCTTCCGGCTGGTCACGTACTGGTTGCCGGTCATCCCCGGCTACATCTGCCTTCGCTACTCCCGCAAGGCCGAGCTGGTCTGATCAGTCCATGGCCGCGGAGAGGCGACCGGCGTCGATGGCCTCCATGAAGCGGGTGTGGTCGTCGACGGCCTGTTGCGCGTACGCCTCGGCGAACTCGGCCACGGCCCGGTCGAACGCGTCCCCGGAGCCCAGGTAGGCGGCGATGGCAACGGCGTCGCCCGACCGGGCGTGGGCCCGGGCCAGGGTCTGGCCACAGAGCTCGGCGTAGACCCGCATCCCCGCGGCGGTCACACGGCTGGAGTTCACCGACACCTTGCCGTCCCGCAGCTGGCGTACGTAATAGGCCCGGCCCTCCGGGCCCGTCGTCCAGCCGAGGAAGATGTCCCGGCTGGCCTGCATGAGCTGTTGTCCCTCGACCACGCGCCGTCCGGGATGGCGGTACGGGCTCCGGGGCAAGTGGTCCTCCAGCACCGAACGGCCGGCCTCCTTCACCTGCAGGAACACGGGGTCGTCCCGGTCGCGACCCTCGAGGAGGACGATCCAGCAGCGCGTGCCCACGCTGCCCACGCCGACCACCTTCAGTGCGACGTCGACGGGGTGGAGGCGATCGAGCAGGACCCGACGGTTGGGGGCCAGGGACTTGCGGTAGGTGGCGAGGACCGTGGCCACGATCGTCTCGACGTCCTCGGTGGAGCGTCCCAGGTCGAGCTCCCGGAGCGGGACGAGCACGGGCGGGTCGCTGCGGATGCGGTACTCCCCGTCGATCTCGACGGCGAGTTTGCCCAGCGCCTGGAGGCTGTTGTGGTCGAGGGCCGAACGGGTGAGCCGTCGGGCTCTGGTGCGGACCTCCTCGGGGAGCCCTTTGACGTACTTGTCGACCTCGAGGCGGGCGTACCAGGTGTCGAGGGTGTTGGTCTCCGCGAACTCGCGCATGGCCGACCGGTATGCACCGACCGAGCGTCGGGCCATGCGGTTCTGCTCGCCCGGGCTGAGGCCGATCTGGGCGCCGGCGAGGACGAAGCTGGCCGCCAGGCGCTTCACGTCCCACTCCCACGGACCGGGCAGGGTCTCGTCGAAGTCGTTCACGTCGAAGACCAGGCGCCGGTCGGGCGAGGCGTAGCCGCCGAAATTGGTCAGGTGGGCGTCGCCACACAGCTGGGCGCGGAGGCCGGTCACGGGCAAGCGCGCGAGATCGGCGGCCATCAGTGCGGCGGTGCCGCGATAGAAGGCGAACGGGCTGAGGCTCATCCGGCCGTGGCGAATCGGCACGAGCGGGGACAGCGCGTCCACGCTCCTCTGCTCGACGAGGGCCACCGGGTCGAACCGGTCGGCGGGTGGGGACCAAGTCCCGTGTTCAGCCCGCGGGAGCTGCTTGCGGCGCGCCCGCCCGTCGGCGCGACGTTCTTCGACAGAACGGTGCATCAAACGCCCATCGGGTGCCGGTGCCCCGACCCTGAGGTCGAGGCACCGGGCCCGGTCAGGACAAGCTCAGCTGAGGGCCTTGGCCTTGAGCTGGTCGAACTCCGCCTGGGTGATGGCGCCGCTGTCCAGCAGCTCCTTGGCGTGGGCGATCTCCGCGGCCGAACCGCCGCCGGCGGTCTCTCGTACGTAGGAGTCGAACTGCGCCTGGGCTTTCTGCTGCTGGGCCATCGACCGCTCCGCCATGCCGCCACCGCGGACGAGGAGGTAGATGAAGACGCCCAAGAACGGGAGGAGGATCACGAAGATGCACCAGAGCGCCTTGGCGCCTCCGGAGGTCTCGTGGTCCCGGAACAGGTCGCTGAAGACGGTGATCAGCAGCCAGAACCAGATGATCCACATGAACAGGACGAACATCGTCCAGAGCACTTCGCCGAGTGCGTAGGTGGCGAGCACCATTTGGCAGTCCTTTCGTAAGGTCGGGCTAGAGCACCCGATTCCGTGACCTTAGGCACTCGGAACCACCAGTTCCGCACTCTGCGGGGGTGACAGCCGCCGAACGCCATCGCGCGATGCTCGCGCGGTGACCCACCCGTCGTTCCACATGACCCCCGACGAGTTCCGACGGCACGGAGCCGAGGTCGTCGAGTGGATCGCCCGATACATGGAGACGGTCGAGACGCAGCCGGTCTCGGCGGCGGTGGCCCCGGGCGACATCCGGTCGACGCTCCCGCCCCATCCCCCCCAGCATCCCGAGCCGTTCGAGGACGTCCTGGCCGACGTCGAGGCGCTGATCCTGCCCGGCATCACCCACTGGCAGTCGCCCAACTGGTTCGCCTACTTCCCGGCCAACAACTCGGGGCCGTCCGTCCTCGGCGAGCTCCTCTCCGCCGGACTCGGAGTGCAGGGAATGCTCTGGGCCACCAGCCCCGCCTGCACCGAATTGGAGACCCACGTCCTCGACTGGATGGTCGAGCTCCTGGGCCTCCCTGAGCGGTTCCGGTCCGGCGGTCTCGGTGGCGGGGTCATCGAGGACAGCGCATCGTCGGCCACGCTCTGTGCCCTGCTCGCGGCCCGGCAGCGGGCTGAGGACGCGGGCGTCGAGCTCGGGGCGCTGGTGGCCTACGCGTCGGCCCACACCCACTCCAGCCTCGAGAAGGCGGCCCGGGTGGCGGGGCTGGGGACCGACCAGGTCCGGGTGGTCGCCGTCGACGACACCTTCGCCATCGTGCCCGAGGCCCTCGGCGCCGCCATCGCCGAGGACCGGGCTGCCGGCCTGACACCGTTCTTCTGCTGCGCCACGGTGGGCACGACCTCGTCGCTGGCCGTGGATCCGGTGCCGGCGCTGGCCGAAGTGGTAGCGGACACGGGTGTGTGGCTCCACGTAGACGGGGCCATGGCCGGCTCGGCCGCGGTCTGTCCGGAGCTGCGGTGGGTCAACGACGGCCTCGACCGGGCCGACAGCTACGCCTTCAACCCCCACAAGTGGCTGTTCACCAACTTCGACTGCACCTGCTTCTGGGTGGCGGACCGGGCAGCCCTGCTGGCGGCGCTGTCGATCCTGCCCGAGTACCTGCGCAACGAGGCCAGCGCGTCGGGGGCGGTCATCGACTACCGGGACTGGCAGGTCCCGCTGGGCCGCCGGTTCCGAGCTCTCAAGCTCTGGTTCGTCATCCGCCACTACGGCGCCGAGGGGCTGGCCCACCACGTCCGGCGTCACGTCGCAATGGCCGACGAGTTGGTCACGTGGGTCGAAGCCGACGACCGGTTCGCCCTCGCCGCCCCGCCTCGCCTCGGGCTGGTCTGCCTCCGCCACGTCGACGGCGACGTGGCCACGCAGGCCCTGCTCGACGCCGTCAACGCCTCAGGGGAGCAGTACCTCACCCACACCCGCCTGGACGATCGGTTGGTCCTCCGGGTCTCGATCGGCCAGACGCACACCGAGGAGCGCCATGTCCGGGCCCTCTGGGATCACGTCATGTCCCTGGCCGACGACCTAGCGTGAACCCATGACGGTGACCGTCATCTTCGAAGGCGCCTCGCACGCCGACATCGTCGACCAGGTCAAGACCTGGTTGGCCACCGTGGAGGAGCCGGACCGCCTGTCCGCGTCCGAAGTCATCGAACAGGGGGCCGGCCTCTACAAGGACGCCCTGCGCATCATCGCCACGGCCGCCCCCCGACCGGTGGCCGAGAACGAGATCGTGAAGTCGCTCACCGACATGGGCTACCGGGCCACCGACCTGACCAAGGACCGCCTGCTCGACGGCTTGGCCCGGGTCGAGGAGCTGTCCGGCGGGACGCTGGTGAAGGACGTCAGGGACACCGGCCAGAAGGCTGTCTTCCAGATGAACGCCACCCTGGCCAAGCAGATCCTCCGCCAGTTCACCGGGGGTTAGCGAGAGGGCTCGACCATCCACCGGAGCCGTGTGCGCGCGTCACTAGACTCCGAGGTTTCCTACCAACGCCAAGAGCTGGGGAGCTGACGTGGCAGAGATCGAGATCGGGCTCGGGAAGTCGGGACGTCGGGCGTATGGCTTCGACGACATCGCCATCGTGCCCAGCCGCCGGACCCGGGACCCCGAGGACGTCGACATCAGCTGGGAGATCGACGCCTACCGCTTCGAGCTCCCCCTCATGGGCTCGGCCATGGACGGGGTCATCAGCCCGGCCACGGCCATCGAGATCGGCCGGCTCGGCGGCGTCGGCGTCCTCAACCTCGAGGGCCTCTGGACCCGCTACGAGGACCCGGACGTGCTGCTCGAGGAGATCGCCGACCTCGACACCGAGAAGGCGACCCAGCGGATGCAGGACATCTACCAGGAGCCCATCAAGCCCGAGCTGATCGGCCAGCGCATCCGCGAGATCAACGAAGCGGGCGTGACCTCCTGCGTGTCGGTGACCCCGCAGCGCACCGCCGCCTTCGCCCCCCACGTGCTCGAGGCCGAGGCCGACATCCTGGTCATCCAGGGCACCGTCGTCTCCGCCGAGCACGTCTCCAAGACCGCCGAGCCCCTGAACCTCAAGCAGTTCGTCCGTGAGCTGACCATCCCGGTCATCGTTGGCGGCTGTGCCAGCTACCAGGCCGCGCTGCACCTCATGCGCACCGGCGCCGCCGGCGTGCTCGTCGGCGTCGGCCCCGGTCACGCCTGCACGACCCGTGGCGTCCTCGGCATCGGCGTCCCCCAGGCCACGGCCATCGCCGACGCCCGGGCCGCCCGCATGCGCCACCTCGACGAGACCGGCGTCTACGTCCACGTCATCGCCGACGGGGGCATGGGCACCGGTGGCGACATCTCCAAGGCGATCGTCTGTGGCGCCGACGCGGTCATGATCGGCTCGCCCCTGGCCGCCGCCCATGAAGCTCCCGGCCGGGGCTACCACTGGGGCATGGCCACCTTCCACCCGACGCTGCCCCGCGGCGCCCGGGTCAAGACCGCCACCCGGGGCACCCTGCAGGAGATCCTGGTCGGTCCCGCCCACGAGAACGACGGCCGCATGAACCTCTTCGGCGGCCTGCGCACCTCGATGGCCACCTGCGGCTACGACAACCTCAAGGAGTTCCAGAAGGCCGAGGTCATGGTCGCCCCGGCCCTGCAGACCGAGGGCAAGGGCCTGCAGCGCTCCCAGGGCATCGGGATGGGGCACTGAGCCCCATCGGGGACCCCCACGACGTCCTCGTCGTCGACTTCGGCGCGCAGTACGCCCAGCTCATCGCCCGGCGGGTCCGGGAAGCCCACGTCTACAGCGAGATCGTCCCCCACACGATCACTGCAGCCGAGGTGGCCGAGCGGGCGCCGGCCGGCCTGATCCTCTCGGGCGGTCCCAAGTCGGTCCACGTCGAAGGGGCGCCCCGCCTCGACCCCGCGGTCTACGACCTCGGCATCCCCATCCTCGGCATCTGCTACGGCGCTCAGCTCGTGGCCCTGCAGCTCGGGGGCGAGGTGGCCAACACCGGCCGCGGTGAATACGGGCGCACCGACCTGGACGTCCAGGGTGACGGCCTGCTCTTCGGCCCGGCCCAGCCGAAGCACCAGCAGGTGTGGATGAGCCACTTCGACTCCATCACCGTGGCGCCAGACGGCTTCAGCGTGACCGCGACGACCGGCGACGTGCCCGTGGCTGCCCTGGAGGACGCCGACCGGGGGATCTTCGGGGTGCAGTTCCATCCCGAGGTCGTGCACACCGCGTACGGCCAGGAGGTGCTGGAGCACTTCCTCTACGACGCCGTCGGGGCCCTCCCGACCTGGACGCCGAGCTCCATCATCGAGACCCAGGTCGACCTGATCCGGGAGCAGGTCGGCGATGGTCGCCTGGTCTGTGGGCTTTCCGGCGGGGTCGACTCCGCGGTGGCCGCCGCCCTCGTTCACAAGGCCGTCGGGGCTCAGCTCACCTGCGTGTTCGTCGACACCGGCCTCATGCGCCAGGGCGAGGGCGAGCAGGTGGTCGAGACCTTCCGCCGCCACCAAGGCATCGAGCTCATCCACGTCCGGGCCGGGGACCGGTTCCTGGAGCGCCTCGACGGGGTCATCGACCCCGAGGAGAAGCGCAAGACCATCGGCGAGTTGTTCATCCGGGTCTTCGAGGAAGCCGCCGGAGGACTGACCGACGCCAAGTTCCTGGTCCAGGGGACCCTCTACCCGGACGTCATCGAGTCGGGGACCGCCGACGCGGCCAAGATCAAGAGCCATCACAACGTGGGCGGCCTGCCCGAGGACATGGACTTCGAGCTGGTCGAGCCGCTGCGGGCGCTCTTCAAGGACGAGGTCCGGGCCCTGGGCACCGAGCTGGGCCTGCCCGACGAGATCGTCTGGCGCCAGCCCTTCCCCGGGCCCGGCCTGGGCGTGCGCATCGTGGGCGAGGTCACCGCCGAGAAGGTGGCCATCCTCCAGCACGCCGACGCCATCGTCCGCGAGGAGGTCCGGGCCGCCGGCCTGGAGCGGGAGATCTGGCAGGCCTTCGCCGTCCTCCCCGACATCCGCTCGGTCGGCGTCATGGGCGACGAGCGCACCTACGGCTACCCGATCATCGTGCGCGCCGTCACCAGCGAGGACGCCATGACCGCCGACTGGGCCCGCCTGCCCCACGACCTCCTGGAGCGCTTCTCCCAGCGCATCATCGGCGAGGTGGCCGGTGTGAACCGCGTGGCCTACGACATCACGTCCAAGCCGCCCGGCACCATCGAGTGGGAATAGAGCACCGGCGATCGCTGTGCACAGGACGGTGGCCGAGGCCATCGTCGCGATCGGCGAGGCCGTCTGAGCGCTCATCTTGCGGTCGGGCGACACTGGGGCGGTGACCGACGACGGCAACACGACGGGCGACTGGATCGCGCTGGCCGAGGCCACCTTTCGCATGGGCAACGGGCGAGGCGACGGCTACCCCGACGACGGGGAGCTGCCCGTCCGCAACGTCACCGTCGGGCCCTTCTCTATCGCCGCGACGGTGGTGACCAACGCCGAGTTCGCCGCGTTCGTCGAGAGCACCGGATGGCAGACCGACGCCGAGCGCTACGGCTGGTCCTTCGTGTTCGGCGGCCTGCTGCCCGACGAGTTCCCCGACACTCGGGGCGTGGCGGCGGCACCCTGGTGGCGTCAGGTCTACGAGGCCGACTGGCGGCGGCCGGAAGGCCAGCACTCGTCGGTGGACGATCGACCCGACCACCCCGTCGTCCACGTCTCGTGGAACGACGCCGTCGCCTACGGCGAGTGGGCCCGAGGCCGGCTCCCCACCGAGTCCGAGTGGGAGTACGCCGCCCGCGGCGGCCTCGACCAGCAGCCGTTCCCCTGGGGTGACGAGCTGGAGCCGGACGGTGAGCACCGGATGAACGTCTGGCAGGGTGAGTTCCCGGCGCACAACACGCTGGATGACGGGTGGCTGGGGACCGCCCCGGTGCGGAGCTACCCCGCCAACGGCCACGGGCTCTACGAGGTCACGGGCAACGTCTGGGAGTGGTGCGCCGACTGGTACGCGCCCGACAGCTACCAGAAGGACACCGTCGACCACCCGGGCGGTCCGACCGGCGGGGAGCGCAAGATCATGCGAGGCGGGTCGTACCTCTGCCACGCCAGCTACTGCCGGCGCTACCGGGTGGACGCCCGGTCGTCCAGTGAGCCCGTCAGCACGGCGGGCAACGTCGGCTTCCGCCTGGTGCGGGAGAGCTGATCAGATCCCGCCCAGGCCGTCACCGATGAGCTTGGCCCCCATGACGGCGAGGATCGCGGTCATCACCGCGGCGTTGTGGATGCCGAGCCAGGCCCGGAGGCGATCGAGCGACTCGCGGGCCTCATCGCCGCCGAACAGTCGGTAGGCCACCAGACCGGCGACCGAGAGGCTGGCCACGACCACGAAGACGGCGATGACCACGGCGGCGTCGCCGCTGGACAGCCCGCTCTCGGCGATGGAGGCAGCGGCCCCCGCGGTGATGATGAGGTTCTTCGGGTTGGCCGCCGACAGGGCCACCCCGAGGCCAAGCGACTTCACCGGCGTGAAGTCGTCGATGCCGTCCATCCAATCCGGCATGGTCTGCGTCTCGCCGGGCCCGGGGCGCCCCCGCCACTGCTTCAGAGCAAGGAACAGCAGGAGGAGCCCGAGGACGACCTTGCCCCAGCCAACCCCGCTCGCAGCGTCCGGATCGGTGGCCGCGTCGGTGCCGTCGGCCAGCGAGTAGATGATCCCGGCGACCAGGCTCAACCCCACCACCCAGCCGACGAGGAAGGCGGGGCCGTTGGTGTTCGCCTTCGGTGTGAACAGCATCAGGATCACGGCGATGATCGGTATCGGGCTGATCGCCACCGCGACCGCCCAGGGGAGGACCTCCCCGATCGCATCGACCATGGACCGAGTATCGCTCCCGGGGAGCGGCCGGTCCGGCACCGTTGTCCCAATACCGGCTCTCCCATAGGATTTAGGGGATGGGCCGACTCCTCCTCGTCGGCCTGGCCGGCTTCATGGCGTGCCTGGTCGACGGTGCCCTCGGCATGGGCTTCGGACCGACCGCCTCCAGCATCCTGCTCGGCTCAGGCCTGTCGCCCGCGGCGACGTCGACGACGGTGAACCTGGCCAAGGTCGTCACGGGCCTGGCCTCGGGCGTCTCCCACTGGCGCTTCGGCAACGTCGACCGGAGCCTGGTCCTGCGCCTCGCCATCCCCGGCATGGTCGGGGCCCTGATCGGCGTGACCGTGCTGACCAACGTCGACGGCGACGCGCTGCGGCCGATCCTGGCCGCCCTCCTGATGCTCGTGGCCATCCGCATCCTGGTCCGCTTCGGCCGGCTGAAGCCGGTGAGCGCGGCCACCGCCGCGGCCGACGCCGAGGCCCACCAGTCCGAGCCCCTCCCCGAGTGGAACAGCCGGGGGACGGCGATCGCGGCCGGGGCCGGAGGCGTGACCAACGGGCTGATCGGCGCCTGGGGCCCGGTGGTGACCCCGTTCCTGCTCCACCGGGGCCTGCCCCCACGCTTCGCCATCGGCTCGGTGAACACCGCCGAGGTCGCCGTAGCCGTGGTGGCCTCTGGCTCCTTGCTGGCGAAGCTGGGCAGCTCCGGCCTCGACATCGGGGTCGTCCTGGCCATGCTCATCGGCGGCGTCCTGGCCGCCCCCCTCGCCGCCTACGTCATCCGATTCCTGCCCGCTCGAGGCCTCGGCGTGGCCGTAGCCGGGCTGCTCATGCTGACCAACCTGCGCGAGCTGTCCACCTGGGCCGACGTCGGCGCGGTCCGCTGGGTCGCCTACGGAGCCGTCGTCGCCCTGTGCCTGGCCGTCGGACTGATCCCCTCGATGCGAGCGCGGCGCCGGGAGGCCCAGCTCGCTTGAGCGCGCCTCAGTCGACCTCGAGGTACTGCAGGATGCGGCCGAGCACGTCGGCCTGGTCGGCCGGCGAGGCCAGCTGCTCGATGCCGTAGCCGAGCAGGACCGAGTCGGAAGTCGTGACCGACGCGGCCGCCACGACGAGGGCCCCGGCGAACTGGAAGTTGCCGGTGTTCGGCGGGCTGCCTTCCGGCTCGCTCTCGATGGTCCAGAGGCTGGTCGCTCCCTCGAAGCCGTCGGCATCCAGCACGCCGGCGTTCGTGGTGACCCGGGTGTCGTCCACGAACGCCCCGATACCAGCCACGGCGCCGTCGGTCACGTAGCTGATCTTCACGTCGACGGCTCCCTGGGCATAGGCCGAAAGGTCGAACGCCACTTGCGTCCAGCCGCCCGAGTCGCCGGTGAACGAGTTCCACGACCCGGGGCTGGCCGGGACACACGGGTTGCCCAGCGTGAGGTAGTGCGTGAGGAACGGGTGCTGCTCCAGGAGGAAGGCCTGCTCGCAGTCGGCCGGCACGTCGGTGGACGTGCCGCTGTTCAGGTCGGGCAGTGTCGTCCACTCGTCGGTGCCGGCCGGCGCCGCCTCGACGATGACGTGGTCATAGCCCAGCTCGGTGACATACGAGAGCTGGAACTCGAGGGTCGGTGCTTCGGCCGCCGTGACCGCCGACAGGTCGATCGTGCGTCCGATCCGCTGGTAGGAAGAATCCTCGTGGGGCGCGCCGGCATAGCGCTCGCCCTCCACGGGCCCGAACGGGTTGACGCCGGAGGCGTCGAGATACGTGCTCGACCCCGTGCCGGCGAACAGCGGGAACTGGTCGGGCGGCAGCTCGTCGCTCGTCAGGACGAACGCCCCCGCCTCGTCGAGTGGGTTGTCGACCGTGGCCGGGCCGCCCAACGCCGCCGACACGCCCGTCAACGGATCACCCGTACCGCCCACCGCGGTCGGGTCGGCGAACGTCGTGCGGGCGAAGGCGCCGAGGTAGTACTGGTGGAAGTCGTCGGCGAGCAGCAGGCAGTCGCTGAAGAAGTCCTCGGTCACGACGCAGTCCTCCTCGGGGGCACCGTCGAGCCCGTAGTAGATGCCACCGATCGAGCCACCGAGCTGGCCGAAGTAACCGGCCGTCTCGCCGGACTGCACCAGCTTGCCGCCCTCGTTGAGGTAGTCCCGGACGGCGAGCGTCAGGTACTGCTCCCTCTCGGCCACCGCCAGGTCCTCGAAGTCGCCCAGGTACGTCTCGGTGATCTCGTCCTCTGCGTCCTGGGTCAGTCGGTTGTCGCCCAACTCCCAGATCACGGCGTCGTAGTGGTCGAGCACGCCCAGGGGGTGGGGGACGCCCTGGCTGTCGATGTCCCACGTGTCGTAGCTGATGCCGTTGGCGTCGAGCGCGGCGCCGTAGTCGTCCAGGTACTTCGGTCCGGTCGTGCCCGCCGGATAGGTCGGGTTCACGCCGGTGACGTCCTCGTCGGCGATCACGAGCACGTCGGCGCCGGTGTCGTCGGCGACCGTGTAGGTGAACGGTTCGCTCCGCACGAAGCCGCGCCGCCGGTCGACCGCGGAGAAGCGCACCTCGACCGTGTCGCCCGGATCCGCCCCGCGGACCCGGCCCCGGAACTCGCCGTAGTACACCTCACCCTCGTCGCCGTACCGCTCGCCGCCCTCCCACTCCCGAGTCGACGTGACGTGGGGCCGACCGCCGTTGATGCGGTAGGTCATGACCCGCCGCGCCTGCGAGCGTCGCGCGGTCACCGCGACGGTCTGCGGGTCGCCGTAGGACACGGCGAAGCTGTCGACGACGAAGTCGGCCGTGGTGCGGTCCACGACGGACACGGGGTCGTCGGGGTCGAGCGCCGACTGGGCGGTGCCGATGGCGAACGGGATGTTCTTCTCGAACTCGGCCTGCACCAGCTCCTCGTCGTCGGGGAAGATGAACACGCTCGTGCAGTCGGCCGGATCCCACTCGTCGTCGGGCACCGACTCGGCGGCGGTCTCGCACGTCGCCATCTCGGGCGTGAAGGCCAGCGTGTCGTACTGGCGGTGCGCGTGCTCGGTGGTCTCACCGTTGGTGGTGTAGAGCTCGGCCGAGATGTCGGGGTCGTAGGTCGGGATGGCGGAGTTCTCGTCGTCGCCGGCCATCGCCTCGTAGACGACATCGTCGGGCGTCGGGGTCGCCACCTGCCATCCGGTGCCGTAGAGCAGCAGCTCGGCGGCCGAGTGGTAGTTGATGTGGAACTCGAAGCCGACGCGGTCGAGCAGGCCGTCGAGGGCCTGCGTCTCGGGCTCGGACGCCGGGGCTACGCCCCGGTACGTCTCGCTGGTGAAGTTGGGCGACGAGCCCTCGTTGTCGTAGCCCCACTTGGTCTCGTAGTTGCGGTTGGGGTCGACGCCGTCGGCGTCGGTGATGACCCCGTCGCCGTCGTTGTCGCGCAGGTTCTTGCGCCACAGGCGCTGGCCGGGCTCGAACGTGAAGTCGTAACCGTCGGGGTTGGCGACGGGCACGAACCACAGCTCGGTGCGGTTGACCAGGTCCGTGATGGTGGCGTCGGTGCCGTAGCCGTCGACGATGTAGTGGGCCAGCCGCCGGTTCATCTCGGGCGTGATCCACTCGCGGGCGTGCTGGGCCGACGAGAACAGCGTGGCCGGGCGCCGACCGTCGCGGGTCTGGTTGGCCCGGCGCGTGATCTTGATGGCGATGATGTCCTGTCCGTTCACCGTCTGGCCGATCGTCACCAGCTTGACGATGTCGGGGTTGTCGGCCGCCAGCTGCTCGTACTCCTCCTTGAGCCCGCCGGCGCCGCCGTAGGGTCGGAAGACCTCGTAGCCCGCAGCCGCCTCGCGGGTGGACAACTCGGCGACGGACTGGCCGTCGATCTCCTTGAGCTCGAGGTCGACGCCCTGCTCGACCAGGTCGGCGGCCTGATCGTCGCTGAGGATGACCTCGACGTCGGCCTGGCCGTCAGGGGTGGACGACAGGTCCATCTCGTGCATGTCGAGACCGGTCGCCCGCACGGCCGCGAGGTCACGCGCGTCGAGCCGGCCGACGTAGACGTCGTTGGTGCCGCCGTCCTCCTCCTGGGCGTAGCGCGCCGCGGGCGTAGCACCGGCGAACGTCACCCCCAGACCACTGACGAGAACCCCCACGGCCACGACTGCTGAGAAACTGCGCCGCATCTCGACACCCCCGGTTGCGTGTCCGCCCCGGCAGGAAGGATGGTCCGCGACGCACAGCGTGTCAACGGAGAGCACCCAGCGTACGCACAGGTCAGGAGCGGTCGTCGATGCGTAGCTCCTTGGCTACGAGGGGTCAGCGGTCGGTGCCGGACCGCCAGGCGTCGGGGTCGTTCACCAGGGCTTGGACCTCGGTGGGGAGGTCGCCGGCCAGGAGGTCGGCCAGGGTGACGCTCTCCATCACCGAACGGACGGCCGCTCGCAGGCCGATCCAGAGGTCGCCCAGGTGGCGGCTGGTGCCGTCGTACTGGATGTGTTCGGGGCGCTGGCCCTGGACGAGCGCCAGCGGACCGTCGACGGCCCGCGAGACGTCGGCCATGGTGATCTGGTCGGCCGGGCGGCCGAGGCGGTAGCCGCCGGTGGCGCCTCGCTGGCCGATGACGAGGCCCTCCCGCCGGAGCTGGAGCAGGATGCTCTCGAGGTAGCGGCGGGGGATGTCCTGGGCGTCGGCCAGCTCGTCGCGGGTCACCCGGCCCGCCTCGCTGCTGGCCAGCTCGAGCAGGGCCCGCACGGCGTAGTCGATCCGGGCGGTCACCTGCACCGGCCCATCATGCCCGACCCGGGTTGGGCGCTCGGATGAAGGACCCCCTACCGTCACGGGCGCCGTGCGCCTGGTCGACCTCCATCCCAGCCTCGACGGCGACGAACTGCTGGCTCGCTTCGTCCCGCCGCGCCGTTTCGCCGACGTCCGCTTCTCGACGTTCATCCCCGACCCGACCCACCCCAGCCAGGCCGACGCCCTGACCCGGGTGGAGGCGCTCGCGCTGCCGGTGGCCGGGTCCAGCCGGGGGTTCCTGGGCCGCCGTAGCCCGGCGCCGGGCGGACCGCCGGGCCTCTACCTCGACGGCGGCTTCGGCGTGGGCAAGACCCACCTCATCGCCGCCCTCTGGCACGCCACGCCCGGGCCCGCCGCCTACCTGACCTTCGCCGAGCTGACGGCCCTCATCGGCTTCGTCGGGATGGACGCCGCCGTCGCCGCCTTCGCCGACCACCGGTTGGTGTGCCTCGACGAATTCGAGCTGGACGACGTGGCCAACACGCTGATGACCGTCACGTTCCTGCGCCGGGTGCTGGCCGGCGGTCGGCTCCGGGTGGCGACCACGTCGAACTCGCTGCCCGACCGGCTGGGCGAGGGCCGGTTCAGCGCCGAGGACTTCCAGAGGGAGATCGCCGCCATCGCCCAGCACTTCGCCGTGGTCCGCATCGACGGCCCCGACGTCCGGGCCCAGCGCACGGTCCTGCGGGAGACGGTCGACGAGGCCGAGGTCGAGCAGGCGATCTCGGCCGAGAGCTCGGTGGCGGTCGACGAGTTCGACGATCTCGTCGCCCACCTCCGCACCGTGCACCCGATCCAGTACGGCCCCCTGGTCGAGTCGGTGGAGACCGTCGTCGTGCGGGGCATGCACCCGGTGACCAACCAGGGCGACGCATTGCTGCTCGTGTCTCTGATCGACGAGCTCTACGACGCCGGCCGCACCGTCCTGACGACGGGGTGCGGCGTGTCCAAGCTCTTCGACGAGTCCTACCGCCACGGCGGCTACCGCAAGAAGTACGGCCGGGCCGAGTCGAGGCTGTCGGCCATGCTCGGCGAAGCCACGACCGAGGCCGGCGCGGCGCTCTAGGCGCCTAGGTTCCCGCCAGGCGGGCGACGACGGGGGCCATGGCGTCCAGCGCGTCGACCGACAGGCCCAGGTACGAGATCCCCCAGCGTTCGCGGCGTTCGACCAGGGTCTCGGCGATCTCGTCGACCGATCCGGCGAGGGCGTGGGGGCTGGCCAGGGCGGCGGCGGGGGAGATGCCGAGGGCGGGGGCCATGACCTCGGCCATGCCCTGGCGGTCGTCGGTGACCACGACGGCGTGGACCCGGACATGCAGCTCGAGGTCGGCGAAGCGATCGCCGGCCCCCTCGCGGACGACGTCGAGCTTGGCCTGGGTGGCCTCGTCGGTGGCGTTGGCGCCCGCCCGCTCGTCGATCACCCCCACGGCCAGGTTGATGTTCAGGCCCACGATGTCGGCCTCCCGGGCGGCCAGCGCCAGCACCCGGGGCCCACCGCCGCCGACGACGATCGGGGGGTGGGGCCGCTGGACGGGCTTGGGCGTCCCCTCCAGGCCGGTGACCCGGTACTGCTCCCCCTCGTGGTCGACGAGGCCGTCGGCGAACAGAGCCTTGATGACCGTGAGGGCTTCGGCCAGGCGCTCGATGCGTCGGCCGGGCGGGTCGAGCGGAATGCCGGCCGTCTCGTAGTCGGTCGTCATCCAGCCCGCGCCGAGCCCGAACTCGAGGCGGCCGTCGCTGAGCACGTCCAGCGTGGCCGCCTCCTTCGCCGCCAAGACGGGGTGGCGGTAGTCGTTGGCCAGCATCATGGTGCCGAGACGCAGCGTGGTCGTCGCCGACGCGGCCGCCATGAGGGCGGGGACGGGGGCGAACTGGTCGCCGAGGTGGTCGGCGCAGGTCAGGGTCGAGTACCCGAGGTCCTCCACCTTCCGGGCCAGCTCGGACCACTCACGGGCGGTGGCCGGGCCCGAGGCCTGGATCCCGAAGCGGAACGGTCGAACGGTCAAGCCCCCGGCCCCTGAGCGTCCCGTTCCTCCCGGACTTCGCGCATGGTTGCGTTGAGGACACCCCCCGCGACGATGAGCCGGCCGAAGAGGTAGAGCCAGAGCAGCAGGACGATGGCCG
>DATDAH010000256.1:0-2295 GCA_036525535.1 Acidimicrobiales bacterium
CGACCACGTACCCCCTACGGATCGAGGACGCCCCGGCCCATCCGCACTTCCCGGGCAGGGACGGGACCGTCGAGTATGCCGAGGGCGTCTTCGTGGGCTACCGCCACTACGACACCAACGGCATCGACCCCCGCTGGTGCTTCGGGCACGGCCTGTCGTACACGTCCTTCGCCTTCGCCGAGTTGACCGTCACCATTCCCGACGACGACCGAGGTGTGGCGCTGGTATCGGTCGACGTCACCAACACCGGAGCCCGCCCCGGACGCGAGGTCGTCCAGGTCTACGTGCGACCCCTCGACGCACCCGTCGCCCGCCCAGACCGTGAGCTCAAGGCGTTCGAGAAGGTCAGCCTCGCGCCCGGCGAGACCACCACGGTCACCCTCGAGCTCGACGGCCGCTCGTTCGCTCATTGGGACCCGGACCGTCATGCCTGGCACGCCGCGGCCGGCACCTACGAGATCCTGGTCGGATCGTCGTCCCGGACGATCCACCAGTCGACCGCGTGGACGCTGACGGACGAGGTCACCCTCCCCTAGACCTGCGACGGCAGATCGGAGGCCTGACCTTCGGGTGGTCAGCGGGTTTGGCCTGGTCTTCGGGTGAAGGTGCGGCCGTCGGGACTTCGGGCGGGCGCCGGGGTCGGGGCGGAGGCGTCAACTCGTGCGGTGGATGAGGTTGCGGTGCCTCCGGCACAAGAGCAGGCGGTTGTCGCACCGGCAGGACCTTCGAGGCGGCCGAGGGCCATCTCCGGCATCCGCATCGAACAGCAGAGGACGTCGTCACCGCCCTGGTCGCGCACGGCATCCGTCGAGGCGCTCGCCGGGTGACGGTCGGGCCAACGACTGCGTCGACAGCCAACGACGACCGAAGCGCCGGGGTCCGGTCGGGGCTCCCGTCAGCCCGACGTCGCGTGACCGGCCGTGGCGATGGCGTCGAGGATGACCTCGACGGCCTGCTCGCCGGCGGGGTCGTCCGTAATCACCTGCCACTGCCCGTCGCGCTCGTCATGGAAGATCGGCGCGCCGTGATTTGCAGGGCTGAGCTGGGTGACGGCGACGTCGTAGCCCTCGGTACGGAGCGAGGTGGCAAGCCTCTCTGTTTGCGAAGCGGGGCAGGTGGCGTCGTTGTCGCCGTCCACGAGATGGATGTCGGCTGTCTTGTTGCTCCAGCCCGTCAGGTCATCGAACCATGTCACCGGATTGCCCTCGAACTCGTAGTAACAGCCGGCGAGGGCGACGACCACCTCCGGCCGGGGCAGTTCCCCGGGGCACCGTCCGGCGCTGCTGTCGGTAGGCGGTCCAAGGTCGCCGAGGACCGCGAAATCGGCGCCGAGCGACCAGCCGACGACGGTGACCGGTTGGGTCAGGTCACCGCCGTACTCGGGAGCGATGCGGCGAGCCACCTGATAGGCGCACACGATGTCGTCGGCCGCCCGTGTCATGCCCTCCGGGGTGCTGAGGTCGGTGTTGTAAGTCGGCGCAAAGACGACGACGCCAGCCTTCGCCAGCCGGGTCCCCAGTTCGACCATGTCCTGCCCTGTGCCTCCGAAGCCGTGCAGTGCCACTACGACGGGCCACGGCCCTTCGCCATCTGGTGCCAGAACGCGAAGTTCGGGCACCGTCGGGTCAGCGACGACCTGGGAGGTCACGGTCAGCGCATCGTCATCGCCGCCACCGCAAGCAACGGCAACAGTTGCGAGGGAAACGACCATGACGATCCGGACGAACTGACGGATGCCCTTCATCACGCGTACTCCCTTCCGCCAAGCGGGCCAACGCCGTCGCCGCCCGACCGCGCCAGACACATCGGGTGCCGGGTTCAGCTGTGGCACAGCAAGACCGGTGCCCGCACGCCTGGCCGTTCAACGCTTCAAGCACGCGGAGTGTGCGCCCTGAACCACGAGCCGTGAAGGGCCGAACGTCCCTGATCCTGACGGCGGGCGCGAGACCGGGTCCTTGTTCCTGGCATCGATGAGGCCCGCGGACGGCAGATCGGGTGCCTGACCTTCGGGTGGTCAGCGGGGTTGGCCGGGTCTTCGGGTGGATTCTCGGCCGTCGGGACTTCGGGCGGTGACGGTCCCGGTGCCGGGGTCGCGTCGGAGCCGCCAGCCGGTGTGGTGGATGAGGTTGTGGTGGCGGCGGCACAACAGGACGCCGTTGTCGAGGTCGGTGGGCCCGTCGTCGTCCCAGGGGCGGAGGTGGTGGGCGTCGCACCATTTGGGCTTCCGATCGCAGCCTGGGAACCCGCAGCCGCCGTCTCGGATGACCAGGGCTCGGCGTTGGCGGGGGGTGAAGC
>DATDAH010000257.1:0-2407 GCA_036525535.1 Acidimicrobiales bacterium
CGGGTCTCGACGGTTATCCTCGGGGCGAGCCGCCGCTCCCAGCTGGAGGAGAACCTGGCCGCCCTGGAGGTCGCCGACCGCCTGGACGACGAGGTGATGACCCGCATCCGACAAGCGGCTCGCTGAGGCTCACATGACCGAAACAGGGACCGACGGGAAGGCGATGGTGCTGACGCCGCTCCTGCCGCCCGCCAAGCCTCGCCTGCGGGGCTGGTTCCACCAGATCGCCTTCCTCGCGTCCATCCCCCTCGGGCTCGCCCTCGTCGCCGTGGCCGACACCACCGCGGCCAAGGTCGCCGCCCTCGTGTACTCGCTGGGGGCCAGCGCCCTCTACGGCACCAGTGCCGCCTACCACCGCGGCCACTGGTCGCCCCGGGGCCGGGCGTGGATGAAGCGCCTCGACCACTCGATGATCTTCGTGCTCATCGCCGCCACCTACACCCCCATCTGCGTGCTGGGCCTCCGCGGCAGCGGTGCCACCCTCACCCTCGTGGGCGTCTGGGCCGGGGCCACCCTCGGCGTCGTGCTGGGCATGGCCGGCATCGCCGAGAAGAACGGCGTGGGCATGACCCTCTACCTGATCATGGGTTGGGTGGCCGCCCTGTCCGCGCCGTCGTTGGCCCAACGCCTCGGCCCGGTCAACCTCGGCCTGATCGTGATCGGGGGCGTCGCCTACACCGTGGGCGCCGTCATCCTGGGCACCAACTGGCCCAACCCCCGCCCCGCCACCTTCGGCTACCACGAGGTCTGGCACACCTTCACCCTGGTCGCCGGCGCCTGCTTCGGCGTCGTGGTGTGGGGCCTCGTGCTCGGCGCCGCCTGATCCCGAGGCTCGTTTGACGCTCTCCCGGCCCCGGGGGAGCATGAGGCATGAGTCTCGCGGCGTGGATGGACGGATACGTCAAGGCGTGGACCTCCGGCCAGCCTGAGGAGATCGCCGACCTGTTCACCGAGGACGCCACCTACGACCCGCAGACCAGCGAGGAACGCTGGGACGGCCGGGACGCCATCATCGCGGGCTGGCAGGACGTGGGCGACCAACCCGGCACCTGGACCTTCGAATGGCAACCGATGCTGGAGACCCACGGCCTGTCGGTCATCACGGGGCGCACCGAGTACTTCGACGAGGGCCGGACCTTCCGCAACCTCTGGACGATCCGCCTCACCGACGACGGCCGCTGCCGCGAGTTCACCGAATGGTGGATCGAAGAGGACTGGTGAGCGCCTGGACCGCCGGCTCGGCCACGATCACCACCATCGTGGAGTCCGACATCGCAGGGATCCCTCCCGAGCTCTTCTTCCCGACCGGCTCCGCCGCCGAGGTGGCCGCCCACGACTGGCTGGTGCCCGCCTACGCCGCCGCCGACGGGACGATCACCCTCCGGGTCCAGGCCCTGGTCGTGACCATCGCCGGCCGCACCGTCCTCGTCGACCCGTGCGTGGGCGACGGCAAGACCCGGGCGCTGCCGTTCTGGCACCAGCAGGCGTGGGGTGGCATGGCCCGCTTCGCGGAGGCCGGGTTCGACGCCGAGGCCGTCGACACGGTGGTCCACACCCACCTCCACGCCGACCACGTGGGTTGGGACACCCACGAGGAGGACGGGGCCTGGGTCCCGACGTTCACCAACGCCCGTCACCTCTACACCGAGGCCGAGGTCGCCCACTGGAAGGCCGACGAGCAGCGGGGCGACGAGGACGTCTGGGCCGACTCCGTCGAGCCCATCTTCACCGCCGGCCTGGCCGACCTCGTGGCGGAGGACGCCGACCTCGGCGACGGCCTCCGCCTCACGCCCACGACGGGCCACACGCCCGGGCACACCTCGCTCTGGATCGAGTCCGACGGAGAACGGGCCGTCATCACCGGCGACCTCATCCACCACCCGGTCCAGTGCGCCGAGCCGGGCTGGAACGAGATCGGCGACGTCGACACCGATCAGGCCACCGCGACGCGTCGGGCCTTCCTCGAGGCCGTCGCCGACCGCGACACCCTCGTCATCGGCACCCACTTCCCCACCCGACCGGCCGGTCGGGTCACCGCCGACGGCGGGGCGTTCCGCTTCCTGCCCGGGTGAGCCCGCCCGCAGTACGGGTGACCGACCCCGCCGCCCTGGCCGATCTCTACGGCCGCCACCCGGAGGTGCATCCCTACGGCCTGGCCGACCTCGACGAGCCCTTCTGGTTGCGGTCCACCTGGTACCGGGAGGGTGACGCCGCCGTGGGCGTCTTGGACCTGGGCTCGGGCGAGCCCGTCCTCTACGCCATCGCCGCCGACCCGGACCTCGAGGCCGCGACCCTGACCCTGCTCGATCGCCTGGCCCCCCACCTCCCCGACCACTTCGTCATCACCGGTCCGACGGGCCTGGCCGACCGCCTGGCCCCGGGCTTCGGCCCCGACTGGGTGATCCCC
>DATDAH010000258.1:0-13003 GCA_036525535.1 Acidimicrobiales bacterium
AGGGGGACGTCGGCCTCGAAGACCTCTTCGGCGATGACGACCCGGCTCCGAGGGTCCAGCTCGGCGAGGCAGCAGGACAGCAGGGTCGTCTTGCCCGCCCCGGGTCGTCCGGAGACGACGGCGGAGGCACCGGACTCGACGAACACGGCCAACAGGCTGGCGGTGGCCTGGTCGAGCATCCCGGTCGCCACGAGGTCGGCCAGGCGCCGGTAGGCCAGGCCCGTGAACCTGCGGATGTTGACCATCGTGTGGCCGCCGCGGCTGAGGTCCCGATGGACGATGTGGAGGCGGGCTCCGTCCTCGAGCTGGGCATCCTGGAGGCCGAGGGTGGGGTCGAGCTTGCGGTGGGCGCCGGTGGCGTCGTCAAGGATGCGGCTCAGCACTCGCAGCACGTGGTCGTCGTCGTGGAAGACGTCGTCGTGGGGCCCGTCCGGGCCGCGGTGGCGCCTGACGAACAGGGCGTCGGGCGCGTTGATCATGATCTCCCACACGTCGTCGTCGGCCAGGAGGGGGCCGAGAGGGCCGTAGCCGACGAGGTTGCGCAGGGCCCGCTCGACCACGTCGTCGTCGAGGGGCACGGGGCGACGACCGTCCCGGTGTTCGGCGTTCCAGGTGTCGACGGCCTCGACAACCAGGCGTTGGAGGTGAGCCGGCCCGTCGGGACGGCTGAGGTCGAGGGCCAGCCCGTCCGCCCGCTCCTGGGCCAGCCGCTCGATGTCGGCGAGGGGCGAGGACGTCACGGTCATCGGCCGGCACCGACGGCAAGGCCGACGCGGCGGACGAATCGAGCCGGGAGTGGCCTCGCCTCGCGGATGCAGAGTTCGATGCCGCGGTCGTGGGCGAGGCAGGTCGGAGCGCGCCATGGCCCGGGGTCCGCGTCGGCCAAGATCGCCGTCATCGTCCGGCAGGCCAGGACCTGGCGTGCTCTGCTGTTGGGGGCGTCGTTGAGGACGGGTTGCAGGCGGTCGTGGTCGATCCCGTGCCGGGTCAGGTCGACGAGCGTGCGGACGAGTCGATGGACGCCGGTGGTGGCCCAGCGACCGACCACGACGACGATTGCGGCGTGGGGCAGCGTGGCCCGGGCGAGGGCGTTGCGCTCTTCGAGGTCGAGCGAACCGCTCTCGGCGCGACCGTCCAGATCGGCAGAGACGTCCGCTACGACGAGCCGATGGCTTCGGCGCAGGACGTTGATGATCTGATCGGCGACGACGGTGGTCAAGGCGGTCCATTCCTGGCGACGGCGAAGGCCGCAGAGGAGGTCGTACCCGGCGCCCTTGTCCGTCGTGGGCGGCGCCAGGTCCGCCGGTGGAGCATGGCGGAGGGCCTCGGCCAGCTCGAAGACGCCATCGTGGCCCGGCCGGACGCCGTGACGGAGGTGTTGGTCGGCGTCGAGGGCGAGGTCGGCCAGCAGGGTGCGGGCCTGGCCGGCGTGGTGGGCGGCGAGGGCCTGAGCCACCGTCGACGCGCCCACGCCGGCCGGACCGGTCACGGCGACGAGTTGTCCGAGCGACGGCGGATCGGCGGTGGGCTCGGGCCGGGGAGGACGGCTCGGTCGCCGTCGGGCGTGGCTCTGCAACACCGCCGCCAGTGCGTCGTGGTCGAAGTCGGCGGCCAGGACGGCGTCGGGCTCGAGTCGATCGCGCGTGGTGTCGAGACCGGGACCGTCGACCACAGCCAAGGCGGCTCCGGCCCGACGGACCGCATCCGCCAGTACCCGGTCGACGCCAGGCAGTCCGGCTTCGACGATGGCCAGGTCGACCGTCGCGTTGGCGAGCAATGCCCGCAGCTCCTCGGCGGACACGCAGGTGGTGGTGTCCAGAGGCAGCGTCGCCCCGGATCCCCACCGGGCGATGGCGCGGGGCCAGGCGGGCCCCGGCCGGCCCAGCGTGGCCACGCGGTGACGGATCACGTCCCCGTCCCGACGGGGGACCGGACCACCGTCAGCTGGCCCTCGTCGACGGCCTCGACCAGGTCGAGCACCTCGGCCTGAGCTTGGAGGCGGACGGTGAGGAGCAGCCGGCCGGTCTCGGTCAGCAACCCGTCGGTCTCCGTTCGGGTCTCGATGACCACCGCGTCCTCGGCCACCTGGCTGGTGCCACCTCCCGGGAGGGTGGCGATCAGGTCGACGCGCTCGCCGGGGCGGATGCTGCCGCCGAGCGCCCGGTCGGTGGTGATGGCGAACGAGAGGTCGGCGCCCTCGACCGGAGAGGTGCCGGCGGGCAGCACCTGGCTGAGCAGGAGCGGCTCACCCGGCGCCAGCGGAGCCAGGAGGACGGCCCCGTCGAGCAGGGCGGTGGCGGTGAAGGCCCGAGCCGCCACCGACGACGGCAGGTCGGCCGGCACCAGCTCCAGGTCCGCCGTGTCCAGAGCCGCGCCGGGAGCCAAAGGGCGGGCGGCGACGACGTAGCTGGTGCCTGGGGGGCGATCGGCGTGGGCGTAGGCCTGGCTCACGCCGAGCAGGGCGACGGTCACCAGCAGGCCGCCGAGGGCGGCGCGCAGGGTGACGGCGGGACGAGCGAGCAGGGAAGGGAGGGAAAACTCATGTCCTGCCATAGAAAGGCAGCTTACGTACTTACGTCTGACTTTTCAAGCATTCTCGTGTTGTCTGAATGGCGTCACCTCACCGTCGTGTCCCGATGGTTCTCGACTCCTCCCGGTTGCCCTCGGGGGTATCCGCGTTCTTGTCACACCCTCGGGCTACCGTCGTCTCCATGGCACCCGAGATCGAGTGGCTCAGCACCGCCGAGGCGGCGGGTCGCCTCGGCATCACCCCCCGCACGCTCTACCGGTTCCTCGACGAAGGCCAGCTCCCGGGTTACCGCTTCGGGCGGGTCATTCGCCTTCAGGCGACCGACGTCGCGGCGTTCATCGAGCACAGCCGGATCGAGCCCGGCACGCTCGAGCACCTCTACCCCGACCCCTCGCCGAGGGCGGCCGCGACCGCTGACGACGACGCGTAGAGCGGCCCGGCCGGCCCGTCCCTCGCCAGGGTGACGATCGCGGAACCCACCGCCGTCAGTGTGCCCGTGTGCGCCGCCCCGTCGGCCAGCACCAGGGTGACGGTCTCACCCACGAGGCGGGACAGCGCCTCGACGAAGGTCCGGGCCACCCGATCGGGCCCGGGTCCGTCGTGGGCCCCCACCGCCTCCACGCTCAGCACCGTCGAGAGCCGGAGGTAGCGCCATCGGCCGTGGTCGACAAGGCGGACGTGGTCCGGGCCCAGCTCGGTCACCGAGCCGTGGTGGGGACCGCCCGTCGTCTCCAGGCGCACCGCCGAGCCGGCGGTCGCCAGGCGCTCGAGGGTCGACCCCAGCGTCGCCTCCTCGGCGTTCAGCTGGTCCCAGTCGCTCCGGCGGGAGCGGGCGTCGGCCGCCTGGGCCAAGCGGGCGGCGCGGGCCAGCGCCTCGGGGTCGGACGACTCGGTCACCGAGCGGCAACGTAGATCTCCCCGGGGCGCCGCGTCAGGGGGCGGTACGCTCGCCCGGACTGCGAATGCCTTCGTCCCCCGTGAAGATCAACGTCCCCGGCAACCACCTGATGGTCGGCCTCCTCGGCCAGCGCGATGAGCTGCTGCGCCTCATCGAGGCCGCGTTCTCCGACACCGAGATCCGGGTCCGGGGCAACGAGATCACCGTCGAGGGCGAGGAGACCGAGGCCGTGGCCCGGCTCTTCGAGGAGCTGGTCATCCTCGTGCAGCGGGGTCACGCCCTCGAGCCGGCCGAAGTGGTGCGCACCATCGAGATGATCCGGGCCGACGAGCGGCCGTCGGAGGTCCTCACCGCCGAAGTGCTGCGGGGCTTCAAGGGCCGCACGGTCCGCCCCAAGTCCAGCGGGCAGAAGCGCTACGTGGACGCCATCGCCGACAACATCATCACCATCGGGATCGGCCCGGCGGGCACCGGCAAGTCCTGGCTGGCCGTCGCCACCGCGGTGCAGGCGCTGCAGGCCAAGGAGGTCGAGCGGATCATCCTGACCCGGCCCGCGGTCGAGGCGGGCGAGCGCCTGGGCTTCCTGCCCGGCGATCTCATGGCCAAGATCGACCCCTACCTGCGCCCCCTCTACGACGCCCTGTTCGACATGGTCGGGGCCGAGGGGGCCGAACGGCTGATGGAGCGGGGCACGGTCGAGGTGGCACCGCTCGCCTTCATGCGGGGGCGCACGCTCAACGGCAGCTTCATCATCCTGGACGAGGCCCAGAACACCTCGCCCGAGCAGATGAAGATGTTCCTGACCCGCATCGGCTTCGGCTCGAAGGCCGTCATCACCGGTGACACGACCCAGGTCGACGTGCAGCACGGGCGCTCCGGGCTCGAGGGCCTGGAGCAGATCCTCACCGACATCGACGGCCTGGCCTTCGTGCGCCTCGGCTCCAAGGACGTGGTCCGGCACCGCATCGTGCAGGACATCGTGGACGCCTACGACAAGGCGTCCCTGAACCGGTCGCCCGAATGAGCGCCGTGGCGGCACCGGTGGTCGTGGCGCGCGACGACCAGGCTGAGGAGCCCGTCGACATCGCCCGCTGGGCCGACCTGGCCACCGCGGTGCTCGCGGCGGAGGGCGAGGCAGGGGAGCTGAACCTGCTCTTCGTGGACGAGGCGGCCATGGCCGTGCTCAACCAGGACCACATGGGCCACGAAGGACCGACCGACGTCCTGTCCTTCCCCATCGACGGCCCCGGTGCCGGCCCCGACGGCCTGCTCGGTGACGTCGTCGTCTGTCCCGCGGTGGCCCGTCGCAACGCCCCCGACCACGCCGGGACGTTCGAGGACGAAGTGGCACTGCTCGTCGTCCACGGCGTCCTCCACGTCCTGGGCCACGACCACGCCGAGGCCGACGAGGCCGCGGTGATGCGCCAGCGCGAGGTCACCCACCTGGAACGGTTCGGTCGATGAGCCGGGACGGGGACCCCCCGAGTCCCGGAACACCGCCGGCATGAGCACGATGGAGATCGTGGCCCTGGCCGGGTCGGTGGTGCTGCTCCTGTTCTCCGCCGTACTGGCCGTGGCCGAGACGGCGTTCACCCACCTCGGCCGGGCCCGGGCCGAGGCCATCGACAACGCCCGATCGGGCAAGTCCAAGGACAAGACCCGGGACGACGACGGCAACGGGAACAGCGCCGATGACACGGACCCCGCCCATGCCGGGGTTCTGGTCGGGCTGCTGGCCCGCCGGGGCCAGGTGCTCAACCCGGTCCTCTTCCTGGTCCTGGTGTGCCACCTGTCCATTGCCACGATCGTGGCGGTCGTGGCCTACGAGCACTGGGGCCGGTCAGCCGTGCTGGTGGCGTTGGGCATCGAGCTGGTCGTGCTCTACGTCGCGGCCGAGGCCGCCCCCAAGACCTGGGCCCTGCAGAACACCGACGTGGCCGCGGTCCGGGTGGCGCCCCTCGTCCGGGCTCTGGCCGCTCTGGCGCCGCTGCGTTGGATCCTGCGCCTGCTCATCGGCCTGGCCAACCTCCTGGTGCCGGGCAAGGCGCGCAAGGAGGGCCCGTCGGTCTCCGAGGACGAACTGCTGGCGCTGGCCGGGGTGGCGGCCGAGGCGTCGGTCATCGAGGCCAGTGAGCGCGCCCTCATCGAGTCGATCATCGAGTTCGGCGACACCATCGCCCGTGAGGTCATGGTCCCGCGCACCGAGATGGTCACCGTCGGGGACGACTTCCGGGTCGACGCCGCCATCGAGGTGGCCATCGCCCACGGCTTCAGCCGGCTCCCGGCCTACGGCCAGGGCGGGATCGACGACATCACCGGCATCGTCTACGCCAAGGACCTGATGCGGGCCGAGCGCGACGGCCACTCCGAGGAGCCGATCCGAGACCTGCTGCGCCCGGCCCGGGTGGTGCCGGAGACCAAGCGGGTGGCCGAGCTGCTGCGGGAGATGCAGTCCGAGCAGTTCCACATCGCCATCGTCATCGACGAGTACGGCGGGACGGCCGGCCTGGTCACGCTGGAGGACGTCATCGAGGAGCTGGTGGGCGAGATCCAGGACGAGTTCGACGTCGAGGAGCCGCTCGTGGAGCCCGCCAGCGGTGGCGGGATCCGGGTCCATGCCCGGATGGCGGTCGACGAGGTCAATGCCCTGCTGGACGGGGAGCTGCCCGAGGAAGGCGACTGGGACAGCGTCGGCGGCCTCGTCTACCACCTGCTCGGCCACGTCCCGGCCGAGGGGGAGTCGGTCGAGGTCACGGGCTACCGCCTCGCGGCCGAGAAGGTCCAGGGCCGCCGCATCGGCCGGGTCCGGGTGACCCCGCGGGCCGAGTCGGCGGGACCGGCCGACGACGAGGGCGGCGGCGGCATCGGCATCGACTGGGTGCCGACCCGGTGAGGTCGGGCTTCGTCGCCATCGTCGGCCGACCCAATGTGGGCAAGTCGACCCTGTTGAACACGATCCTGGGCCAGAAGGTGGCGATCACGTCGCCCACGCCGCAGACCACGCGGAGCCAGGTGCGGGGGATCCTGGACCGGACCGGGCCCGAGGGCGAGCCCGTCCAGATCGTCTTCCTCGACACCCCCGGCATCCACAAGCCCCGCAGCCCGATCGGGCCCCGGCTCAACGCGGCCGCGGGCGCCGCCCTCAACGACGTGGACGTGGCCTGCGTCATGGTCGATGCCACTGCTCCCATCGGTCCCGGCGACAAGTTCGTCGCCGCCAAAGCCCCGACGGACTCGGTCTTGATCGTCAACAAGATCGACATCGCCCAGGAGGCTTCGACCTTCGCCCAGCTACGCAAAGGCAGCGAGCTGGGCGTCGAGTTCGCCGACTACTTCCCGGTGTCGGCCACGACCGGTCGGGGGGTGGACGAGCTGGTGGCGTACCTGCTGGACCGCATGCCCGAGGGGCCGCCGTACTACCCCGAGGGCATGGTCACCGACGCCCCGGCCGCCTTCTGGGTGGCGGAGCTGGTGCGTGAGCAGCTCCTGATCCACCTGCGCGAGGAGATCCCGCACTCGATCGCCACCCGGGTCACCGAGTGGGAGTGGCCCCGCATCCGGGTCGAGATCCTGGTCGAGCGGGACTCCCAGAAGGGGATCGTGATCGGCAAGAAGGGTGCCGTCCTCAAACAGGTCGGCATCGCGGTGCGCAAGCAGCTCCCCGAAGGGGCCTACCTCGAGCTTCAGGTCAAGGTCGACAAGGACTGGCAACGCCACGATGCCACCCTCAACGCGCTGGGCTACGGCTCCCCCGGCGACTGAACCCGTCAGCCCTGGGTGAGCTCCTGGAGGAAGGCCTCGGCCTCGGCGCGGTGGCGGGTCCGCTTCATGGGCGGGAGCGCGTTGACGATCGTCCAGCGGTAGGTGGCGTTGGCCAGGCGGGAGTCGAGGACGGCGACGACGCCGCGGTCGGTGGAGGTCCGGATGAGGCGGCCCACGCCCTGCGCCAGGAGGGTGGCGGCCCGGGGCAGGTCGACGGTGGCGAAGGCCTCGGCCCGGGCCTGCTCTCGGCGGGCCTGGAGCAGGGGCTCGTCGGGACGGGGGAACGGGAGCCTGTCGACGGTCACGAGCGACAGTGACCGGCCGGGCACGTCGACGCCCTGCCAGAAGCTGAGGGTGGCGAACAGGCTGGTGGCCTCGTCGTCGGCGAAGGCGTGGGTGAGGGCGGGCTTGGGCAGGTCACCCTGGACCAGGACGGGCGTGTCCAGCGTCATTCGGAGGGCATCGGCCGCGCCCTGCATGGCCCGGTAGCTGGTGAAGAGGGCCAGGGTCCGGCCGCCGGCGGCCGTGATCAGGGCCTGTAGCTCCTCGTGCAGTGCCTCCTCGTAGCCCGGCTTGCGGGGGTCGGGCATGTGGGCGGCGCAGTAGAGGAGGGCATCAGCGGCGAAGTCGAAGGGGCTGCCGGCGTCCATCTCGTCGACCTGCTCGGGGTCGAGGCCGACGATGTCCGCCAGGCGGGGCGGGATGGTGGCCGAGGTCAGCACCGCGGTCCGGTGCTCCCAGACGAACTCGGTCAAGACCGGGGCCACGTCCAGGGGGGCGACGCACAACTTCGGCTCCCGTCCCGGCTGCTCGACCCAGGCCACGACATCGGGGGTCAGGTTCATCGTCATGTCGACGTCGGCCTGGAGGGTCGTGACCGCCTTCATGGCCCGTTCGCGCCGGGTCTTGACGTCGGCGTTGTCGGAGTCGATCTTGCGCAGGGCGGCGACGGCGTCGTCGAGGCGGGCCCGGGCGGCGGTGAGGACGGCGGCCAGATCCTCACTCACCCCCCGCCGCAGCCGGCTGTCGACCAACGGGGCCAGGGCCAGGCCCAACCGGTCGCCCGCGCCGAGCAGCCCCTCCTTGATGGCTTCGTCCTCGATGATCCCGCCGACGACGTGGGCCAGGGCGGTGAACCGGCCGGCCGTCAGTTCCGCCCCGCACGTCTCCGAGACGGTGTCCTCCAACTGGTGGGCCTCGTCGAAGATGACCAGCTCGTGGTCGGGCAGCACCGCGCCGCCGGCCGCGATGTTGGTGCCGTAGAGGTGGGTGTTGACCACGATCACGTCGGCCGCGGCGGCCGCGTGGCGGGCGTCCTCGGCGAAGCAGTCCTCGCCCCGGGGGCACTTGGCGGCGCCGGGGCACTCGTCGGAGCCTGTACTCACCGCGGACCAGGTGGCGGCGCGGGGCTCCTTGGCCAGCTCGGCCCGGTCGCCCGTCGGCGTCGTCTCGGCCCATTCGGCCAGCTCCTGGAGGTCCGCCGTCGACGGCTTGTCCGCCGGATCCAGGCTGGAGCCGAGCGAGAGCTGGACCTCGCCGTCCATGGCTTCGTCCAGTCGCTGACGGCACAGGTAGTTGGACCGCCCCTTGAGGACGGCCCAGGTGAAGGGTCGATCGACGTGCTCCTGCAGGAACGGCAGGTCCTTGCCCGCCAACTGGTCCTGCAGGGCCTTCGTGGCCGTGGCCACGACCGTCCGCCTCCCGGACAGGATGGCCGGCACCAGGTAGGCCAGCGTCTTTCCGGTGCCCGTCCCGGCTTGCACGACGAGGTGCCGATTCCCGACGATGGCCTTCGACACCGCTTCGGCCATCGCCTCCTGGCCCGGCCGCGAGGAGCCGGCCGGCAGTTCGGACACCACTTGCTCGAGGGCGGCGAGGACACGATCGGGCACGGCCGCTGACCGTATCGCCGGGGGGTGACAGCACTGGGGGAGGGGTCCTGAGGACGGGAGGGTGGCGCCGGTAGGGTCGCGACGTGGAGGTGGACGGGATCGATCCCGCCCGGATCCCGACCCACATCGCCGCGGTGATGGACGGGAACGGGCGCTGGGCGACCCAGCGCGGTCTCAAGCGCACCGAGGGCCACGCCGCGGGCGAGGAGGCCCTCTTCGACGCCGTCGAGGGGGCGCTGGAGCTCGGCGTGCGATGGTTCACCGTCTACGCCTTCTCCACCGAGAACTGGCGTCGGCCGGCCGACGAGGTCCGTTTCCTCATGGACTTCAACGAATCTCTGCTGCTCCGGCGCCGGGACGAGCTCAACGACCGGGACGTCCGCATGCGCTTCATCGGGCGCCGTAACCGACCGGTGCCGAAGCGGATCACCAAGCGCATGGACGAGTCGATCGCCCTCACGGCGAAGAACCGCACGATGACCCTGACCATCGCCTTCAACTACGGCGGACGGGCCGAGATCATCGACGCCGTCCGGGCCCTGGTCGAGGAAGGGGCCAAGCCGCGGCAGATCACCGAGAAGGCCATCAGCCAGCACCTCTACGAGCCCGACATGCCCGACCCCGACCTCTGGATCCGGACCTCGGGGGAGCACCGCATCTCCAACTACCTGCTGTGGCAGATCGCGTACTCCGAGCTGGTGTTCACCGACGTGCTCTGGCCCGACTTCCGCAGGGAGCACCTCTTCGCGGCCGTGCGGGAGTACCAGAGCCGGGATCGGCGCTTCGGTGGCCTCGAGGACGGCTGAGAGGCGATGAGCCTCTACCGCGAGCACGGCATCGTGCTGCGCACCTACAAGCTGGGCGAGGCCGACCGCATCGTGGTCTTCGTGACCCGGGGCCATGGCAAGGTCCGGGCCGTGGCCAAGGGTGTGCGCAAGACCAAGAGCCGGTTCGGATCCCGGCTGGAGCCCGGCAGCCACGTCGCCCTCCAGCTCTACGAGGGCCGGGAGCTGGACATCGTCACCCAGGCCGAGTCGGTGGACCACTTCCGGGCCATCCGCGACGACCTCGACCGCCTGGCCGGAGCCCAGGTGATGCTGGAGGCGACCGATCAGGTCAGCCAGGAGCACGAGCCCGACGCCCGCCTCTACCAACTCCTGCTCGGGGCGCTGCGCACGCTGGCCGGGTCCGGCAGCCCGCTCGTGGTGCCCGCCTTCCTGCTCAAGCTCCTGGCCGCCGACGGCGTGCAGCCCGTGGTCGAGATCTGCGCCTCCTGCGGCGAGGACGCGCCTCTGGTGGCCTTCGATCTGGGCGCCGGCGGCCTGCTCTGCCGCTCCTGCCGCTCCGGCGTCGCGGTCAGCCCGGATGCGGTCAGCCTGCTGCAGGACGTCCTCGGCGGCCGGCTCAACGCCGCCCTGGCCGAGCCCGCGAGCGAGGCCACCCGCGAGGTCACCCATCTGGCCACGTCGGCCATGGAGCACCACCTCGAGCGCCGCCTGCGCACCGTCGACGCCCTCGACCACGCCTGAGGGCATGGCGGACAAGCACCTCATCCGGGTGCCCGGGGCCCGTCGCCTCCCGCCGCTCGGCACCGAGTTCGTCCACGTCGAGGTCCTCAGCGGCATCGTCCTCGCCCTCGCCACGGTGGTGGCCCTCGTCCTGGCCAACGTGGCCACAGCGGGTTACGAGGAGTTCTGGCACACCAGCCTGAAGGTGGGGGTCGGCGACCTGGCCATCGACGAGACCCTGCAGCACTGGGTGAACGACGGTCTGATGACGCTGTTCTTCTTCGTCGTCGGCTTGGAGATCAAGCGGGAGCTCGTCGTCGGCGATCTCCGGGACCGGCAGACCGCCGCCCTACCGGTTGCCGCGGCCGTCGGGGGGATGGTCGTTCCGGCCCTGATCTTCGTGGCCCTCAACCTGGGCGGCGAGGGCATCGACGGCTGGGCCATCCCGATGGCCACCGACATCGCCTTCGCCCTTGCCGTGCTCGCCATCGTGGGCAGCAAGGCCCCCAAGGAGCTCAAGCTCTTCCTCTTGACGCTGGCCATCGTGGACGACATCGGGGCCATCGTGGTGATCGCCCTCTTCTACGGCGAGGGCATCGACCTGCGGTGGTTGGCCGGGACGGGGGCCGTCATCGTGGTGATTGTTCTCATGCGACTGGCCTCACTGGTCCACCCGGCGTGGTACGTGCTGCCCGGTGTGGCCCTTTGGGTTGTCACCTTCGAGTCCGGTGTCCACGCCACCATCGCCGGGGTCATCCTCGGCCTCCTCACACCGACCGGTCCCGTAGGTGGTCGACAGGTGCTGACCGACCTGGAGGACACCCTGCACCCGTGGTCCAGCTTCCTGGTCGTCCCCGTGTTCGCGCTGGCCAACGCCGGCGTCGTGCTGGACCGCGCCAGCCTCGAGGCCGCGGTGACCGGGACCGTGGCCTGGGGTGTGGTCCTCGGCTTGGTGGTGGGCAAGCCGCTGGGGATCATGACGTCCTCGGCGCTCGCCGTGCGCCTGCGGATCGGCGTCCTACCGGCCGGCGTGGCGCTCCGTCACCTGATGGGCCTCAGCCTCATCGCCGGCATCGGCTTCACGGTCTCGCTCTTCGTGGCCGACCTGGCGTTCGCGGGCGAGCTGCTGGGCGAGGCCAAGGTGGCCATCCTCGCCGCCTCGGTCCTGGCGGCGGCCGGTGGATCGATCCTCGTCCGGTCGACCGTCCCGGAGTCCTGGGACTGACCGCCGCGGTCAGCCGATCGGATGCCACTCCCCGGCGGCCTCGTCGTACTGCAGCCACTGCTGCTTCCGGGGGTCCCACTGGAGGTAGGCCTGCCGGGCCGGGTCCCACTGGGGTTGGTACGCCGGGGTCTTCTCGTCGGTCGCGTCCTCGGGTGCGGGCTCGCCGACGGCGGCCGCGCCACCCACCCGGAGGGCCTCGCCTTCGGCCAGGGTGGTCAACGGGGCGGCGTCGTCGGTCCGGGGCTCCCACGCCGCGGGGCCGCGATCGCCCGTGGGGTCGTTGCCCACTGCGCTCTTGTGGACGACGTAGGTGCCACACGCCAGGTCGCCGAGGCGTCGGTTGTCGGAGGTGAGGAGAGCGATCAGCGGCCCGACGATGGGGATCACCCAGCTGGGGATGGCGTCGATGACGAGCAGGATCGTGCGTCCGAGGGCCCGCAAGATGCCTGCGGGGCGGCCGTCCCGGTTCACCGTGCGCAGGCCGGTCAGCGCCTTGCCGATGGTCCAGCCGACGCGGCCCTGGATGATGACCGTGACCAGGATGACGAAGGCGGCCGAGACGGCGCCGATGGTGATGAGGTCGTTCTTGGTGAAGAGCCAGACCTGGTCGTCGACGCGGACCGCGTAGAACGGGTTGAGTCGGTAGGCGTCAGCGAACGGGGTGGTGTCGGCGGAGTCGCGAGCCTTCTCGCCGAGCAGGAAGAACGGCACGGCCACCACGGCGAGATGCACGAGCAGGTCGATGAGGTAGGCGAGATACCGCCTTCCCAGGACCGCAGTTGGCTTGTCTCGGGTGCTGTCGCTCACCCTTCCTGTCTAGTCCCTCCGACTCGTGTCTCGTTCGCCATCCCGGTCCAGCGGGGCCCAGCCGGTGGCGCCGTGCTCGAGCCAACGTCCGGCCTCGGAGTGCCAGAGCACGTAGCGCTTGTGCCGTCGGTCCCAGACGGGCTCGTCGAGCGGCACCCCGTCCGGCGGGCCCGTTCCGGCGGCGACGGCGGCGGCCACGGGCAGCGGCTCGGCAGCCGGTGCCACCACGGGCTCGGGGGCGGGGGCGACGACCACCTCGGGCACGGGCTGGATCAGCCTCTCGGGCTCGAGCACCTCAGCGGTGAGGTCGTCCTCGACGGGGGCGTCTACCGGTCGGCCCGCGGTTCGCTTGTCGACGACGTAGGTCCGGGCCAGGAGGTC
>DATDAH010000259.1:0-2519 GCA_036525535.1 Acidimicrobiales bacterium
GGACCGCAAAGCCCAGGCCGGCCTCGTAGGGGTTCTCCTCGGGCGTGATGTCGATGCCCCAGACCCGGTAGCCCTTCTCGACCCGGAGGGCGTCGATGGCCCGGTAGCCGCCGGCCATCAGGCCGTGTCCCTCCCCTGCCGACCAGAGCCGGTCCCAGAGGGCGGCCCCGTAGTCCGTCGGGCAGTAGAGCTCCCAGCCCAGCTCGCCCACGAACGTCACCCGCACCGCCAGCACCGGCACCGGGCCGAGCGACAGAGGTTGGGCCGTGAGATACGGGAAGGCCTCGTTGGCCAAGGGCGTCCGGGTCAGGGGCTGGAGCAGGTCCCGGGCCGCCGGCCCCCAGAGACCGAAGCACGACCAGGCGGCGGTGACGTCCCGGGCCACGGCACCGTCTCCTTCCGGCAGTCGGTCGGCCTGCTTGTGGATCCAGGCCAGGTCGTGGTTCCCGAAGGCCGTACCCGTGACGAGCAGGTAGCGGTCCTCGGCCAGCCGGGTCGCGGTCAGGTCGCACTCGATGCCGCCGCGGTCGTTGAGCAGTTGGGTGTAGGTGACGCTGCCCACCGCGCGGTCGACCTCGTTGGCGCAGACCCGGTTGAGAAAGGTCGCCGCCCCCGAACCGACGACCTCCATCTTGGAGAAGCTGGTCTCGTCGAAGAGAGCAACGGTGTCCCGGCAGGCCAACGCCTCCCCTTCGATGGCCGGGCTCCAGTGCTGGCCCGCCCACCCCATCGGTTGGTTGCTCCGGTCCCCGGCGTCCTCGTTCGGGGTGAACCAGTTGGGGCGCTCCCATCCGCTCTTCTCGCCGAACACGCAGCCCAGGTCAGCCAGCGCGCCGTACGCCGGCGAGCGGCGCAGCGGGCGACCGGCCTGGCGCTCCTCGTTCGGGTAGTGGATGTCGTAGTAGGTGGCGTAGACCTCGACGGTGCGGGCCAGGGCGTGGTCCCGACTCCGGTAGGCCGGGCCGAAGCGCCGGATGTCCATCTTCCAGGTGTCGAAGCTGGACTCGCCGTCCAGGATCCACTCGGCCATCACCCGCCCGACGCCACCGGCCCCGGCGATGCCGTGGGCACAGAACCCGGCGGCCACGAAGAACCCGGCCACCTCGCTCTCCCCGAGCACGAACTCGTTGTCCGGGGTGAAGCCCTCGGGGCCGTTGACGAGCTGGACGATGTCGGCGTCCTCGACGGCCGGCACCCGCCGGATGGCGGCCTCCATCAGCGGGGCGAAGCGGTCCCAGTCGTCGGGCAGGAGGCGGTTGTTGAAGTCGGCGGGGATGCCGTCGACCGACCACGGGGCCGGGTCCCGCTCGTAGCCGCCGAGGACCAGGCCGGAGCCTTCCCGGCGGAAGTAGACGAGGTTGTCGGGGTCCCGGAGCTGGGGCAGGTCGTCGGTCACCCCGTCGACGGCCTTCGTGATGAGGTACTGGTGGGCCATGGGGACGATCGGCACCGTCACCCCGGCCAGCGCCGCCACCTCGGTCGTGTACATGCCGCAGGCGGCGACCACCGTCTCGGCGGTGACGTCACCCCGGTCGGTGACGACCCGGCGGATGCGGCCGCCCTCCACGATCAGATCGATGACCCGCGTGCCGGCCTCGACGGCGACCCCCTTCGCCTTCGCCGCCCCGAGCAGGGCGTAGGTCAGCCCGCTGGGATCGAGATAGCCGTCGGTCGGCAACCACGCCGCCCCGAGCACGCCGGTGGGATCCATCAGGGGGAACAGGTCGTGGGCCTCCTGCGGGGACACCAGCTCCATCGGGAGGCCGAAGGTCTTGGCCCAGCCGTTCTGGCGGCGGAGCTCGTCGAGACGCTCGGGGGTGGCGGCCAGGCGCAGGGAGCCGACCTCCCGCCACGCGGGCGAGCGACCGGTGTCGGCCGACTCGGCCTCGAGGCGCCGGTAGACGTCGACGCTGTGCATCATCATCCGGGTCAGGGGCAGGGACGACCGGAGTTGGCCGACCAGACCGGCCGAGTGGAACGTGCTCCCGCTGGTCGGCTCGCCCCGGTCGAGGACGAGCACGTCGGTGCACCCGGCCTCGGCCAGGTGGTAGGCGATCGAGGCCCCCCCGACCCCCGCGCCGATGACCACGACCCGAGCATCGTCACCCATCGGGCAGGGCGGCGTCGTCGAGGAGCCGGTCGAAGCCGACGACGGAGGCGTTGCCCAGCAGGCGCTCGAAGTGCTCCTCGGCGTAGTCCATGAAGTCGACGTCGAGGCTGCTGACCCCGGCCTGCACGACGCCCCACATCGCCTCCCGCAGGTCGCTCACGACCTTCATCACCCGGAGGCGGCCCAGGCGGCGGGGCGTCACGGCACCGAAGTAGGCGAAGAGCAGGGCCTCGTCCCCCGCCCGATCGAGCTCGTTGTTGACGGCGAAGTTGCCGAGGTCGAAGTACCGGTCGTTCATGCCCGCGTACTCCCAGTCGAGCAGGCAGAGGCCACCGTCCGGGAGGGCCAGGAAGTTGGCGGGGAGGAGGTCGTTGTGACACGGGCAGGGTGCCTCGGCGTCCCGGCCGAA
>DATDAH010000260.1:0-19779 GCA_036525535.1 Acidimicrobiales bacterium
CGGCGCCGAGCAGCGACTACCGGTTCTGGAGCGCCTCGATCACCTGAGGGAGCACCTTGTGGACGTCCCCGACGATGCCGAGGTCGGCCACCGAGAAGATGGGCGCCTCGGCGTCCTTGTTGATGGCGATGATGTTCTTGGACCCCTTCATCCCCACCAGGTGCTGGGTCGCGCCGGAGATGCCGCAGGCGATGTAGACGGTCGGCTTCACGACCTTGCCCGTCTGGCCCACCTGGTACGAGTACGGGACCCAGCCGGCGTCCACGATGGCGCGGGACGCGCCCGGAGCCGCCTTGAGGAGCTTGGCCAGCTGCTCGATCATCTCGTACTTGCCGGCCTCGCCCAGGCCCCGCCCGCCCGAGACCACGACCGCGGCCTCGTCCAGCTTCGGGCCTTCGTGTTCCTCGACGTGGCGAGCCTTGACCGTGGCCGTCCCGGTGGCGCCCGTGTCGGGCACTGCGAGGTCGGCCACCTCGGCGGCACCGCCGCTCGGCGCCTCGGCCACGGGAAAGGACTTCGGTCGGATGAGGACCAGAGCCGGGCCGTCGCCGCCCACCTTGGTGCGGATGTTGGTCGCCCCACCGAAGATCGGCTCGGTGGTGACCAGGGCGCCACCGTCCTCGCTCAGATCGACGTTGTTGGTCGACACCGTCCGGTCGAGCTTGGCGGACAGGCGGCCGGCCACGTCGCGGCCGTCGTAGGTCGTGCCGAACAGGATGGCGTCGGGCGCGTCGCCCCCTTGGACGGCGGCGGCGATGGCGGAGGCCACGGGAACCCCCTGGAGCACGTCGCCCAGGTCGCCGGTGGCGTGCACCTTCGTCGCGCCGTGGCCGCCGAGGGTCTCGGCCACGGCACTGCCGTCGCCGCCGTACACGCACTCGACGGTGTCCGCCAGCTCGCCGGCCTTGGCCAGGATCTCGAGGGTGATCGGCAGGACCTCGCCGTCACGGGCCTCGGCGTACACCCAGATGCGGGAGAGAGCCATGATCAGATCACCTTCAGTTCGTCCAGGAAGGCGACGACCCGTTGGTAGGCCTCGCCCTCGTCCTCGATGATCTCGCCCGCCTCACGCTCGGCGGCGGCGGTCACGTCGACCACTTCCTGGTCGGCGCCGGCCCAGCCGACGTCGGAGGCGTCGAGGCCGAGATCGGCGACGGTCACCTCGTCGACGGGCTTGTTCTTGGCCGCCATGATCCCCTTGAAGGAGGGGTAGCGGGGCTCGACCACACCGGCGGTCACCGAGACCACGGCGGGTAGCGGGCAGCTGATCTCGTCGTAGCCCAGCTCGGTCTGGCGCTGGACCCCGACCGCACCGTCGCCGACGTGGATCTCCTTGGCAAAGGTCACCGACGGCAGGCCGAGCAGCTCAGCCAGCTGCTCGGGCACGGTGCCCGTGTAGCCGTCGCTGGACTCCGTGGCGGTCAGGATCAGGTCGACACCCTCCACCCGGCCGATCGCCTTCGCCAGCACCTTGGCGGTGGACAGGGAGTCCGAGCCGGCCAGGGCCTCGTCGCTGACCAAGACGGCTTTGGCCGCACCCATGGCCAGCGCCGTGCGCAGGCCGCTGGTCTCGCTGTTGGGGGCCATGGAGACGAGGGTCACCTCGCCGTCGCCACCGGCGTTGTCCGCCAGCTGCAGGGCCATCTCGACCCCGTACGAGTCGGCCTCGTCCAGGATCAGCTTGGAATCACGCTTCAGCGTGTTGGTCTCGGGATCCAACGCACCCGGCTCGGCCGGGTCGGGGATCTGCTTCACGCACACGACGATGTTCACGACGAAGTGCTCCAGTCGGGGGCATACATGGCGAAGATTGTCGGTCCCTACCCCAGCGGCGGCCAAATCGACCGCCGCTACCGTCTTGCCTCCTGAAGGTCCTCCTGCTCGTCAACTCCTTGGCGTCCTCGGTCACGCCCCGCACGCGGGTGGTGATTCGCAAGGCCCTGTCGGCCGACCATGACGTCGAGGTGGCGGAGACCAACCGACGGGACCACGCGACCTCTCTGGCGCGGGGGGCGGTCCACGCCGGTGTCGACGTCGTCGTCGTGCTCGGAGGCGACGGGACCCTGAACGAGGCCGCCAACGGGCTGGCTGGGTCCGACACCGCCCTGGCCGCGCTCCCCGGCGGCTCGACCAACGTCTTCGCCCGGACCATCGGCCTGCCCAACGACCCCATCGAGGCCACCAGCGACCTGCTCGACGCGTTGGCCCGGGATGCCATCCGGCCCGTCGGGCTGGGCAACGTGAACGGCCGCTACTTCCTCTTCCACACGGGCGTGGGCTTCGACGCCGCCATCGTGGCCCAGGTCGAGAGGCGCTCGGGGCTCAAGCGCTACGCCGGCCACGCGCTCTTCATCTACGCGGGCATCGAGACCACCATCGGCCATTACGACCGTAAGCACCCCCACTTCTCGGTCCACCATGCCGACGGCCAGGTCATCGACGACGGCTACATGACCGTGGTCCTCAACACGAACCCCTACACCTACCTGGGCAACCGGCCCTTCAACCTGGCCCCCGACGCCGGCTTCGACCGGGGCCTGGCCGTGGTCACGGTGCGCACGATGAGGGTCCTGCCGTTCCTGTCCATCGCCGCCTCGGCCCTCAGCTCGGGCCGGCGCCTGCGGAAGTCGAAGAACGTCGACTACCGCACCGACGTCGAGGCGGTCGCCGTGGTGGCGGACCCCGCTCACCCCAAGGGGGACATGCCCTACCAGGTCGACGGCGACCACCTCGGCCCCGTCGAGCGCCTCGAGTTCAAGCACGAGCCCAACGCCCTCCGCCTCGTCCTGCCGTGACATTTGACTGGCTTCGCTTCGCTCCGCAAGTCCGGCTCCGCCAAGCTGACGGCCGTAGCCGCTGCTCCGCGGCGACTGCGCAGCCTTACGACGGGCTGCGGTCCCACCCCGCGTTCAGGGTCGAGGGATGAGGGCGCGGGCGACGGCGGGGACGTTGGTGCAGAGGCCGTCGATGCCGAGGGCCAGGAGCTCGGTCATGCGGTTGGTGTCGTCGACGGTCCAGACGTTGACCTTCACCCCGGCGGCGTGGCACCGGGTGACGAGGTCCTCGTCGACGAACCAGTCGAAGGGATGCAGGGCCTGGTGGCCGGCCCCCAGCAGGACGTCGACGACATCGGGCGCGGGCTCCACGACCAGCAGGGCGGTGGCCAGGTGCGGGGCCTGCTCGCGGACCCGGACGAGGGTGGCCGGGTTGAAGGAGGAGATCAGGACCTCGTCCCCGCCACCGCGCTGGGCCAGGAGGGCGACGGTTGCCTCGGCCACGAACTCCTCGACGTCGGCGTCCGGATCAGGCTCGTTGTTCTTGATCTCGATGTTCACGCCCATCCCCGCGCAGGCGTCGAGAGCGCGAGCCAACGTGGGCACCGACGGCGGGAGGTCGGCTGCGGCGAGCTCGACGATGGCCCGGCCGTCGTACAGCAGCGCATCGTGGTGGACCACCAGCGAGTGGTCCGCGGTGCGCCGCACGTCCAACTCGACCCAGTCCGCACCCTGCTCGGCGGCGCCTCGGAACGCCTCGATCGTGTTCTCGGCGAAGGTGGCCGACGCCCCCCGATGGGCGATGACGACGGCCGGTGACATCCGTGTGAAACCTACCTGTTGCCCACCTTGTCACTCGGGAGTAGGGTGACCCCGCTGCATGTGAACGGAATCACGAGCACCGGCCGCCTCTGTCGCTCCCTCGCTCCGCAGCATCAACGACAGCCCCCTACTCCTGCAACCTCACGTGGAGGTTCTGTGGCCCTCCCAGCGCTCAACGCACCCGGCCTCACCCCGGAAGACGAGATCGATGACTGGCGCGACGGCGCCGCCTGCCGGGACACCGATCCCGACCTGTTCTTCCCCGTCGGCACGACGGGTCCGGCCCTCGAGCAGATCGAGGCGGCCAAGGCCGTGTGCTTCCAGTGCGAGGCCCAAGCCGCGTGCCTGGAGTTCGCCATCATCTCGAACCAGGACTCCGGTGTCTGGGGAGGGACCTCCGAAGAGGAGCGCCGGGTGCTGCGCCGCCGGCACGTCGCCCGCCTGAAGGCCGAGCGCCGCGCCAGTTAGGTCGGGAACACCTCGTCGGCGACGAGGGGGACGCGGACCTCGGCCACGGCGCCGTGCTCGTGGTCGCCGGTGTCAGCCCGGGCCTGCATCGAGATGGAGCCCCCCAGCTCGGTCGTGACCAGGGTCTTGACGATGTTCAGGCCGAGGCCGGTGGTGTGGTCGATGTCGAACCCCGGCGGCAGGCCGACCCCGTCGTCGGTGACCCGGACCACCAGGAAATGGCCGTCGTTGGCCACTTGCACGAGGACCTCGCCCACCGGCGTCTCGCCGTCGTCGTCGAAGGGGTAGGCGTGCTCCACGATGTTCTGCACCAACTCGGTGATGACGATCGACAGCGGTGTGGCGATGAAGGCCGGCAGCTTCCCGGCATCGCCCTCGATGCGGAACTTCACCCGGTAGTCGTGGGGCACCAGGCCCTCCTCGACCGTGCGCAGCAAGGGCCTCAGCACCTCGACGAAGGGCACGTCCTCGCCGGCCCCCCGGCTGAGGATCTCGTGGACCATGGCGATGGACGAGATGCGGGCCACCGACTCCTCGATGGCGTTGCGGGCTTCCGGGAGCTCCATGCGCCGCGCTTGGAGGCTCAGTAGGGAGCTGATCGTCTGCAGGTTGTTCTTCACCCGGTGGTGGATCTCCCGGATCGTGGCGTCCTTGGACAACAGCAGCAGGTCCCGCCGGCGAAGCTCGCTGATGTCGCGGATGAGGACGACGGCGCCGGTGGCCTCGCCCCGCTCCAGCAGCGGGATGCAGCTGATGACCACGGTCACGCCGGAGGGCCGTTCCACCTCGTGGGTGACCGGGACACCGAAGGCGTAGGCGTCCCGCACCATCTCGTCGTCGAGGCCGACCTCGGCCAGCGTGCGCCCCTCGGCCGCCGAGTCCACCCCGATGCGGTGCAGGGCCGACACGCCGTTGGGCGAGTGGTACTCGATGCGCCGCAGGGCATCGAGGAGGACCACGCCGTCACCGACCCGGGGGGCCAGCTCGCTCTCGAAGTCGGCTCGGGGGAACGGGAAGCTGCCCTCGGCGATCATGCGGGCGAAGCGGTGGAACATGGTGACGTACGTCCGCTCCAGCTCGCCGGGGAGGCGCCCGACCGACGACGCCGACTCGCGGGTCAGCACGGCGACGAGCTCGCCGTCGGCCCGCACCGGTATGCACTCCACCCGCACCAGCTCCCGCACCGCGGCGCTGGTGACCTCGCCTTCGATCATCTCGTCCCGCTTGAAGCAGCGGGTGACGACCTCCCGCTCCTCGGCGGAGACCATCGAGCCCACCAGGTCCGACCGGTAGAGGGTCTGGCTGGTGGCCGGGCGGATCTGGCCCAGGACCACGAAGCCCTCGTCCCCCTTGGGGTCGAGGGGGGCGAAGAGCAGGAGGTCGGCGAAGCAGAGGTCGGCCAGGAACCCCCACGAGGCGGCCAGCCGCTGCAGGTGCTCGATCTGGTCGTCCCGTAGCGGCGTGTGCGCCCGGGCGAGCTCCAGCAGTCCAGCCATGCCTGGAGGCTAGGTAGCCGGTCGCCGCCTGTGTGGTGATGCGCGCTACTGCGAGAGGCAGGCGCCGGCCCGGCGGGGGTCGCCGCTTCCGTGCCCGTCGGGAGCGACGGCATGGACCCCGCCGAAGTAGAGGTTCAGGTCCGACCACGGGTTGATCGGGCCCAGCACCGCCAACGCGGCGACGGACTCGGCGGCGAAGCCGGGCTCGACCTGGAAGGCGGCGCCGTCCCAGTGGATGCGGGGCCGACTCACCGCGTCGGCGGGGTCCAAGCCGAAGTCGACCACGCCGCTGACCGTCTGCAGGATGGCGGTGCGGATCCGGGCCGAGCCCCCACTGCCCAGAACGAGCTCGACGCCGTCCGGCCCGAGGACCACCGTGGGCGCCATCATCGACGACACCCGGACGCCGGGGGGCGATGCGTGGAAGCCGTCCGGATGGAGGTCGTCCTCCCCCAGCATGTTGTTCAGCATCACGCCCGTCCCCGGGACCACGTAGCCCGAGGCTTCGCCGTTGGAGGTCGACAACGAGGCCACGTTGCCCTCGGCGTCGGCCACGCTGGCGTGGGTCGTGCCCCGGCTGAACCGAGGCCCGTCCGGGGGGACCCGCGACGCCTCGAGGTCCTGCAGAGCCCGCCCGAGCGCGGTCAGGTGCCCGGGATCCCCCCAAGCGCCGGGGGTGGGGAGATCCTCGGCGAGGAACCCCAGCCCCCGACCGATCAGCTCGCCGCCGAAGGCCGGCGGCGGGTTGGTCAGGACCGTCCGGTCCCGGTAGCGCACGGCCAGTGGCTCCCGTTCGGCGACGGCGTAGGCCGCCAGGTCCTCGGCGGTGATGAGCCCCTCCCCCGCCGCCATTTCCCGGACCACCTGGTCGCCCCGACCTTCGGACCAGAGGCCGTGGCGGGGATCGGCCTGCAGCTCGGCGAGGAAGCGACCCGTGTCGGGATTGGTGAACCGGTGGCCCGGCGGCTGCGGTTCGCCGTCGACGCCGAACAGGCGGCGCCCGTCCTCGGTCAGCACCAGGATCGGCCAGAGCAGGTCGCTCACGGAGCCGTGGAACTCGTCGAGGACGACGCCCTCCCGAGCCAGCTCGATGGCCGGCGCCACCACCTCGGCCAGCGGCAGTCGGCCGAGCCGTTCGTGGATGGCCAGGTAGCCGTTGACCGTGCCGGGCACGGCGGCCGAGCCCATGCCGGTGTTGAACACCTGGTCCACGCCCGGGTACCGGACCGCGACCGGGAAGAAGTGCGGCTCCGGCATCGGGTCGAGGCCCCGGCCCGGCGTGTCCACGAAGAAGTCGAACAGGGTGGCCTCGCCGGCCGCGGTCCGGGTCAGGCAGAACCCGCCCCCGCCGAGCCCGGTCATGAGCGGCTCGCTGGTCGCTGAGGCGAAGCCGGCCGCCACGATGGCGTCGAAGGCGTTGCCGCCGGCGTCGAGGACGCGCAGCGCGGCCTCGCACGTCGCCCGGTGCCCGCCGGCCACGACCGCGCGGGTCACCACAGGTAGGCACCGATCCGGATCAGGCCCGCCAGGTCGTGGATGTCATCGGCCAGGTAGGGCACGGTGGCCACGACCTCGGCCTTCGCGCCGAGCCGCGCCGCCTCCTCGGCCTCGCGGGAGGCCACCAGGCGGTAGTTGAGGAAGCTCTCGGCCACCTCGTTGAGGACTCGGGTCGCCTGCGTGACATCGGGGACGCGGTCGGCCACGGCCTCGGCGACCGGGGCGGCGTCACGATCCAGGCGATCGGCGACTTTGGCCGCCTCAGCCGAGAAGAGATCGGTCGGCAGGACCTTGTTGAATACCAGGGCCCCGAGGTGGAGCTTGCGCTCGGTGAGCGCCTGCACGAAGAACTCGGCCTCCTGGGCGGGGGCAGGCTCCAGCGTGGACACGACGACGAAGGTCGTGCCGTGGTCCTCGAGGAGGCGGGCCACCGCATGCGAGCGTTCGACGAAGCCGTCGTACATGGTCTGGAACAAGAGGAAGAACTCCCCGATGTCCTCCAGGAACTGCGAGCCGAGGATGCGGTCGGCGATCGAGTAGAAGGGCTTCGAGGCGTAGTTGAGGACGCGGGACCGGGCGGGAGCGGTCAGCCAGCGCAACAGTCGGCTGCCGAAGAAGTCGGCCATCCGGTCGGGCGCTTCGAGGAAGTCGATGGCGTTCCGGGTCGGCGGGGTGTCCACGACGATCAGGTCGTAGCGCCCGGAGGAGTGGATCTCGTAGAGCCGTTCCATGGCGATGTAGTCGTGGCTCTGGACGAACTTGCCGGTGATGTTCTGGTAGAGCGGGTTGGCCAGGATGGCGTCCCGGGTCGCGGCGTCCGGCGCGTGCAGGCGGACGAGGTCGTCCCAGCTGGCCTTCGTGTCGAGCATGGCGGCGAAGAGCTGGCCCCTCGGCTGGACGCCGGCGTCGGTGAAGGCCGACCGCGGCACCTCCGACTCGACGTTGCCGAACTGCTCCAGGCCGAGGGCGTTGGCCAGGCGCTTGGCCGGATCGACCGTCAGCACCAGCACCCGTCCCCCGAGGCGGGAGGCGGCCATCGCCCCCAGGGCGGCGGCACTCGTCGTCTTGCCCACGCCGCCCGAGCCACAGGTCACGACGACCTCGTTGGCGGTCAGCAGCGCCTCGAGCGAGGACGACGCATCGGTCACTCGGCGTCGCGCCATCAGTAACCCAGCTCTGCGGCGAGGGCGTCGGCCAACTGGCTGGTGGCCCGGATGCCATGGCTGCGGGTGAAGAGCTCTGGTGCGTACAACATCGGCACGCCCCGCAGACCCTCGCGTAGGCGATCGAGGTGGACGCTGCGGGTCCTCCGCAGGGTGACCGCCAGCTCCGCGGCGTCGAGGATCGGAGCCACGGGGCCGCCCGCCGCGGCCTCCAGGGCGGCCACGGTGTCGGGTTCTCGCAGGGCGGCGAACACGGCCTCCTCGTCGCGGGAGAACAGTTCGGGCAGGACCCGGTTGACGACGGTGGCGGCGAGGTCGACCCGGGTCTCGGTCCGGATCCGCTCGGCCAGCTCCAGGGACTCGTTCACCGGCATCTCCTCGGGCGCGGCGACGATGACCGCCCCGGTGGTCGAGGCGTCGTCGAGGATCTCGCTCAACCAAGCCGTCTGATCCCGGACCAGTCCCACCTTGACCAGCTCGCCGATGGCCTGCGGGGCCGACAGCTGGGCCACGACGTGGCCGGTGGCCGAGGCGTCGACCACCACGAGGTCGTAGTGCTTCTCCTTGGTCTCCCAGACCACCTTGCCGACGGTGAGGATCTCCTTGACCCCGGGGGCGGCGTTGGCCACGAAGTCCAGCGTGCGGGCCAGGGGGCCGATGCGGGCCACCAGCGGGATCTTGACCTGGAGGCGCAGGTACTCCTTCAGCGACTCCTCCGTGTCCATGGACATGGCGAAGAGGTTGGGCTGGACCTCGCTGGGCTCCCAGGCGGTGGGCGCGGCGGAGAAGAAGTCGGCCAGGTTGCCCTTGGCGTCGAACTCGCAAGCCAGGGTCTTCTGACCTCGCCGGGCGGCCACCAGGGCCAGCGCCGACGCGACGGTCGACTTGCCGACACCGCCCTTGCCGGTGACGAAGACCAGCTTGCGGTCGAGCAGATCGACCGGGGCGACCATCAGGTCAGGCGCCGAACCCGATCCGGTGGCCGTCCTCGGGGCTTCCGATCTCGACGTACGCCACCTTGTCCACCGGCACGGCCACCTGCCGGCCCCGCCGGTCGGTCAGCCAGAGCGCGCCGGTGCCCGACAGTGCGGTGTCGATCTCCGCCTTGAGCTTGTCGGGGTCGGCCTTCTCCCCGAGCTCCACCTCCAGCTCCTTGGGGCTGTAGGTCACGCCGATGCGAACGTCCACGGATCCTCCTGTGCGAGTGCGGGGACAGGTTAGGAGCGCCCGTCCCATGATCCGCCTCCGCCCGGGGGTGCGAACATGGAACGTGGCCTCCGCTGACTTCAATGACCGCGTCGTCGACCTACCGGACGGGACCACCGTCGGCCTCTACGAGTACGGCGACCCGTCGGGCACGCCCGTGTTCGCGTTCCACGGCGTCCCGTCCTGTGGGGCCGGATTCGACTGGACCGACGAGCCGGCGAGAACCCGCGGCCTGCGCCTCCTGGCCCCGGACCGCCCCGGGGTCGGCCGCTCGAGCGGACCGGCTCTCGGGTCGGTGGGCGACTACCCCGGCCGCATTGCCCTCCTGGCCGACACGCTGGGCATCGACCGCTTCGCCGTCCTCGGCTACTCCGGCGGTGGGCCCTACGCCGTGGCCTGTGCCGCCGGCCCCGGCGACCGGGTCACGGCGACCGCCGTGGCCGCGGGCATGGGGCAGATGGGTGTCTGGGCCGAGGCCGATGACTTCGCCAAGACCGACCGCCAGCTGCTGGGCCTCTGCGTGAAGCACCCCGCCGCCGCCCGCCTGCTCCTCGGGTTCTCGGCCTGGATGGCGAAGCAGAGCCCGTCGTCGGCGGTGAAGTCCTTCGGCAAGGAACTGAGCGAGAGCGACCGGGCGGTACTGGCCGCTGAGCAGGCACCCCCGGAGGACACGATCGCCCTGTTCACCGGAGCCTTCCAGAACGGGGCCCAAGGCGTGGTCGACGACTACCGGACGCTCGCCCACCCCTGGGGCGTCTCCATCGGGGCGACCGCTCCCGTGACGATCTGGCAGGGCGACGCCGACACGATGGTCCCCCTCCGCCACGCCGAAGCCCTGGCCGAGCACCTACCGGAAGCCCGCCTCACCGTCTGGCCCGGCGAAGGCCACCTCGGCGCTGTCACCCACATCGACGAGATCCTGGACTCGCTCATCTGAGGAGGTCCAGCCGGTCCCGACGCTGCCCAGCGGAGCGGAGCAGCTCGCTGACCCACTGCTCCGGCGGAGCCGGACTTGCTGAGCGCAGCGAAGCCTCGAATGTGACGACCACCTACGTGATCTTGAGCTCGGGGTGGTAGCGCTTGGTGGGGGCGAGCTCGGTGTCGATGCGCTCGGCCATGGCCCGGAAGACGGCGGCGGCCTCGCTGTCGGGGGCCTCGGCCGCGATGGGACGGCCCGAGTCGCTGCCCGCCCGCAGCTCCGGCACCAAGGGGACCTGGCCGACCAGGGGGACGTCGAGGCGGTCAGCCAGCTCCTGGCCGCCCCCGGCCCCGAAGATCTCGTAGCGCTTCCCGTCGTCGCCGGTGAACCACGACATGTTCTCGATGACGCCCCGCACCTCGAGCCGAACCTTCTCGGCCATGAACGCGGCCCGCTGCGCCACCTTCTGGGCGGCGGCCTGTGGCGTGGTCACCACGTAGACCTCGGCCCGGGGCAGGAAGCCGGCGAGCGAGATGGCGATGTCGCCCGTGCCCGGTGGGAGGTCGACGAGCAGGAAGTCGGGATCGCCCCAGTAGACGTCGGTCAGGAACTGCTCGAGGGCCTTGTGCAGCATCGGGCCCCGCCAGATGACCGGCGTGTCCTCTTCAGCGAAGAAGCCCATGGAGATGCAGCGCACGCCGTTGGCCTCGGGCGGCACCAGCATCCGGTCGATCAGGATCGGGGGTCGGGTCACGCCCAACATCCGGGGGATCGAGAACCCCCAGACGTCGGCGTCCACGATGGCCACCCGCTTGTCCCGCTGGGCCAGGGCGATGGCCAGGTTGGCGCTGACCGAGGACTTGCCCACGCCGCCCTTGCCCGATGCGATGAGCAGCACCCGGGTCTTGGAGCCGACGTCGGCGAAGGGGATGGCCCGGCCCTCGGCGTGACCGTGACTCTCCTGGGTACCGGCTGTCGCCTCCGGATCGCCGATGAGCAGACGGCGGACCCGCTCCTGGCCGTCGTCGTCGAGCACGCGGGCGTCGATCTGCACGTCCTTGACGCCGTCCAGCGCCCCCACCGAGGCGCTCACCGCCTGACGGAGCTGGTCCCGGTACGGGTAGTCCTCGGTCGGCTCGGCGATGCTGACCTTTATCCGCCCGCCCCGGTGGACCTCGGTCGCGTCGACCAGTCCGAGGTCGACCAGGCTGCGCTCGAGCAGGGGTTCCTGGACGGCGCGCAGCGCCTCCAGGACCTCGTCGTTGGTGGGGGCCATCGGTACCGATCCGCTCCTGCGCGCCGGACTCGGGAATTTCTCCTATGCGCGTAGGTAGAATACCGGGCGTGGAAGGTGGTGCTGGTGGTCCCCTGTCCCCCACCGAGTTCGCGTCGGCCGTCACGGCGATCGCGTCGGCCTTCGGTGACCCGACCCGCCGCGACATCTTCCTCCACGTCCACCAGCGCACGGACGGGGTGACCGCTTCCGAGGTGGCCGACCGCTTCGACCTGCACGCCAACGTGGCCCGGCACCACCTCGACAAACTGGCCGCCGGCGGGTACCTCGAGGTCAGCGTCGAGCGTCCGGACGGCGGTGGCGCCGGACGGCCGTCCAAGCGCTACCGGCCGACCGAGCACGAGATGAACCTCGAGATCAACGTCCGTCACGACGACGTGCTGGTGACGCTGCTCGGCCGGGCCCTCGAGGCCCTGCCCCCCGCCCAGGCCGAGGCCCTGGCCGAGGAGGTGGGCGAGGAGTACGGCCGCACCATGGCGGGCGCGCTCGGCGCCGAGAGCAGCGGGCCCCGTTCCTTCCGGACCGCCCTCCATGCCGTTGCCGATGCGCTGACCGCCCACGGTTTCGCCGCCCACGCCGAGAAGCACGGCAACGAGCTGCGCATCGTCTCCGAGCACTGCCCCTTCGGCGGCGCCGCCGTCGAGCACCCGGTCATCTGCGCGGTGGACCGGGGCATGGTCAAGGGCATGCTCGGCGCCCTCTACGGCGACACCTCGCCGGTGACCGAGTCGTCCCGACCCACCGGCGACGAGATCTGCGTGACCGCGGTGGCCGAGTAGCCCGCTGAGGGTGCGGCACTACCTCGATCACGCGTCGACATCGACCCTGCGCCCGGAGGCCCGGGCGGCGATGGTGGCCGCCTTGGACCTGGTGGGCGACCCCGGCCGGATCCACGAGGAGGGCCTGACCGTCCGGGTTGCCGTGGAGCAGGCCCGGGACCAGGTGGCGTCCACCTTCGGGGCCCGGCCCCGGGAGGTGGTGTTCACGGGCAGCGCCACGGAGGCCGTCGCCACCGTGGCCCGGGGCGTCGCCGGCCGAGGTCGGCACCAGGTCGTCAGCGCGGTCGAACACTCCGCGGTCCGTCTGGCGGCCGAGCGGGCGGGCGAGGTCACCGTGGTCCCGGTGGACCGGCACGGTCGGGTCGATCCGGAGGAGGTGGCCGTCGCCGTGCGTCCGGACACCGCCGTCGTCCACATACAGGCCGGCAACCACGAAGTCGGGACGACCCAGCCCCTGGCCGCTGTCGTCACCGCCTGCGCCGGACTCGACGTGCTCGTCCACGTCGACGCCGCCCAGGCCAACGGCCACCTTCCGCTGGACTTCGCCACGCTCGGTGCCGACCTCGTGTCCCTCAGCGCCCACAAGTTCGGCGGCCCCGCGGGAGTCGGCGCGCTGCTCGTGCGGCGCGGTCTGCGCCTCGACCCGCTCCTCGTCGGTGGCGATCAGGAGCGGGCTCGCCGGGCCGGCCTGGAGAACGTGGGCGCCGTCACCGGGTTCGCCGCGGCCTGCGGTGCGCTGGCCGGCGGCGGTCTCGAGGCCGAGGCCACGGAGGCCCGCCGTCTGACTGATCGGGTGCTGGACGGCGTTGCCGGTCTGGACGGCATCCCGATCTACGGTGACCCGGTGGAGCGCCTCCCCCATGTCGTGTGCCTCGGCATCGAGGGAGTCGAGCCCCAGGCCGTGCTCCTCGGGCTCGATGCCGCGGGGATCGCCGTGCACTCGGGCAGCGCCTGCTCGTCAGAGGCCTTGGAGCCGTCACCGGTCCTGGAGGCGATGGGCGTCGACGCCCACCGCTCCCTCCGGGTCTCGGTGGGCTGGTCCAGCACCGAGACGGACATCGACGCCTTCCTCACCGCCCTCCCCCGGGTCGTCGACGACCTCCGGGCCCTGGGGGCGGGTTGAGCCTGCTGATCGTCCGCCACGCCGACGCCGTCTCCCGAAACGGTTGGCCCGCCGACGACCGTCTACGGCCGCTGACCGAGAAGGGGTTCGATCAGGCCCGGGCCCTCGTCGACCTCCTGGGTGGGCACCGTGTCGAGGTCATCCTCTCCAGCCCCGCGGTCCGCTGCGTCCAGTCGGTCGAGCCGCTGGCCACGGCCCTCGGCCTCGAAGTCGTCGAGGATCCCTCCCTGGGGGAGGGCATGCCCCTGGGCCCCGTCCGCCGCTTGGCCGACCGTCTCGACAGGGCCGTGCTGTGCAGCCACGGGGACCTGATCCCGGACCTGGTCGACGAGCTCATCGTGGAGGGCATGGATGCGGTCGGACGCGCCTGCAAGAAGGGCTCGACCTGGGTCCTCGAGCGGGACGGTCGCACCTTCACCCGGGGGACGTACCTGCCACCACCGAAACGCCCGGACAACGACGACTGAGGTCCACCCACCGGCTTCGGGGGACCCACTAGGGTCTCGCCGACCAGAGGGCAGGACCGATGGGAGCCGGACAGCGATGAGCGACACGCCGCAGGATCCGACGTGGTGGCAGGCATCGGACGGGAAGTGGTACCCGCCGCAGCCGGCGACACCGCCCCCGCCGCCCGAGCCGGCGCCGCCGTCCTTCGCCCCGCCCCAGCAGCCGTTCGGGGGGCAGCCCTTCCCCGGCGTCCCCGGGGCGGGCCTACCCAGCGTCAACGGCCAAGCCGTGGCCTCCATGGTGCTCGGCATCGTGGCCCTGGTCTTCTGCTGGTGCTGGCCCGTGGGCGGTGTCTGCGCCATCGTCGGGCTCCCGCTCGGCTTGGTGGCCCGCTCCCGCATCACCAAGGGTGAAGCCGACCCCCGGTCCAAGGGCATGGCGACAGCCGGCGTCATCTTGTGCGGGATCGCGATCGTCCTGGTCATCGTGATCGCGATCATCTTGGTGAGCGCCGACACGACCTCCTTCGAGTCCGACTTCGACTGAGCTGTCGATGACCGAGACCACGTTCCTCGCGGGTGGGCACCGCGTGGACGACGACGGTCCGGCCGGAGACGTCATCGGCTGGAGCGCGGTCGGCATCGCTGCCGTCGGCGTCGTGGCCGCGGGCAGCCAACGCCTCCTGGGCCTGGGCCCCGGCGCCTGCGCCGCCCGGGTGCTGCTCGGGGTCCCGTGCCCGGTCTGCGGCCTCTCGACGACGGCCGTCGAGCTGGCCCACGGCCACCTCGGCCCCGCGCTGGCGGCCGACGCCCTCGGCGTGGCCTTCATGGTCGTCGTCGCCGTGCTGGCCGCGCTGCAGCTGGCCCGGACCTTCGGCGTCGGCCGCGCCACCCGCCTCCCGACGAGCTCCGGCCTCGTCGCCGCCGCCCTGCTCGTGGCTCACTGGGTGGCGACGCTGACGGGCCTGGTGGCCCTGACGCCGCCGGCCTGACCGATCAGTCGAGGGAGAACGGCGGGTACTCGTCGGTCATGTAGAAGATGTAGGCGACGACGCGCAGGCCCCAGCGATGGACGCCGACGACGTACTCCCGCAGGCCCTCGGGCCACCGGCCGGTGAACAGGACGGCGAAGAAGCCGATCAGGACCACGAAGGCCAGCCCGATGAAGAGGAAGAACAGCACGATGTAGTGCGGGATGGCGAGCAGCCACTTCACGAAGGGCAGCCAGCGGTTGAGCTCACCCGGTTCGTCGATCGAGACCGTGGCCGGGTCGCCGCCGGGATCGGCGGACGCCGAGGTGAAGTCCCACTCCGGGTACGGCTCCCGCATGAAGTACTGGTAGCTGCTGGACCGCCAGCTGACCCGGAGGCACATGCTCATGAACCGGAACATGCCGTCCGGGATGCGCTTGGTGAACACGACCGTGAAGAAGGCGACGAAGGCGACGATCCCCAGGGCGTAGCCGAGGATCGCGACCACGATGGCGTAGGGGATGACGAGCAACCAGTGGACCAATGGTCGCCAGTTGGCCACCTCCAACGGGGCGTCGAAGGCGAGGTGCACCGGGTAGCCCCCCATCGGCGCCGGGCCGGCTGCGGGCGGCGGTGGAGTGGACCCGCCTCCGGGCGGCGACGGCGGGAACCCTCCTCCGGGCGGCGGCGGGGGAACGGCGGACGGATCGGTCATGGCCGGACGTTAGTCCTGTGGCGTCGTCGGGGTCGGCGACTCGATGGCCGCCTCGAGCTCGGCCCGCAGGCTCTCGATGAGGGGGGCCATCGCCACGGGGATCTGCCCGTGGTCGACGACCTCGAGATCGGCCCGAGCCTCCTCGTAGCGCTGTTGGTCCTTGTACGCGATCGCCCGGAACACCCGGGCGTCGGGGTAGGTGGGGTCGAGGGCAATGGCCCGGTCGAGGTACTCGAGGCCGTCGTCCACGAGGGTGGACTGGACGAGCGCCCAGCCCCGGTAGGTCAGGGCCTCGAGGTTGTCCGGGTCCTCGGCGAGGACCTCGTCGTAACACATCACCGCCTCCAGGACGTCGCCCTGACTGAACCGGCTCAGGCACTCGGCCAGTTCGTCCCGGGCGGCCAGCCCGGTGCCACCGCCGGTCGCGCCGTCGTTGCGGCTCCCCGCCGAGCGAGCCACCAGGAGCCCGGCTCCCGCCCCGAACACCAGCACCCCGACGATGACCGCGACGCCCAGGCGCCGGCTCCCCGGTCGTCGGGCCGACGTGAATCGAGCCCCTCCGTCGTCCAGAGCGCGGAGGACGGCGGCGGCCCGGGCCGTGTAGTCGTCGCGCAGGGCCTCGTAGTCGGATTCGTCGATGTCGCCCGCGGCCCGCTCCCGCTCGAGGTCGTCGAGGGAGCCGAGGAGGAAGTCCCGCTGCTCTTCCAAGGCGGCGTAGGCGTCGGGGTCCGCCGGCCCGGCGGCCCGCGGGCTCACGGTTCCCCACCCCGGGCCGCGGCCACTCGGCGCCGGTCCTCGTCGGACGCCGCGATCGACGGCCGACGCTGCCAGCGCCGGAAGGCCAGGAACAGGCCCGCCGCGGCCAAGGCCACCGCGACGACCGGGATGACCCACACCAGGCCGGTGACCCCCGACGAGGACGGGGTCAGCACGATCTCCTCGCCGAACCGGCTGACCAGGTAGTCGCGGATGTCCTGCTCGGACTCGCCCGCCTCCAGGCGGCGGCCGATCTCGGCCTTGATCGCTTTGGCGCTGGGCGCTTCGGAGTCGGCGACCGACTGGCTGCGACACGTCGGGCACTTGTACCCCTCGGCCACGTCGAACACCCGCTCCTCGGTGGTGCGGGGCGTGTCGTCGGGCTGGAGCCCGACCAACAGGGCGCCCAGGAGCACCAGGCCCATCACCAGCCAGGAGAACCGGCGCATCAGGGCTGCTGGACCTCGGCGATGAGGTCGTCGAGGCCATCCGCCGTCACCCCGCCCGTGATCTTGGCGGCCACGACCCCGTCCGGCGACACCAGGAACGACTCGGGCACCGCGGCCACGGCCCAGTCGAGGATCACGTCCTCGCCGTCGACCACCGGCCAGTCGCCGCCGTTGTCGGCGAAGAAGTCGGCGATGTCGTCGACGTTCTCATCCGCGTCGAAGACCACACTCGCCACCGACGCGTCACCCGTGGCCGCGTGACGGTCGCTGAACTCGATGAGCTCCGGGTGCTCGGTGACGCACGGGACGCACCAGGTGGCGAAGAAGTTGACCACCACCCACTGGCCGCGGAGGCGGTCGAGGTCGAATGGCGAGCCCGCCGTGGCCTCGGGGGCGACGACCTCCCCCACCAACGGCGGGGCGACATGGCCGACCAGCGGGCTCTCGTCCACCCGGTCCTGCGCCGGATCGCGGGTGGCGAGCACCACGACGAGGGCGATCATGATCACGGCCACGACCACCGCCGCGCCCAGGACCAGCCCTCGGCTGCGGGGCGCGTGATCGACCGCTTCGGTGACGTCCATCAGGCGGTGACCGGCTCCGGATCAGGGGCAGGGCCGGTGACGTCCTCGGCCAGCCCGGCCGAGGTCGGGTCGGTGGGACGCCGCCGGTTCCCGGGCCACCCGGCGAGGATCGTGCCCACGGCCATGACCGCCCCGCCGACCCAGAGCCACAGGATCAGCGGCTGGACCACGACCCGGAGGAGGATCTCGTCGCTGCCGTCCTCGGGCAGGGCCTGCAGGGCCAGGTAGACGTCGCCGGTGAGGCCGACCCGCACCGACGGCGTGCCGATGGCCTGACCGCCGAAGGCGAACTCCGAGAGGCTGGGGGTGAACACGCCGTCGTCGTCGATCTGGACCTGCGCCCGGGTCTCGGTCTTGGCCGACCGCTCGATCGTCTCCAACCCGAGATAGGTCACGCTGTGGCCCCCGACCTCGGCCGAGTCCCCCTCGCCCAACCGGAACTCGCCGACGTGGCCGTAGCTCTGGGAGGCGGCGAAGGCCACGGCGATGATGACCACGCCGATGTGCACGACCATGCCACCGTTGGCCCGGCCCACCAGGCCCTTCCACCCGTGGCGGCGGGTGGCCAACACCAGTTGGCGGCCGGCCGACCCGGCGGCGAAGCCACCCAGGCCGAAGGCGAGCAGCGGAGCCAGGCCCCGGGCCCCCAGCAGCACCGCGACCACCACCGTCAACGTCCCGATCCAGGCCGGCCACTCCAGCCGGTGGCGCAGCAGCTCGCCGCTGGCCTTGCGCCAGGGCAACACGGGGGCCACGGCCATGAGGGCCAGGAGACCGAGCCCGATGGGCATGGCCATGCGGTCGAAGTAGGGCACCCCGACCGAGATCCGGTCGCCGTTCACCGCCTCGACCACCAGAGGGAAGATCGTGCCCAGCAGGACGACGAAGGCGAAGGCGGCGAACAGGAGGTTGTTGCCGAAGAAGGCCCCCTCTCGGGAGAGGGGCGAATCGATGCGCCCGGGCGCCCGGAGCCGGTCGCCCCGCCAGCCGATGAGCAGGACGCTGGTCCCGACGATCACGGCGAAGAAGCCGAGGAAGGCGGGCCCGATGCCCGATTCGGTGAACGCGTGGACCGAGTCGAGGACCCCGGAGCGGGTGAGGAAGGTGCCGAGGATGGTCAGGGCGAAGGTGGCGCAGAGCAGCGACAGGTTCCAGACCCGCAGCATCCCCCGGCGCTCCTGGACCATCACCGAGTGCAGGTAGGCCGTCCCGGTCAGCCAGGGCAGGAAGGAGGCGTTCTCGACCGGGTCCCACGCCCAGTAGCCGCCCCAGCCCAGCACCTCGTACGACCACCAGGCCCCGAGCACGATGCCGACGGTGAGGAAGCCCCACGCGAACAACGTCCAGCGCCGGGTCTCGACCAGCCAACCCTCGCCCACCCGTCCGGTGGCCAGCGCCCCGATGGCGAAGGCGAAGGGCACGGTGAAGCCGACGTAGCCCAGGTAGAGCATCGGCGGGTGGAACGCCATGAGGATGTGGTTCTGGAGGAGCGGGTTGGGCCCCGGACCGTCGAAGCCCGGCGGCGGATTGAACGACTTGAAGGGGTCGGCCGGGCCGACCATCAGGGCGAAGAAGAACGCCGCGGTCACGAACATGGTGACCAGGGCCCAGCCCACCAGCGGGTCGTCGAGGCGATCCCGGAACTTGCGGAGCACGGCGACGAGGTACCCGCCGAGGACCAGCGCCCACAGGATGATCGAGCCCTCGAGGGCCGACCAGAGGGTGGCCACGTTGAACACGGCCGGGGTGCGGCTGCTGCCGTTCTCGGCCACGAAGAGAACGGTGAAGTCCCGGGTGATGAGGGCCCGCTCCATGGCCGCCATGGCCAGGAACGCTCCGGCGAAGACGAGGAGCCCGTAGGCCGGCGCCGACCGAAGCAGGTTCGGCCGGCCGCGCTGAAGCCCCACCAGCACAGTGCCCGCGCCGCCAAGGGCGCCGAGGAGCCCGAGCAGCACACCGGCCGTCCCGAGCGCGCCGTTCACGACGATCGCCAGGTCACGTCGGCGACGCGAAGGGGGGACGAGCTGTTCACGGGCTCGACTGGCCCTCGTCGGCCTCCCGCAGGCGATCTTCGTTCTCGGCCTCGTACTCCGAGGAGTGCTTCACCAGGATCCGGTCGGAGGCGTAGACGTCGCCGTCCCAGTGACCCTCCAGGACCACGGGGATGCCAGGCTGGAAGAGCTCCGGCGGGTCACCCTGGTGGACCACGTCCACGGTCACCCCGTTGAAGGTGACCTGGAAGGCGACGCCGTCGTCGGTCTCCTCGACCGAGTCGTCCACGACCTTCCCCTGGAGGCGGAACCGGTCGGTGCCCAGC
>DATDAH010000261.1:0-36558 GCA_036525535.1 Acidimicrobiales bacterium
CTTGGCGAAGCGGGGCAGGAAGGTCAGGTGCACCGTGCCGATCGGCCCGTTCCGGTGCTTGGCCACGATCAGCTCGGTGTCCCCGTCGTCGGCCTTCTCCCGGTCGTAGAGCGCATCCCGGTAGATGAACATCACGACGTCCGAGTCCTGCTCGATGGAGCCCGACTCACGGAGGTCGGCGAGAGTGGGGCGCTTGTCCTGGCGGGCTTCGACGCCGCGGCTCAGCTGGCTGAGGGCGATGACGGGGGTCTCGAGCTCGCGGGCGAGGATCTTGAGGCCACGACTGATCTCGGCCACCTCGACCTGGCGGTTCTCGGCCGAGGCCCGACCGCTCATCAGCTGCAGGTAGTCGACGACGATCAGGCCGAGGTCACCCAGCTGGCTCTTGAGCCGGCGAGCCTTGGCCCGCAGCTCCATGATCGTGAGGTTGGGGTTGTCGTCGATCCAGAGCTCGGCGTCGCCGAGACGGCCGACGGCCCGGCTGATGCGCTTCCAGTCGTCGTCGGTGAGCTGGCCGGTGCGGATGCGGCGGGAGTCGACCCGGGCCTCGGAGCAGAGGAGGCGCTGGGTGAGCTCGACGTGGCTCATCTCCAGCGAGAACATCAGCACCGACTTCTTGGCCTGCATGGCGGCGCCGGCGACCATGGCCAATGCCAAGCTGGTCTTGCCGGTGGCGGGGCGGGCGCCGATGATCACCAGCGAGCTGGGCTGGAAGCCACCGAGCATGTTGTCGAGGTCGCTGAACCCGGTGTGCAGCCCGGTGATCTCGCCCTTGTTCTCGTAGAGCTGCTCGAGCCGGTCGAGGCCGAGGTCCATGAGCTGGTGGATCGGCATCATGGTGTCGGTGATCCGGCGCTCGGCGATCCGGAACACCATCGACTCGGCCGTGTCCACGGCCTTGTCCACGTCGTCGGGGATGTCGTAGCCGAGCTGGGCCACCTCACCGCCGACCCCGATGAGCTTCCGCATCATCGCCCGCTCTTCGATGATCTTGGCGTAGAAGGAGGCGTTGGACGTGGCCGGCGTCGAGGACTCGAGGTCGACCAGCGCCCCGGCCCCACCGACCGACTCGAGCAGGCCGGCCCGCTTCAGCTCTTCGGCGACCGTGATGGGGTCAGCGGGCTCCCCCTGGGCGTAGAGCGAGGTGATGGCGTCGAAGACGTGGGCGTGGGCCGGCTTGTAGAAGTCGTCGACCGTGACGATCTGGATGGCCGCCGAGATGGCATCGCTCGACAGCAGCATGGCCCCGAGCAGCGAGGCCTCGGCGTCGAGGTTGTGCGGCGGTACCCGGCCCGCCGGCCGCGGCGGCTCGTCGAACTCCGCCGGATGGGGCGCGCCGTCACTCACCGACGACCCCCCCATTCCCCACGCCGTCACTCTGCCGCGGCGGAACCTGCGCCGGAAGGGGACGCCCTGTGGATCTTCGGGGGATCTCGCGGAGGTTGTCCACAGCAAGCCATCGCGACATGAAGAGATGATCGCTGAGGGGTGTGACAGTCAGCCCTCATCGGCGGCCGCGATCCGACCTCGTCCGCGTGGGCGTCGGCTCGATCAGGCGGGGGTGACCTCGACGATGAGGGGGATCTGGACCTCGGGGTGCGGGCGGACCACGACCTCGTGGGTGCCCACCTCCTTGATGGCCGTGTCCAGCACCAGATCGTGGCGGTCGATCTCGATCGAGGCCTGGGCGGCGACGGCGTCGACCACGTCACCGGCGGTAACGGAGCCGAAGAGCTTGCCCTCGTCACCGGCGCGCATGGCGATGGTGATCGTGCGGCCGGCCAGCTGGGTGGCGACGCCTTCGGCGGCCTCCCGCTCGGCGGCGTCCTGCACGGCCCGTGACTTGGCCATGGACACGGCCTGCTCGCGAGCGCCGGCCGTGACCTTCATGGCCAGGCCCTTGGGCATGAGGTAGTTCCGGCCGTAGCCGTCGGCCACCTCGACGATGTCGCCCCGCTGGCCGAGGCCGGACACGTCGGCGCGGAGGATGAGCTCCATCAGCCCTCCTCTGCCGGGGCGCTGACCGCCTCGACCTCGGGGGTGGCCTCCACGTCGGGGGCCGCTTCGAACGTGGCGTCGACCCCGTCGAGCTCGGCCGCGAGGTCGAGCTCCTCGTCGCCCACACCGCCCGTGGGGGGCGGCGTGGCCGGCGTGGGCATGGGCATCGGGGCATCGGCGCGGGGACCCCGCTCGCCACGATCCCGCGACGTGCGCTGGGTGGTCACCCGGCTGGTGTAGGGCAGCAGCGCCATCTCCCGGGCGTTCTTGATCGCCATGGCGATCTCGCTCTGCTGCTGCTGGGTGTTGCCGGTCACCCGGCGGGCGCGGATCTTGGCCCGGTCGCTCATGAACCGACGGAGGAGGTTGACGTCCTTCCAGTCCACGTAGGGCACCTGCTCCTGGAGCAGGATGCTGACCTTCTTCTTGCCGCGCCGGGCGTTGTCCTTGTTCTTGGTCCGTCGGACCTGCTGCTTGGCCATCTAGAAGGGCTCCTCGTCCGGGTCGTAGCCGCCGCCACCGGCGGGAGGCGCGCTGGGAGCGGGTCGGTTGCTGCCGCCCCCACCACCACCGCCGCCCCCGCTGCCGCCGGCGAAGCCGCCGCCGTCACCGCCGTCGCGGCGCTCGTTCTTGGTGATCTGGGCCGTGGCCCACCGCAGGCTCGGGGCGACGTCGTCGGCCACGATCTCGACCTTGGAGCGCTTGTCGCCCTCCTGGGTCTCCCAGGACCGCTGGTCCAGGCGCCCGGTCACGACGACCCGACCGCCCTTGGGCACGGACTCGGCCACGTTCTCGGCCAGTTGGGCCCAGCAGGTGACGTCGAAGAAGGAGGTCGACTCCTCCCACTCGTTGTTGCGGTTCTGCCAGCGCCGGTTCACGGCCACGCCGAAGGTGGCGACGGCCTGGCCGCTGGCGGTGAAGCGCAGTTCGGGCTCGCGGGTCGCGTTGCCCACGATGGTGACGGTGTTGCCTGGTGCCATTGCTCTGCTCCTTCGATCAGCCGGCGGGAGCCGGCTCCACCGAGTCCCCGAGCAGGCCGCGGCGGGTGGCCTCGGCATCGGGGAGACGGAAGGTCTTGTGGCGGACGGTCTCGTCCGCGAGGCGGAGGAAGCGGTCGACCTCGTGGAGGTCGGTGGCCTCGGTCACGATCTCGAGGACGACGTAGTAGCCCTCGTCCTTGTGGTCGATCTCGTAGGCGAACTTGCGCATGCCCCACTTGTCGGTGGTGGCCACGCGCCCACCGGCGTCCCCGATCATCGAGGTCACCTGGTTGAGCAGCCCGTCGATGGTGGACTCGTCGACCTCGCGGTCGAAGATCACCATGAGTTCATACACCCGCGTCATGCGAGCATCACTTCCCTTCGGTTCCGGCGCCGATGCACCTGGAGCCCCGGTGGGGGCAGGGTCGGTGTCTCCCCGGAGGGAGACCTTGTCGGCCCACGAGGCTAACGGGACGGGCTCGAACTTCCCTCACGGACCGCAGTGTCCCCCGGAGGTGTGACAGCCGGATCAGAAGTTCGCGGCGCAGTCCCCGGACTGGACCAGACGGGCGCCGGGGCCGTCCAGGCCGATGGCGGCCAGCCCGCCCTGGGGGACCTCGACGGTGTCGGCGTACGGCCCCTCGGGCCGATAGCCCGGGCACTGGTCGCCGAGGTCGAGGCAGGGGTCCATGTCCGCCGTCGACACGATCGCCCCCTCGGTGTCGAGGTAGGCGATGGACAACGGCATCGGCGTGTCCCGCATCCAGAAGCCGCCGTCCCGGGTGCCTTCGGGGAAGTCGAAGAGCATCCCCGCGTAGTCACCCAGGTCCACCACGTTCATCAGGCCCTGCGTGTACTGCTCGGCGGCGGCGGCCAGCAGCAGGCAGGACTCGACCACGTCACCCGCCTCGCTGGTGACCGACACCTGGACCTCGTCGAAGCCCGGGATCGTGACCCGCCCCGACGCCGACTGCTGCCCCTCGGCGGACAGGTCGATGGGATCGGTGACCGTGACGGGCGCGGCGGCGGTGGTGGTGGCGGTCCCACCCCCGTCGTCGGCACAGGCGACGACGACGACGAGCACGATCAGCGTTCGTGCGACACGAGGCCACCCCATGGTGGTCCATTCTGGCGGTTGGCCTCGCGCTACTCCGCGCGGCCGTAGAGGCCGAGGGTCTCGGCGACCTCGTCGGAGAGGTGGTAGCTCTCGTCGTCGGAGGGGAAGGTGCCCCCGCGGACGTCGTCGGCGAAGTGGGCCATGGCCGCCACCATCTCGTCCTTCATCGACCCGTACCGGCGCACGAACTTGGGCGAGATGCGGTCCTCGATGCCGAGCAGGTCATGGGCGACCAGCACCTGGCCGTCACAACCGGGACCGGCGCCGATGCCGATGGTGGGCACGTCGACGGCCTCGGTGACCATCTGGGCCACTTCGGTGGGGACGCCCTCCAGCACGACGGCGAAGCACCCGGCGTGGGCCAGGGCCTTCGCGTCGGCCACCAGGTCCAGCGCGGCCTGGTGGGCCTTCGCCTGCACCTTGAAGCCGCCCATGGCCTTGACGGACTGCGGCGTCAGACCGAGGTGGCCCATGACCGGCATCTCGGCGTCGAGGATGGCTTCGATCATCCGCAGGCGCTTCTGGCCGCCCTCCAGCTTGACCGATCCGGCGCCGGCCCGGATGAGCTGGGCCGCGTTGCGCACGGACTCCTCGGGGGACACGTGGTAGCTCATCCACGGCATGTCGCCCACGATGAGCGGGCGGGGCCGGGCGCGGGCCACAGCGGCCGTGTGGTGAGCCAGATCGTCGATGGTGACCTGGAGGGTGTCCTCGTAGCCGAGGACCACCATGGCGACCGAGTCGCCGACCAGGATCAGGTCGACGCCGGCCTCATCGGCGATGCGGGCGCCGGGTGCGTCGTAGGCGGTGACCATGACCAGGGGGTCGTGTCCGTCCCGGACCTTGCGGTGCCGGATGTCGGGCGCGGTGACGGGCTTGCTCATCGAAGCCATCTCCTTCTCGTCCAGCGCACATTCGGCTGCCGGCGATGGCCGTCAGCTTACCCTGGGACCCGGATGCCAGACCAGACGAATGAGCGGCGGAGCCGATCGGCGGGCCGGAATGAGGCCCGCAAGGCGATGAGCGCCAGCGAAGAGCCCTCAGCACGGTGACCACGGGCACCTGTGACTCCTGCGGCCGGGACGACGAGGACGTGACCGAGGTCGTCCGGGTCTACGTCGTGCCCGAGTCCTGGGACCAGGAGCGCCAGGTCACCGAAGCCGAAGGCACGGAGCGATGGTGCTTCCCCTGCCTGACCCACTACCCCCACCGAGTGGTGGGCGTCGAGGACGACGCCGGCGGTCAGACCGCATAGGGGCAGTGCCGACACCCGGTGTTGCAACACTCCCCCCGTTCGACCAGGTAGGCCGCGGTCATCACGAGGAGGCCCGTGACCGGGTCGGGGTAGAGCGGCTCGTCCGCGGCCATCGCCGCGGCGTGGGCGGCCAGGATCGCCTCTCGGGCGGGGTGGTTCGGAGCCAGGCGAGCCGGGTGGGGCTCGTCGAGCGCCCGATCGGCGAGGGCATCGTCCACGCCGCGACGCCAGGGACGACTCAGATGAGCGACTTGCGCTCCAACCGACGGACCGTGAACTGGTTCTCGCCGATGTTGCGCACGCCGAACGCCGGCGGAGATCCCTTCCGCCACGGGGCCAGGCCCAGCTCCTCGAACCACGTCCGGATGGCCGGGTGCCGGAACTCCGGGCAGCTCTTCCAGAAGGCGGCGGACAGATTGACCTCGACGGCATCGGCGGCGTCGCCGAGGAAGAGGCGAACGCTGTCCCAGGACTTGTCGATCACGATGTCACGGTCGGACGCGGTGATGGCGAGCCCGTAGGTGGGATTCGCCTCACTGCCTCCTGACCAACCTCGGGCACGCATCGTCAGCTCCTCAACATTCGTCGAACAAGTAGATCACGTCGAGCCGTCATTCGCGCTGGCGCGGGTCGACCTCTCCGGGCGGACCATCCGGAATCGTCGTGGTCGGCGGCGGGGGCTCGGTCGTCGGCGGCGGGGGCTCGGTCGTCGCCGGCGGGGGCTCGGTCGTCGAGGTCGGCTCACCGCCGTCGCTGCTCTGCGCGCAACTCTCGAAGACGCCGTCGCCGTCCAGGTCGGCCAGGGTGTAACCCGCGGGGCAGGTGGGCTGGGACGTCGTGTCGTCGACCTGGCGGTCCGCGAACGCGGTCCGGCCCGGGAACTCGGTCACGTCGGCCAGCGCACAGTCGTTCTGCACGTAGCCGGCCGAGGTGATCCGCTCCATGAACTCGTGCCACAGCGGTGCCGCCAAGGTGCCGCCCTCGCCAGGAAGGGGAGCGATCTCCTCGCCCGGCCCGCCGACGTTGCCGACCCACACCGCGGTGGTGACGTTGCAGGTGTACCCCACGAACCAGGCGTCCTTGTTGCTCTGCGTGGTCCCGGTCTTGCCGGCCACCTCCCAGCCCGACAGCTGCGCCTGCACGCCGGTGCCGCCGGAGACGACGCCCCGCAGCGCGGTGGTGACGGTGTCGGCCACCTCGGGGGAGATGACCTGCTGCGGCGACTCGTCGGCGCGGTAGATCACGTTGCCGCGGGCGTCCTCGACCCGCTCGATCATCACCGGCTCGTGGTGCAGCCCGTGGTCCCGGAAGCTGCTGTAGGCGCTGGCCATGTCCAGCACCGACACCTCACCGGCGCCGAGCACGATCGACGGGACCGCGGGCAGATCGGACTTGATGCCGAGGGTGTGGGCCATCTCGATCACGTTCTCCGGACCGAGCTCGAGCATGAGCTGGGCGAAGACCACGTTGGAGGAGGCCTGGATGCCGCTCAGCAACGTGTGGCTCCCTGATGCGGAGGCGCCGCCACTGACGTGCCAGTCCGCCGTGCCCGGGATGTCCAGGGTCACGCTGCTCGGCGCGGGCAGGGTGGCTTCGGCCGAGTAGCCCTGGGCGAAGGCCTCGGCCAGGGCGAAGGGCTTGAACGACGAGCCGGGCTGGCGGCCGGAGCCGCCGCCCTTGGCCCCCGTGGCCAGGTTCAGCTCGGAGATGTTGAAGTCCCGGCCGCCCATCATCGCCCGCACCCGGCCGTCGGCCCCGATGGCCACGATCGACGAGGTCGGCGCCCCGGACGGGTAGTTGTTGACGACGGTCTCATAGGCCTGGCGTTGCCAGTTCTGGTCCAGCGTCGTGTACACGCGGAGGCCGCCGCCGTAGACGGTCTCCTCGCCGAAGAGGCTCACCAGCTGCTGGCGCACGGTCTCGTAGAAGTACTCCGAGCCGATGTCGTGGCCCCGCACGTGGGAGAAGAGCTGGGCCTGGGTCCGGGGCAGGACCATGCCCGGCGGGCACTCGTCCGGGCAGACGCCGTACGGATTGACGACCCACCTGACGGCGATGGCGTCGTCGTACTCCTCCTGGGTGATGTAGCCCAGCTCCTTCATGTTGATCAGCGTGGTGTTCCGACGCCGGTAGGCCTCGCGGGGCTGCCGGTCGGCATCCGCCGTCTCCGGCGACCGGATCAGGCCGGCAAGGTACGCGGCGTCGGTCAGGGACAGGTCCTCGACGTCCTCGAGGAAGTACGCCTGCGAGGCCGCCTGCACGCCGTAGGCGCCGCGGCCGAAGTAGACCGTGTTCAGGTAGCGCTCGAGGATCTCCTCCTTCGAGAGCTCGCGCTCCAGCTCGACGGCGTAGATGGCCTCGCGGATCTTGCGGGCGATCGTGCGCTCGTTGGTCAGGTAGACCGTCTTCACGTACTGCTGGGTGATGGTCGACCCACCCTGCTCGGACACGCTGTTCCCCGACACCTGGGCCCATCCCGCGCGGGCGATACCGGCGGGGTCCACGCCGTTGTGCTCCCAGAAGTTCTGGTCCTCGGCGGAGATGACGGCGTCGATCAGGACCTCGGGGATGCGCCGGTAGGGGACGATGACCCGGTTCTCCTCGGCGTTGAGCTGGGCCGCGGCGTTGTCGGGCCCGCAGCGCCCGGTCACCTCTCGGGTGCAGATGAAGGAGGACTCGGCCAGGCCCTGGCTCTGGGGCGGAAGCTCGATGTTGGAGAGCACCAGGCCGACCCCGGCCAAGCTGGCGACGACCACGAGCATGGCCAGGAACAGCAGCCGGCGCCAGCGCCAGAAGATGCTGCGGCGGCGGAAGCGGCGGCGGCGGTAGCGGCCCCAGATGGAGGGACGCTCGTCGGCCGCATCGGCGTCGTCGCGGGTGGTGGTGTCCGAAGGCATGCAGGAAGAAGAGGTCGGGGAATCTCGGGCCGGGAAATCGCGCCGGCCCCCGAGGTTACCGTTCGATTACGGGATGTTTCCGTCACGGGACGCGACGGGGGTCACACCTCGAACACCCTCGACAAGTGGTTCCAGCCACAGCCGGGACACACCTCGACCACGTAACAGCGGTAGGTGCCCTTGCGCCGGGTGACCTTGGCCAGCTCCGCCCGGTCCCGCACGCAGCGCCCGGCGGGACCCAGGTAGGACCCGAAGACGTAGGAGACCAGCTTGAGCTTCTCCTCCTCACACACCGGGCAGTCCAGCTGGGTGGACTCCTCGATGTAGTCCCGCGCCGCCCGCAGCAGCTCGGGGTGGGCGTCGCAGACCTCGTGGCGGGCCAGACGGCCCTTGCGGTACTCGGCCAGCACGCCCGCGCGCGCCAGTCGGTAGTCGACCGTGCCGCCGTGCTCGGCGCCCTGTATCGCCTCCACCCGGAAGCTCATGGGGTCGGAGGCTAGGTCGTCATCGGGGACCGAGGGAGCCGGCGCGCTAGAAACCCCCCTGTGAGCGAGGCTGCGGAACCGCGTGGAGCAGCACTGCCGACCACCGAGATCGGCGAAGCCGACGGACCGGGGCGGAGCAGTGGGACAGAGCACCCGGCTCGACGGGCCTCCCAACGGTCGATGGCGGCGGTCGAGGCCGGCGACCGCGACGGGTGGCTGGCCCTGTTCACCGACGACGCCGTGGTCGAAGACCCCATCGGTCCCTCCCCGTTGGACCCCGACGGTGCCGGCCGGCGAGGCAAGGCCGCCATCGCCGCCTTCTGGGACGAGATCATCTCCATCGGCGAGGTCCGCTTCACCCTCCGCGAGTCCTACGCCTGCGGCGACGAATGCGCCAACGTCGGCCGCATCACCACCACGCTGCCCGACGGCAACCGCTCGGTCGTCGAGGGCGTCTACACCTACCGGGTCGACGGCGACGGTCGCATCGTCGCCCTGCGAGCCTTCTGGGAGTTCGACGCCATGACCTTCGAGGTATCCACATGAGAGAACGATGAGCTTCGCCGAGTTCGACTACGGACCGGACATCCCCGGTGAGACCGGGTTGCGCCTGCTGGGCCCCGTGGCGGGCAAGCGCATACTGGTCCTGGGCTGCCGCCGGACCGACGCCATCCTGTCCCTGGCCCGCAACGACGCCAAGGTCATCGTCGTGGACCACGTACCCCGTCGGGTCGACAAGGCTCGCGACGCCTGCGAGCAGGCGGACGTCCGCGTGGAGTTCCACCGCACCGACCTGGCCGACCTGGCGTTCCTGCGCGGCGACTCCATCGACGCCACCCTGTCGGTCTCCGCCCTGGCCGAGGTCGAGGACCTGAACCGCGTGTTCCGCCAGGTGCACCGGGTCCTCGGCGCCAACGCCGCCCTCGCCCTCTCGCTCCCCCATCCGGCCTTCGCCTGCCTCGACCCCGACAGCGGCGAGCCACCGCGACTGGCCCGGCGGTACGCCGACGCCGAGCCCCTCCCCGGCCGGGCTGACGGCGCCGAAGCCGAGTACGCCCACACCATCGGTGGCCTCTTCACCAGCCTCACCCGGGCGAAGTTCCGGGTCGACACGTTCCTCGAGCCCGAGCCGGTTGCCGGCGGCGCCCGCAGCACGCACTGGGCCGCGGCGATGGCCTGGATGCCGGCCACCCTGGTCCTCCGGGCCCGAAAAGAGGGCTCGTAGCTCGGTGGATCGCTGTGCTGCGTGTGGGTTCGACTACTACAGCTTCCCGCGGCCCGAGATCGGTGACCGCCTCCGCGCCCTGGGCGACGAGCACGCCGAGCGCCTGACCGAGACCCCGGCCGCGTTCCTCCGCCTGCACCCGGCGGAAGGGTGGTCCGCCCTCGAGTACGGCTGCCACGTCCGCGACGTGCTCCTCAACCAGCGGGGCCGCATCGAGCTGACCCAACGCGAGCACGCACCCACCTTCGTGCCGATGGGCCGCGACGAGCTGGCGGTGGACGAGCGCTACAACGACCAGGCCCCCGACACCGTGGCGCTCGCGCTCACACAGGCCGCCGGTGCCTTGGCCACCCTGCTGGCCGCTCTCGACGACACCGGCTGGGCCCGCACCGCCACCTACAGCTACCCCGAGCCCGCGCTACGGGACGTCGACTGGATCGCCCGCCACACGGTCCACGAGCTCCACCACCACCTCGCCGACGTCCACGGCGTCCTCAAAGCCGCACTGGAGGACTAGTCCGTAAATGAGTCAGATGGCTCATGCAGCGGTCAACGCTCGATGGCATAGTGACCTCTTGACGCACCGCAGCTCGCGAGTGATCGACCAGGCGTAGTCGGTACTTGAGGGACGGGCTGCGGTGCGAAGATCGACGGTGGTGATGCCCGTTGAACAGGGTCCCGAGAGGGACCCTGTTCTGGTTTTCGGCCGACCTCAGGTCGAGCGGGCGGCCCACCAGGCGTCGAGGCGGCGGTAGGCCTCGTCCTCGCCGAGCGGGCCCTCGTCGAGACGGACCTCCAAGAGCATCTCCAGGGCCTCGCCGACGTCGCGGCCGGGTGTCAGGCCGAGGTGGTCCATGACCTGGCGGCCGTCGAGATCGGGGCGGATGGCCTTGAGCTCCTCCTCGGCCTCCAGCTCGGCGATGCGGGCGACGAGGTCGTCCATGCGCCGGGCCAGCATGTCGGCCTTTCGCTGGTTGCGCGTCGTGCAGTCACAACGGGTCAACTCGATGAGGCGGTCGAGCTGGTCGCCGGCGTCCCGGACGAAGCGGCGCACCGCAGCATCGGTCCAGCCGGTGCCCGTCCCGTAGCCGTGGAAGCGCAGATGCAGGCGCACCAGCTGGGTCACGATGGCCACGTCCTCGTTGGGGTAGCGCAGCGCCGTCATCCGGTCCTTGGTCATGCGGGCTCCGACCACCTCGTGGTGGTGGAACATGACCCCGTTGGCCCCGAACGAGCGGGTCTTGGGCTTGCCCACGTCGTGGAACAGGGCCGCCAGCCGGACCAGGCGGTCCGGTTCGGTGTTGGCCACCACGGCGATGGTGTGGGCCAGGACGTCCTTGTGCTGATGGACGGGGTCCTGCTCCAGCCGCATCTCGAGCAGCTCGGGCAGGAACTCGTCGGCCAGTCCGGTCTCGACCAGGAACCACAGGCCGTCGGAGGGGTCGTCGACCACCATGAGCTTGTCCAGCTCGTCCCGGATGCGCTCGGCCGAGACGATGGCCAGCCGATCCCCCATCTCGCGCACGGCCCGCACCAGCGCGGCGGACGGGACCAGCCGGTAGCCGGCCAGGAAGCGAGCCGCCCGCAGCATGCGCAGGGGGTCGTCGCTGAAGGACACCTGAGGCTCGAGCGGGGTGCGAAGCCGGGAGGCGGCAAGGTCGGCGGCGCCGTCGAACGGGTCGATGAGGTCCAACCCGGGGAGGGCCAGGGCCATGGCGTTCACGGTGAAATCCCGACGGGAGAGGTCCGACTCGACCTCTGTGGAGAACTGCACGTCGGGCTTGCGGGACTCCGGGACGTAGACGTCGGCCCGGTGGGTGGTGGTCTCGACCGTCCACTCGCCGATCTTGGCCCCGATGGTCCCGAAGCGCTCGCCCAGCGTCCAGACGGCGTCGACGTGGTCAGCGATCAGCGCCTTGATCTGGTCGGGCCGGGCATCGGTGGTCAGGTCGATGTCCCGGTCGGCCAGGTCCCGGCCGAACAGGAGGTCGCGGACCACACCCCCCACCAGGTAGAGGCGACGGTCGGCCTCGGCGAACGTCTCGGCCAGAGGGGCGATCACGTCGAGCACGGGCTCGAGAGCGCGCTGGAGCCGTTCGGGGATCACGCCTGTGCAGCCTCGTCGGCCCGCGCCTGGGCGGCCGCGACCACCGCAAGGACCTCCCGGCCGGGGCCGGCCGTCGTCGCGGCTTCGCTCTGGACGGCCTCGCCCAGCAGGGCGCCGACCGTGGCTGCCGCGCACTCACCGAGCGCGGTCAGGTCATAGCCCCCCTCCAGGAACACGAGGCGACGGCCCGCGGGGGCGAAGGCCAGCAGGTCGACGGTCACGTCCGCATAGTCGCCTGCGGTGAGGCCGAGGTCGGTGATGGGATCCCGACGGTGGGCGTCGAAGCCGGCGGAGATCAGCAGCCAGGTCGGGGCGAAGGCCGCGACCCGCGGGGCCAGCACCTCCTCGATGCCGGCTCGATAGACGTCCCCCGTGGCCCCCGCCGGGAGGGGGAAGTTGACCGTCGTGCCCGCGGCCCCGCCGGTCCCCACGTCCTGCACGGCGCCGGTGCCCGGATAGAGGGGGTGCTGGTGGAAGGAGACGTAGAGGACCCGGGGGTCGGACCAGAACACCTCCTGGGTGCCGTTGCCGTGATGGGCATCGATGTCGACGACCAGCACCCGCTCGCCGCGGTCGGCGAGGTGGGTGGCGGTCACGGCCACGTTGTTCAGCAGGCAGAAGCCCATCGCCCGGTCGACGGTGGCGTGGTGGCCGGGCGGACGCACGGCGAGGAAGGCGGCGTCGGCCTCGCCCTGCTCGAGGCGCTCGGCGCTGTCGATCCCGGCCCCGGCGGCCAGGAGGGCCACCGCCCAGGAGGCCTCGCTGACCCGGGTGTCGGCGTCCACGTGACCACCCCCGGAGCGACAGAGCGCCTCCAAACGGTCCAGGTGGGCGGCGGGATGGACGGCCTCCAGCTCGGCCCGGGTGGCGGGGCGGGGGTCGACGCGCACCAGCGCGTCGTCGAGGCCCGCCGTGGTCAGGCCGTCGAGGACCGCGGCGAGGCGAGCCGGTCGCTCGGGGTGGCCCGGCCCGGTGTCGTGGTCGCCGAAGCGTGGATGGGTGGCGAGGAGCACGGCGGCCACACCGGTGACGCTAGCGGCGCGCCTCACACCCCCTCCCGATCGATTCTCCGTCCTGCGGTTCGCGACCAGCCACGACGACCGGACACGGAACGGCCAGGGCGGCCCCGACGGGGACCGGGCGGTCCCGTATCCTCGGCCGCGATGACCACCGCACCGCCGCACCGCGCGCTGCGCGTGCGGCCCTGGTCGGTCGACCCCACCACCGCCCACCTCGTGCCCTACGCCGCCCGGGCCATCAGCGCCGACGCCCTGCGCCGGGTCCTGCAGGAGCTGACCGAGGCCGGCTACGAGCGCGTGCGCACCGCCGCCCTCAGCCCCGACGAACAGGGACCCTTCCTCGATGTCGGTTTCGAGGTCGACGAGCACCTCCACCTCCTGGCCCATGACCTGACCGGGCTGAGTCCACTCCGGCGACCCAGCCGGCTGCGACGCGCTCGCCGGCGGGACAAGCCGGCCGTCCTGGCGGTCGACCAGGCGGCCTTCTCACCCCCTTGGCGCCTCGACGCCGCCGGGCTCCGCGAGGCCCTGGTCGCCACCCCCTCGATCCACTTCCGGGTGGCGCTGGTCGATGGTGCCGTTGTCGGCTACGCCGTGGCCGGGAGGGCCGCGAGCCGGGGCTACGTCCAGCGGGTCGCCGTACACCCCCACCACGACGGCCACGGCCTGGGTCGGGAACTGGTCACCGACGCCCTCCACTGGCTGCACCGGCGGGGGGCCCGCCGGGCCGTGGTCAACACCCAGGAGGGCAACGTCACCGCGCTGCACCTGTACGAGGCGCTGGGCTTCAGGCCCGAGCCCGTCGGCCTCGACGTGCTCGGGGCCCTCCTCCGTTGAGGCGGCGCGTCGGGCTCCTGGGAACGGTCCTGGCCCTCCTGATCCCTGGCCTGCTCAGCGGGGTGGACCCGTCTGGGGCCCAGGAGGCCCCGGACAGCCGGCCCCGCCTCGTCGCCCAGACCCCCTGGGTAGCCGAGGACCAGCCCTTCTCCATGGCCTTCGCGGTCCACGGTGGACTGCCCGCGGACGGCACGATCGAACTGACCCTGTACGGCGCCGTCACCGATCGGGAGACGCTCATCCGGAGCGGCACCGACCCGACGCTGCTGGGCGACGTCCGCGACGTGCTGTCGGTGCCCGCGGCCCTCGTCCCCCGCGGGCGGGATGGCGCTTTCCGCCTCCGCCTGGCCACGGACGGCTCGAACGCCGGCCTCCCCGTGGCCGACCCCGGCGTCTATCCGCTGGCCGTGGCCGTGGCCGCCGCCGACGGCACGACCGGACCCCCGATGCTGACCTTCGTCGTGCGCACCGCGGAGGACGCTGCCACCACCCCGCTGCTCACCGCCGTGGTGCTCCCACTGCATGCGCCGCCCGCCTACGGGCCGGATGGCCGCCCTGTCGTCAGCGAGCGGGCCCGACGCCTGTTGGAGGTTCGGGCCGGCTTGCTCGACAAGTTCGAAGACGTGCCCCTGACCGTCGTTCCCACCCCGGAGACCCTCGCGGCCGTCGCCCGGGTGGATCCCATCCTGCTGGCCAGCGTGCGCGCCGCGCTGGCCGATCGCCACGTGGTCGGCGGTCCGTACGTTCGACTCGACCTGGCTGCCTTCTCCGGCGTGCCCGAGTTGACCGATCCCCTGCAGGACCAGTTCCAGGCCGGCGACCGGACCCTGCGCCGGGTGCTCCGTAAGGACATCGACGAGCGCACCTGGGTCGGCGCGGGCAACCCCACCACCAACGCCGTCGATGCCCTGGCCCGGGCCGGCATCGACCGGGCCCTGTTCCGCCAGGAATCGGTCACCGGCGCCACTGTGCCGATCAACGAGCCGGTCGTGGTCGCCGGGGCCACCGGGCAGACCATCGACGCCGTCCTCGCCGACGCCGTTCTCCGGGCCCACGTCAACGGGACCGGCGACCCCGTCCTGATGGCCCACCGCGCCCTGGCCGACCTGGCGCTGCTCTCGGCCCCGCCGGACGAAGGCGGCATCGCCACCGACGACGGCCAGGCCGGCGTGGTGCTGGAGTTGACCGCCACCCGGCCCTTGCCCGCGGCCTTCCTCGACACCCTGCTGGAGGGCCTGCAGGCGGGGGGCCCGACTCGGGCCGTGAGCCTGGCCGGGCTGCTCGACGACGACCCGCTCGGCGATCCCGGCGTGGAGCCCGGGCCGGTCGTCGACGGCATCGCCCTGTCCGGCCAGGACCTCACGGCCTACGGTCGCAACCTGGCGATCACCCGCCAGACCGTGGACGGGTACGCCAGCTTCGCGGGACAGGCCGATCCCCTCACCCGGGACCTCCGGCGCCGCCTGCTGGTCTCCGGGGCCGTCGACCTGACGGAGAGCCGGCGGGCCGCCTACCTCCGCTCGGTGAGCCACGCCATCGCGGACCGGACCGCGGACGTGGCCATCACCGACGACGAGACGGTGACGCTGACGTCGCGCGAGGGCGACATCCCCCTCACCATCCGCAACGACACCGGCGCGCCGGTGGAGGTCCGGCTCTCCTTCGACAGCGACAACAAGCTGGAGTTCCCCGACGGCGCCACCCAGCGCCTGCGTCTCGACGAGGGCCCGAACCGGGTCGCGGTCCCGGTGGTGGCCCGGGCCAGCGGGGCGTTCCCGCTGCGCATCACCGCCACCTCCCCCGACGGCGTCCTCACGGTCAGCCGGGCCCGGGTCACCGTGCGCTCGACTGCCGTGTCCGGCGTCGGCCTCGTCCTGTCCATCGGTGCCCTGCTCGTCCTCGTGGTCTGGTGGGCCAGCCATTGGCGCACTGCCCGGCGCAACCGCCGTCTCGTCGACCCCGGCACGGGTAACCCACCGGAGCCGGCCCCGGTCTGATCCCGAGGACAGCAACTACGCTCCGCCCCGCGCCGCCGCCCGAGCCGGCGGGGCCCACACCCCTCATCCACTGAAGACCCGAGGATTCAATGCCCGTCCGCATCGTCACCGACAGCGCCTGTGACCTGGATCAGGCGCTGGTCGACCAGCACGGCATCGAGGTGGTGCCGTTGTCCATCCGTTTCGGCGACGACGAGTTCGTCGACCGGATCGAGCTCAGCAACGAAGAGTTCTACGCCCGGATGGCCGCGTCGGACACCCTGCCCGAGACCGCCGCCCCCTCCCCCGGGGCCTTCGAGCAGGCCTTCCGCAAACAGGGGGCCTCGGGCGACGCGGTCGTCTGCATCAACCTCTCCGCCGCGCTGTCGGCGACCATGCAGTCGGCGGTCACCGCGGCCACGTCCCTCGAGGGCGAGATCGCGGTCACCGTGGTGGACTCAAAGGCCCTCACCCTCGGGCTGGGCAACATCGTGGTCGCCGCGGCCGAGGCCGCGGCCGCCGGGGCCTCCCCCACCGACATCGAGGCCAAGGTCGAGGACCTCTCCAGCCGGACCCGCATGTGGGGAATGCTCGACACCCTCGACAACCTCCTCAAGGGCGGCCGGATCGGCAAGGCCCAGCAGCTCATGGGCAGCGTCCTGTCGATCAAGCCGATCCTGGACATGAGCACCGGCGAGGTCCACGAGGCGGCCAAGCCCCGGACCCACAAGAAGGGCCTGCTCTGGCTGCGGGACAAGGTGCTGGAGTTCGGCGATGACATCGAGACCCTCTGGGTGATGGCCGGCGATCCCGACGACGCCGGCGAGCTGGTCGACCTCCTGGCCGCCGACTACACCGGCGAGATCGGCCAGGGCCGCATCGGCCCGGTCATCGGCACCCACGGCGGGCCCGGGGTCCTCGGCGTCAGCTTCTGGGTCAGGCCCTAGCCGACCACCGGGCGGACGGCCCGGCGGTCACGGGATCCGGGACTCGATGCCGCGGGAGTGCTCGCACCCGGTGGCGGAGTCCCGCGCGGCACCCCGTGGAGGGACTGGACCCCGTTGCTGTCGTCCTTGGGCCAGCGTGCGGTCGACCCCCACGAGGGTGCCGCACATGATCGGCCGGGTGGTGCTGGCCTGGAGCCGGCACTGGGCCGCCGTGCCCCCCGGGCCGTCGAAGTCGTCATCGTCTGGTCCGGCACCGTCGTCGCCGGATCCGAACCTGACCCGGATGTCGGGGGCATCCTGGCCGGCAGGCGCCCGCCCGGCGGACCTGCCCGGGACGGGGACCGGCGCGGCGGTAGCGTGGGAACCGCCGTGGCCGACCCGCCGACCTCCCCGCCCACGCAGCGGTCCGACCGGAACGGGACCCTGCTCGCCGGTCGCTACCGCTTCGAGCGCCGAATCGCCGTCGGCGGGATGGCCGAGGTCTGGGAGGCCGTCGACCAGGTCCTGGACCGGCCGGTGGCCATCAAGGTCCTCCACCCGCACCTGGCCGGCGACCAGAACTTCGTCGACCGCTTCCGGCGCGAGGCCATCGCGGCCGCCCGCCTCACCCACCCCTCGATCGTCGCCATCTACGACACCCACAGCAGCGACGGTGACGAGGCCATCGTCATGGAGCTGGTCCGCGGGATCTCCCTGCGCAAGCACCTCGACGACCACGGGCCCTTGCCCGCCGGGGAGGCTGTCGACATCGGGGCCCGTGTGGCGGAGGCGCTGGAGTCGGCCCACCGGGCGGGCCTCGTGCACCGGGACATCAAGCCGGCCAACATCCTGCTCTGCGACGACAAGCGGGTGATGGTGGCCGACTTCGGCATCGCCAAGCTGACCGATGCCGACCACACCAGCGAGGGCACCGTGCTGGGCACGGCCAAGTACCTGGCTCCCGAGCAGGTGTCCGGCACGGCCGTCGACGCCCGAACCGACCTCTACTCCCTCGGGATCGTGCTCTACGAGATGGTCTGTGGCCGGGTCCCGTTCTCCGGCGACACCGACACGGCCACGGTGTTGGCCCGCCTGCACCAGGACCCGACCCCACCGCGGGAGATCCGGGCCGAGATCCCCCGGTCCCTCGAAGCCGTGATCCTGCACAGCCTCCGGCGGGACCCCGACGACCGCCCCGCCTCCGCCGCCGCCCTACGAACCGAGCTCCTGGCCGCGCTGTCGCCGGGCCTGGGCGGCACCGAGACGAGCAACGACCCGACCGTCCTGGAGTCGACCACGCCGGCCGACGGCACGTCGGTGGTCCCACCCCCTCCCCCGGCCCGGGCGGCCGGGCCTCCGCCCCCCACCGGACCCCCCGCGGGCCGGGCGCGGGCCGTCACGCCCCCACCGCCGACCGGGCGGCCTGCGCCGACGGCGAAGCCGGCCCGCAACTGGACGGGCCCCGCCCTGCTCGTCGGCCTGATCCTGGTGGCGCTCGCCGTGGCCGGCGTCCTGCTGGGCAGCGTGCTGGGCGACGGCCTCTTCGGCGAGGACGACCCGTCCGTCCCCGGCGTCGACACCGGTGACGGCGGGGGCGGCGGTGACGCGCTGGCGCTCACCGCCACCGCCTTCGACCCCGAAGGCGACGGCACCGAGCACGACAACGAAGCCCCCCTCGCCGTCGACGGGGACGTGGCCACGGCCTGGACCTCCGAGGAGTACAACAGCCGGGCGGACTTCCAGGGCATCAAGTCCGGTGTCGGACTGGTCCTCACATTGGACCAGGCTGCCGAGCTGGGGGACCTCGGCGTGGACGCCGAGGGAACCGACTGGTCGGCGCAGGTCTTCGTCGCCGACGCGCCGGCCGGCGACCTGGCCGGCTGGGGGGAGCCCGTGGCCGAGCAGACCGGCATCGACGGGACTGCCTCCTTCGACCTCGCCGGCCGAAGCGGCGGGGCCGTCCTGGTCTGGATCACCGATCTCGGCTCCGGCCCACCGCAGGCCCAGGTCAACGAAGTCGGGCTCTCCCCCGGCTGATCCGCCGTTCCCACTACCGTCGCCCCATCGTTCCTGCGATCTCCGACGAGGCGCTGGTCGCCGCCGCCCTGGAGGGTGACGACAAGGCTCTCGATGCCCTGCTCCGCCGGCACCACGACCGGATCTACGCCCTCTGCCGTCGCCTGGCCGGCAACGACGCCGACGCCGCCGACGCCACGCAGGAAGCGATGATCACCGTCGTGCGTCGCCTCGACCGCTACGACGGCCGGTCCCGCTTCACCACCTGGCTCTACCGCGTCGTGACCAACGCCTGCCTCGACGAGCTGCGGCGACGCAAGCGGCGACCGGTGCCCATGGACGACGACGCTCTCGCCTTCGACCGGGCGCCTTCGGCGCCGAGCCTGGACGGGGCCGTCGCCGACCGCCTCGACATCGACCGCGCCCTTGCCCAGCTGGCGCCCGAGTTCCGGGTCCCGGTGATCCTCCGGGACCTGTGTGGGCTCGACTACGCCGAGATCGGTGAGGTCCTCGATCTGCCTCCTGGCACCGTTCGCTCCCGCATCTCCCGGGGACGGGGCGCGCTGGCCCATGTCCTGGCCGGGAACCCCACCCCCTCCGTCGAGCGTCCTACCCGTGAGCCGTCATGACCGAACCATTCCGCCCCGACGACGATCTCGTCAGCGCCGTCCTCGACGGCGAGGCCACCGAGGACGAACGCGCCCGGGTGGCCGCCGACCCCGTCCTCGCCGCCCGGCTCACCGAGTTCGCCGCCGCCGCCGATCAGGTGGCCGCGCCCGTGGCCGCCCGGGCCCCGGCCGACCGGGATCGGGCGATCAGCGCAGCGGTGGCTGAACGACAGCGCCGGGACGACGTCGTCGTGGCCATGCGCGGGCCCCACCGCCGGCACAGCCAGCACATCCTCGCCGTGGCCGCCGCCGTCCTCGTCGTCCTGCTCGCCGCCGGCTTCCTCATCGCCCAGGTGGGCGACGACACCGGGAGCGGCAACGACACCGCGGCCAGCGGGTCCGACGACTCGGCCTCCGACGCCGAGTCGGCATCGGACACCGTGGCCGCCGAAGCGGGAGACGCCGACGACGGTGACGCCGCCGCGTTCGAGGACACCGCGACCTACGACCTCGGCGCGGTGGCCAACGATGAGGCCGTGCGCAACGCCCTCGTGGCCGCCGGGGCGGTCAACCAGTCCACGCTGAGCGCCGATGACGGTGGGAGTGACGCCGTCACTGGCACGACCGTCGCCTCCCTCCCGGAGGCCGCCCCCGTGCCCGGCGGGAGCGACGACTGTCAGATCCGCCTCGAGGAGGCCGACCCGTCCCTCGACGGCCGCCTCGTCAAGGCCTCGGCCACCTTTGCCGGTGATCGCGCCGTGGTCTACGTCTTCGGCACCGCCGACGGCGGGCGTCAGGTGACCGTGGTCACCGCCGACACCTGCGTCACGCTGGCCTCGTTCCCCCTCTGACCGTGCGCCGCGCCCGGCCCGGGAGGAACCGACGCCGGGCTGGCCGTTAGGCTCGACCGACATGGCCGCGCCGACCCGTCCGACCGTCCCCGGGCCCCCGGAGGACTGGGCCGATCAGGCCGCCGACACGGTCGTCAAGGTCGTCGATGCCGTCCGCGAGAAGACCACGGGGCCGGTCCTCACCGCGGCCCGGGCGATCGTCTACGGCATCATCGGGGTCTTCGCCGCCCTGGTCGCCCTGATCCTGCTCATCATCGCTCTGGTCCGCATCGTCGACGTCTATCTGCCCGGGGAGGTCTGGTCGGCCTACCTGCTGATCGGCCTGGTGTTCACCATCGGGGGCCTGCTGGTGTGGCACCAGCGCTACGCCCCCGAAGCGCCCTGAGCGGGGAATGCCCGGAGGTCCGGCGCCGTTGCCGAGGCCGGATCAGAGAGAAGGCACACGACGTGGCGACGGCCACCAGCCCCGCCCTGAGAGAGAAGGCACATGAGCGCTGACGTGCGCGAGGTCATCATCATCGGCTCCGGCCCCGCCGGCCTGACGGCGGCCGTCTACACGGCCCGGGCCAACCTGCACCCGCTGGTCCTCGAGGGCGAGCCCTCCTCCACCAGCGACCAGCCGGGCGGCCAGCTCATGCTGACCACCGACGTCGAGAACTACCCCGGGGTCCCCGAAGGGGTCATGGGCCCCGAGCTCATGATGCGCTTCCGGGAGCAGGCCGTGCGCTTCGAGGCCGACGTCCGGACCGAGAAGGTGACCAAAGTCGACCTGAGCGAGCGCCCGTTCAAGGTCTGGGTCGGTGACCCCGCCGCCCCCGAGCCCACCTACCTCGGCGAATCGATCATCGTCTCGACCGGCGCCCAGTCCAAGATGCTGGGCCTCGGCGAGGAGCGTCTGATCGGCCACGGTGTCTCCACCTGCGCCACCTGCGACGGCTTCTTCTTCCGGGACCATCACATCGTGGTGGTCGGCGGCGGTGACTCGGCCGTCGAGGAGGCCATGTTCCTGTCCAAGTTCGCCGACACGGTGACCCTCGTGCACCGGCGGGACGAGCTGCGGGCCTCCAAGATCATGCAGGACCGGATCTACGCCAACCCGAAGGTCCGCTTCCAGTGGAACGCCGCTGTCGAGGAGGTGGTGGGCGACACCACCGTCGAGGCCGTGGTCGTCAAGGACGTGACCACCGGCGAGCTCACCCGGCTCGACGTGACCGGGCTCTTCGTGGCCATCGGGCACACGCCCAACACCGGGCTGTTCAACGGCCAGTTGGACATGGAGGACTCGGGCTACCTGATCACCGGGCCGGGCACCGCCACCAACGTCGAGGGCGTGTTCGCTTGCGGCGACGTCCAGGACCACACCTACCGGCAGGCCATCACCGCCGCCGGGTCGGGTTGCATGGCCGCCATCGACGCCGAACGTTGGCTCGAAGCCCAGCCCTGAACCGCCGGCCCCGGCCGTGGGTCCGGGAATGTCACTCCCCGTGCGTAGGTTGGACGGGGTCGAACCAAGGAGACTCTTTCAATGGCAGAAGGCATCAGCGACCTCACCGACGCCACCTTCGACGAGGAGATCGGCGGCGCAGACGGCCCCGTGCTCGTCGACTTCTGGGCCGAGTGGTGCGGTCCCTGCAAGATGATCGCCCCCGTCCTCGAGGAGATCGCGTCAGAGCACGACTCGCTCCGCATCACCAAGCTCAACGTGGACGACAACCCCGACGCCGCGCGCCGCTACGGCGTGATGAGCATCCCGACCATGATCGTCTTCAAGGACGGTCAGGAGGCCAAGCGCCTCATCGGGGCCAAGGGCAAGGGTCAGATGGTCCAGGAGCTGTCCGAGTACCTGGCCTGACCCGGCCATGATCTGGCCACGGGCCGCCGTCCTCCCGGGACGGCGGCCCGTGTCGCGCCTGCTCCCCTGGTGGTGTTCACGCCGTGTGGTTGGTAGGAACCTGCCGTGCCCGAACTCACCGACGACGGCCTGCCCCTCGGGCGTGGCGCGCACGGCGAGGCGGTGCGGGACGTCCAACGACGCCTCGGCGCACTCGGCCACCACCTCGGCGAGGATCCTGCCGGCGACTTCGGCGCCGCCACCGAGGTGGCCGTCGTCGACTTCCAGGCCCAGCGGGGCCTGCCGGCCGACGGGATCGTCGGGCCGGTGACCTGGGCCGCCCTGGTCGAGGCCGGGTGGCGCCTGGGCGACCGGTTCCTCTACCACCGCACCCCCATGCAGCGGGGCGACGACGTGGCCGAGCTGCAGTCGAGCCTCGGTGCGCTCGGCTTCGATGCCGGCCGGGTCGACGGGATCTGCGGGCCGGACACAGCCCGGGCCCTCGAGGAGTTCCAGCGCAACAGCGGCCTTACGCCGGACGGGATCTGCGGGCCGGACTCGGTCTCTGCCCTCCGTCGCCTGGCCGGGCGACGGGCAGGACCGACCAGTGTGGCCCAGGCCCGCGAAGCCGTCGCCCTCCGAGACGCGCCGCGCCACCTGGGCGAGCGCCGCATCGTGATCGGGGCCCCGGGGACCCTCGATGCCCTCGCCGACCGGGTCTGTCGGTTGCTGAGCGACGCCGGAGCCGTGGTCACCGTCCTACACGCCGCCGACGGTTCGACCCAGGCCAGGGAAGCCAATGATCTGGCCGGCGAGCTCTACGTCGGCCTCCGCCTGGTGGCCGAGCCGACCTGCCGTCTCTCCTTCTACGCCACCGCGGGCTTCGAGTCCGTCGGCGGGCGACGCTTGGCCGAGCTGGGCGGAACGGAACTGGGAACCGTTCTTGCTACAGAGCCGGTGGTGCGAGGCATGCGCCTCCCCGTGCTGCGGGAGACGAAGATGCCGGCGGTGGTCTGCGAGCTCGGCCCGGTGGACGAGGTCGTGGTCCAGTCCGCCGACCTGGCCGCGGCCCTCACCCGTGGCATCGCCACCTGGGTCGAACACCGCCTGGACGGCGCGCTCTAGCCGCCGGATCAGCCGATCTGGTGGTCGGTTTCGCGCGGAGCGTGGTCAATGGGCGGAGCCGCCCCGAAACCCTCGACCTGAACCTCGACTTGGGGGGTTATCCACAAGCTGTGGCTAAACCTGTGGTCAACGGCCGTTCGCCCCGGAATAGCGGGGGTTCAGCCGGGGGACCGCGGGCTCAGTCGCCGGCGATGATGATCCGGTAGAGCCGCTCGAGATCGTCCAGGTCGGCGAACTCGACCACGATCTTGCCCCGCTTGGCCCCCGTCTGGACCGCCACCCGGGTGTCGAGGTGGCTCGAGAGCAACTCCTCCAACTCGAGGAGGGCGGCAGGACGGGTCGTGCCCGGTTGCGGAGAATCATCGGGCGCCTTCGGGCGGGCCGGGGCTCCCTCCTTCACCGCCTGCTCCACCTGCCGGACCGACCAGCCCTCGGCCACCGCCTGCTCCGCCAGGCGCTGCTGCTCGACCCGGTCCTCCACGCCGAGCAGCGCCCGGGCGTGGGCGGCCGCGAGGCGACCGTCGATGAGCAGGCCCTGGATGGCCGGCGGAAGGTTGAGGAGGCGGAGGGTGTTGGCCACCGACGGCCGGCTCTTGCCGATCCGCTGCGCCAGTTGCTGCTGGGTGAACCCGAAGTCGTCGATGAGTTGCTGGTAGGCCGCGGCCTCCTCCAGCGCGTTCAGGTCCTGACGGTGGAGGTTCTCGATGACCGCGTGCTCCAGCGCGGAGACGTCCCGCACCTCCCGCACGATGGCCGGGATGACGGTGAGGCCGGCCTGCTGGGCCGCCCGCCAGCGCCGCTCCCCCGCGATCAGTTGGTAGGCGCCGTCACCGTCCGGCCGGACCAGGATCGGCTGCAGCACACCGACCTGCTCGATGGAGTCGGCCAGCGAGGCGATGCCGGCATCGTCGAACTCCGATCGAGGCTGGAACGGGTTGGGGACGATCGAGTTCATGGGCAGTTCCTGAAAACTGGCGCCCAGCTCGTCTTCTGCATCTTCCGGGATCAGGGCCCCCAGGCCCCGGCCCAGGCCGCTACGCCGCGCCACGGTTGGCCACCTCCTCGGCCAGGCGCCGGTACGCCCAGGCCCCTCGGGACTTCGGATCGAACGTGGTGATGGGCTGCCCGTAGGACGGCGCCTCGGACAGGCGCACCGTGCGGGGGATGACGGTGTCGGTCACCTTCGCGCCCAGGTGCTCGCGCACGTCGGTGGCCACGTCCTCGGCCAGCGTCGTGCGGGCGTCGTACATCACCAGGACCACGGTGCTGACCTCCAGCATGGGGTTCAGCGCCTTCTGGACCAGCTCGACGTTGCGCAGCAGCTGGCCGAGGCCTTCGAGGGCGTAGTACTCACACTGGATGGGGACCAGGACCTCCCCCACGGCGGCGAAGGCGTTGAGGGTGAGCAGGCCGAGGGACGGTGGGCAGTCGATGAGGACGTAGTCGTAGTCGTCCTTCACCGGGGCCAAGGCCGTGCGCAGCCGCAGCTCCCGGGACATGGCGGACACCAGCTCGATCTCGGCGCCGGCCAGGTCCAGGCTGGCGGGAGCCACGAAGAGGTTGCGGACCTCGCTGGGCTCGATGCAGTCCTCGATGGGCACGTCGTCCAGGAGGACGTCGTACATCGTGGCGTCGAGCTCTCGGATGTTCAGGCCGAGGCCGGTGCTGGCGTTGCCCTGAGGGTCGAGATCGACCACGAGGACCCGCAGGCCCCGTTCGGCCAGGCCGGCGCCCAGGTTGACCGCGGTGGTCGTCTTGCCCACCCCGCCCTTCTGGTTGGCCACGGCGATGACCCGAGGATTCCGGGGCCTCGGCAGGGGGATCGTCAGGTCGGGCTGGTACTCCTTGGCTCCCACCCGTTCATCGTCGTCCTCCGCACGGGCGCGATTACGACCACGGGTCCTCGCCATCGGCGCCCATCCTTCCTGTTCGGCCACCCAAACGCAAGGACCCTCGACCTCCGTCGAGGCGCGCCAGCTTCCGCTCCACCACCGTCATGCGCCGACGGCCCTGCGGCAGTAGGGCTCCGACCCGAACGCCTCGCGCTCGGCGATGAGGCGACGAGGCGGGGGATCACGCCAGCTGACGACGTGGGGTCCGGTCGATCACCCGCTGGGCGCCGCCGACGTTCGGCGGCGGTCATCGACCGGGACAGAAGTAGAAGCCCACCGACGGTTGCTCGTCCCTGGGACATGGGGAGGGTTTCCCGGGGAACAAATGACGCCCGCCAGAGGAAAGGTTTCACGGGGAACACCTCAGAACAGCGGCGCCCGGACCCCACGGCCGGCCCGCCGGGGATAGCGGTCCGGGCACACCGCGACCTGGGCGAGCTCGGCGAAGGCGAAGCCCTCGGCCAGCCGGTGGACCGCCGAGGAGAGCCCGACCTGCGCCACGCCTTGCTCCGGCCAACGGTTTCCATGGTCCGGGGGCTCGCTCACGAGGAGCCGGCCGCCGACCCGGAGCAGAGGAGCCGCACACTCCGCCACGACGGGTGGGGGGCCGAACGCCCGAGCGGTCACGACATCGGCGGTGGTCCGGTACGCCGGGTCCCGGCCCACGTCCTCCGCTCGGCCGTGGACCACGTCGACCCGGTCAGCCAGCCCCAGACGCCGACAGGCGGAGACCAGGTGATCAGCCCGTCGGAGCCGGCCCTCCACCAGGATCCAGGTCCACGCCGGTGCCGCGAGGGCACAGGGGAGGGCGGGCAGCCCGCCCCCGCTGCCCAGGTCGAAAACGACACCGGGGCCTCCACCCAGCAACTGGGTGAAGGCCCCGGCGTGACGAAGTTGGTCCTCGAGGGGACCCTGACCGATCCAACCGAGCCCCTGGGCCTCGGTCAGCACGGCGGTCAGGGTCTCACTCAGGGGCGATCACGACCCGTCGGCGGGGATCCTCACCCTCGGAACGGGTCACCACGCCCTCGATGTCGTTGACGGTGTCGTGGACGACCTTCCGGTCGGCCGCCCCCATGGGCTCGAGGGCCCGGGCCTGGCCTGAATCCAGCACGGCCGCCGCCGCATCCTGCGTGAACCGCTCCAGCGCGGCCTTGCGGCGCTCCCGGTAGCCGGCCACGTCCACCCGGATGCGGGTCGAGAGGCCACCGCCCTGCTGGCGCTGGACCACGGTCTTGGTCAGCTCCTGCAGGGCCCACAGCGTGCGGCCCTTGGGGCCGATCAGCAGACCGAGGTCGTTGCCGTCGATGCGCACCTCGACGGCCTCGTCGACCTCCTCCGAGCTCACGTCGGCGGTCAGCCCGAAGGCCTCGACCAGCCCGGAGAGGAACTCCTCCGCCGCCGCCGCCTGCTCCTGGACACTCGCTTCGGTCATCGGTTCACCTTTGTCTTCCTTGGGTCGATCGTTGTCACGGGACCGCTCACGGCCGCCCTCGTTCCGAGAGGACCGGTTTCGGCCACCCCCGTCGTTGCCCCGGGACCGGCCCCCACCGCGGCCCCCGCCGTTGCCGCCCCCCGAACCGCCGCGCTCGCGGTCATCGTCCTGCTTGCGGTCCTGATCCTTGTCCCGGTCGGAGGCCTCGGCGCGGGAGCGGCCGCCGCCGTTGCCACCACCCCGACTGCTGCGGGAGCGGCCGCCGCCGTTGCCGCTTCCCGAACGGCTGCGCTCGCGGCCGCCGCCGCCCGAACGACGGCGACCCCGCTCCTGCTTGGGCCGCGGCGAGGTCGGCCGGACCCGAGCGCGGACCTTGGCGTCGCCGCGGGTCAGCCCGAACAGGCCGCTGCGGGGCTCTTCCAGGACTTCGAACTCGGCATCACGGTCGTCGACACCGAGCTCGTCGAGGGCCCGTTCCTTGGCCTCGTCGATCGTCTTGCCGCTGGTCTGTACCCACTCCACGGATCTACCTCTTCTTCTTACGGGGACGGGGCTGGGGGAGCGACGGGGTGGTGCCGCTACGACCCGACGTGCGCTTGCTGGTGTTGCCCTTCGACTTGCCATTGGTGGACGGTCCGCCGCGGGACGGGGTCGGCTTTCCCTTGGTGCCCCCGGGGTTCGCCTTGCCATCGCCGGCCTCGGACTTCTTGGCCTTCGGCTTCTCGTCGGACTCGACCTCGATGACGCCGGCCGCCAGGGCGTCATCGGAGTAGATCGTGCGGGTGATCAACCACTGTTGGCCCACCCGGAACAAGTTGGAGGTCACGAAGTAGAGGACCAGGGCGCCGGGCAGCCCGAAGGAGATCACGCCGATGAAGGCGGGCAGGATCTTCATGATCATCTGCTGCTGGGCGTTCTGGCTCTGCTGGTTCTGGCTCCGACCCTGGATCTGGGCCTGCTGCACGTACCCGGACACCAGGACGAGGACGATCATCACGGCGTAGGGCAGGAAGGTGACGAAGTTGTCGCTCAGGGCGTCCGAGGGGCTGATGGCCAGGTTGATCCCGAGCCAGTCCATCGTGTTGTGCGAGACCAGGCTCTGGTACAGCTCGGAGCTGTGGCTGAGGTACTTCGGGTCGAAGCAGCCCCCCGTCGGACAGACGTTCGAGACCGGCGTGTCCGCCTGGCCCGCGGTCAGGCCGCTGAGGACCCGGTAGAGGATGATGAAGACCGGCATCTGGATGAGCAGAGGCAGACACGAGGCGAGCGGGTTGATCCCGTTCTCCTTGTAGAACGCCATCAGCTCCTCGTTCTGGCGCTGCCGGTCGTCCTTGTTCTCCTTCTGGATCCGCTTCATCTCCGGCTGGAGCTGCTGCATGCGCAGCATCGACTTCGTGCCCCGCAGCGTGAGCGGAGTGAGAACGAGCATCACTGTCAGTGTGAGCAGGATGATCATGCCCCCGTACGAGGGCCAGATCTCGTAGAACCAGGCCATCAGGTTCGCGAGCGGTTCGAACATCTAGACCACCTTCTGGTCAGGGGAAGCGGGGGAGTGGCGGGGCTCGGGCACCAGGTCGATGCCGTGGGCCCCCCAGGGATGGCAGCGGCACAAGCGGCGGGCGGCCAGTCCTGTGCCCCGGAGCGCACCGTGGACCTCCACGGCCTCCAGGGCGTACGCCGAACAGGTCGGGAAGAAGCGACAGGGGCTGGGGCGACCGCTCCGCAGGTGTTGATAGCCCACGATCAGGGCGCGCAGGGCTCGGGCGGAGCGACTCACGCCGGCACCGCCAGGCGCTCGAGCGCCGCCGCCAGCCGCCGCGCGAGTTCGGCGTGGGTGGCCGTGGCGGCGGCGGGTGCGGCCACGATCAGGTAGTCCCCACCCGGTGGGGTGGCCTCCCGCCAGAGCGCCCGCAGGCGACGACGAAGGCGGTTGCGGGCCACGGCGGGCCCCACCTTGCGGCCGACGGCGAAAGCCACCCTGGGCGCGGTGTCCGCCGACCGGTGGACCACGGTCAGCGGGCCCTCCCGGACCCGGCGGCCCTGGCGCGCCAGTGCCGCGAACGAGTCTCGTCCGCGCACGACCAGGAGCTTCGCCATGTCACTGAGCGACCGTTCTGCACCGCCCGGGAATCAGGCGGAGAGGCGAGCGCGGCCCCGCTGGCGCCGGCCCCGCAGGATCGCCCGGCCACCCCGGGACGACATCCGGTGGCGAAAGCCGTGCTTCCGCGCCCGCCGACGGCGGTTGGGCTGGTAGGTGCGCTTCATCTGGTCCTCCAAGGGCCGCCCGGGCCGAGGTTGATGCCGGGTGGCGAGATCGGTTGGCGTTCGCCCCATCGGATCACCCGAGACAACGGGAAAACACACGGGAACACGCCCCGACCACCTGAAGATGCCGGTGGCCGGTCACGTTTGCCGGTCGACCCGGCACACGATCGCGCCACGCTAGACCCGCGCGACCCCCAGCGGCAACCAGCCGGGCACCGGACCTGGTCGGCCACGACCCCGGGGTCGGTCCGTCCCGACTACGCTGTACGCGAATTGCCCACTGACCAGGGGAAACGACCTCGTCTCGCAGCGGCCCAGGGGCGGTGCTAGGTTCCTCGCCCTGCGTAGACAGGAAGCGCACCCGGCCGGTCCCGACCCCGTCGGAGCGGACGGGCCTCATCGAGAACGGCAGTTGTGGCCAGGACGATTCGGTCAGTGACGATCGACCCTGCTCGCTGTTTTCCACAGGGGCGTCCACAAGCTGTGGACGCCCTTTCGCATGACGTACAACCGGGTTTTGGCTGGGGAGCTGGTGGCTGGTGATCGAACACGCACACGACCTCTGGGACCGGTGCCGCGGCGAGTTGGAGCAACAGGTCTCCGGTGGCGTCTTCCTGATGTACTTCGAGCCCACCGAGGCCCTCGAGGTCGAGGGCAGCACATTGGTGCTCGGCGTGCCCAGCGTGATGGCCCGTGACCGCCTCGACGTGCGCTACCGCCCGTTGATCGACGATGCCCTGGCCGAGCACGCGCCCGAGATCACCGACCTGCGCTTCGTCGTCGTCGCCACCGACCCGGTCGAGGCCGACCTGCTCGACCTGCCCCACCCGTCACGGCTCGACGACCAGAACGCCGATCCGTTCGACGAGCTCCCGCTGCTCGACGAGCTGCCCGTGCCCCCCGAAGGTCTCGACGGTGAGCTCACGGTGTCGGCCGGCCCCGCCGACGTCCGCCCCGAGCAGACCTTCGAGACGTTCGTCATCGGCAGCTCCAACCAGTTCGCCAACGCCGCCGCGCTGCGGGTGGCGGAGACCCCGGCCCGCTCCTACAACCCGCTGACCATCTACGGCCCCAGTGGGCTGGGCAAGACCCACCTCCTCCACGCCATCGGGAACTACATCAAGCAGAACTACCCGACGTTCGTCGTGCGCTACGTCCGCACCGAGCTCTTCCTCTACCAGTACGTCGACGCCATCCGGAACAACACGACCACCGAGTTCAAGCGGCGCTACCGCGAGATCGACGTGCTCCTCGTCGACGACATCCACTTCCTCGAGGGCAAGGAGGGGCTCCAGGAGGAGTTCTTCCACACCTTCAACGCCCTCCACGAGGCCAACCGCCAGATCGTCCTGACGTCCGACCGGCCGCCGGACGCCATCGGCACCCTCCAAGACCGTCTCCGCAGCCGGTTCGTCATGGGCCTGGTCACCGACATCCAGCCCCCCGACCTCGAGACCCGGCTCGCCATCCTGCGCATGAAGGCCCAACGCACCGAGGTCGACATCCCCGAGCCGACCCTCGAGTTCATCGCCACGAACGTGAAGACCAACATCCGCGAGCTGGAGGGGGCCCTGCACCGGCTCACCGCCTACTGCCGGCTCAACGACCTCGTGTGCACCATGTCGCTGGCCCAGGACGTGCTGGCCCCGATCCTCGGCGACACCGGGCCGAAGCCGATCACCATCGACCACATCCTGGCCACCACCTCGGCCAAGTTCGGGATCCCGGTGGACGAGATCATCGGCCCCAACCGCCGACGCCAGCTGGTCACCGCCCGGCAGGTCGCCATGTACGCGGCCCGGGACCTCACCGACCTGAGCTACCCGGCGATCGCCGAGGAGTTCGGCGGCCGGGACCACACCACGATCATCCACGCGGTGCGCAAGGTCTCGGACCTCATGGCCGAGCGGGGCCAGCTCTACGAACAGGTCACGGACCTGATCGACACCCTCCGCCAGCCGGCCTGAGCTGGGGACCGGCCACGGGATGAACGGTGGACAACGTCCTCTCGGACCCCGGGGCGCCTGGGGACAAGGCAGCGGTTCTCCCCAGCCCCCGCGTGGCGCCGGCTCGCCCGACGAAGGACAGGGAACAGGGTGGGGACAGAAAATACGCTCCTGACCAGCGCAAACGCATGGTCGTCCCCAATCCACAGCACTTAGTAGTTTCCCTGGAACAAGATCTCTCACCATGACCGAAAGCAGGACTGATCGATGAGGTTCCGTTCGCCCGGCCGCCGTACGACCGGGGTGACCCTCGGCTTGGACCGGGGGGCGCGCTCATGAAGTTCCGTTGCGACCGCGACGTCCTGGCCGAGGCCCTGGGCACGGCCGGGCGCGCCGTGGCCAACCGGGGCGGGGCGCTCCCCGTCCTGTCCGGTGTCCGCCTCCAGCTGGCCGGCGGTGACCTGCAGGTGACCGGTAGCGACCTGGACCTGACCATCTCGGTGACCGTGGGCGTGAACGGCGAGGAGGACGGCGTGGTCGTGCTGCCCGCGCGCCTGGCCTCTGATGTGGTCCGATCGGTCGAGGACGGCCTGGTCCGCTTCGAGACCGACGACGAGCAGGCCCGGGTGACCGGTGGGTCGGCCGAGTTCGAGATCCGGCTGATCCCCGCTGACGAGTTCCCCCGCCTCGCGGATCCCGAGGGCGACGCGGTCACGCTCGAGGCAGGGGCCTTTGGTGCCGCGCTGACCCAGGTCACCCCGGCGGCCAGCTCCGATGACTCCCGACCGATCCTGACCGGTGTGCTCCTCAGCGCGGAGGAGGGTGGCCTCAAGCTGGTGGCCACCGACTCCTACCGGTTGGCGGTGCGGACCATGAGCGGGGTCTCGGTCCTCGCCGACGGCCAGAAGGTCCTCGTCCCGTCCCGGGCGCTGAACGAGTTGAAGCGTGTCCTGCCCGACGAAGGTGAGGTCACGCTGCGCCTCGGCGACCGGGACGCGGCCTTCGAGATCGCGGGCACGAAGTTGGTCACCCGCCTCATCGAGGGGGAGTTCCCGAACTACCAGGGCCTGATCCCCGCAGGGCAGGCCAACGTGCTCTCGGTCGGTCGCGGGCCGTTGTTGGACGCCCTGCGGCGGGTCAAGCTGCTGGCCCGGGAGGCCACACCGGTACGCCTGGTCATGAAGCCGGAGGGCGACCTCGAGCTCCTGGCCGTGACCCAGGACGTGGGTCAGGCCCACGACGCGGTCGACGCCAGCTTCGAGGGCAGCGAGCTGACCGTGGCCTTCAATCCCGACTACCTCCTGCAGGGACTCGAGGTCTGCCCCGGAGACGAGCTGCGCATCGAGACCCTCGACGCCCTCAAGCCGGCCCTCATCAAGGCCGTCGAGGGCACCGACTTCCTCTACCTCCTGATGCCGGTCCGCGTCAGCTGAGGACGGGGTGCAGCTCCGGAGGCTCTGGCTCAGCGACTTCAGGAACCATGAGCACGACGAGCTGGACCTCCCGCCTGGGCTGACCGCGGTCACCGGGCCCAACGGGGCGGGGAAGACGGCGCTGCTCGAGGCCATCGGGTTCCTCTCGACGCTGAGCTCGTTCCGGGGCGCGTCGGGCGACGTGCTGGTGCGGTCCGGCGCGGCGTCCGCGGTGGTGCGGGGCGAGGTCGAGCGGGACGGGCGCGAGCTGCTCATCGAGTGCGAGATCAGCGGTGGCCGCACGGTCGCCCAGCTCAACCGCCAGCGAGGGGCCCGCCGCCGTGACCTGCTGGACGCGCTCCGGGTCACCATCTTCACCCCGGACGACCTGGTGTTGGTGAAGGGCGGGCCGGGGGAGCGCCGGCGCTTCCTGGACGACGCCATGGTCCAACTCCGGCCTCGAGACGACGCCCTCCGCCTCGAGCTGGAGCGGGTTCTGCGACAGCGCAACACCCTGCTCAAGCAGGCGGGCGGCCGACTCACCGACGAGGTCGGGCTGACCCTCGACGTGTGGGACCAGAAGCTGATCGAGGTCGGCGAGGCCATCGACGCCCGCCGCGTCGAGATCACCGCCGCCCTCGCGCCACTGGTCAGCGAGGCGTACGGGTGCCTCGCCGGCTCGCCGGTCGTCGTCGAGGTCAGCCACCGACCGTCATGGGCCGGCGCCGCGAGCCTCGCCGAGGCCCTGGCTGCGGCCCGCGACGAGGACGTGACGCGGCGGGTGTCGACCGTCGGCCCCCACCGTGACGAGGTCGACCTGATCCTCGCCGACCTGCCGGCGCGCACGCAGGCCTCCCAGGGCGAGCAGCGGTCCCTGGCCCTGGCGTTGCGTCTCGGCGTGCACCGCCTGGTCGCTGACCGGGTCGGTGTGCCGCCGGTCCTGCTCCTCGACGACGTGTTCTCCGAGCTCGACGCGGGCCACAGCCGGGCGCTGATCGAGCTCCTGCCCGAGGGCCAGGCCCTCCTGACCACGGCAGGGGAGCTGCCTGCGGGGATCGAGCCGGAGCGGCGGCTGTCCCTGGCGGGTGGGAAGATCCTCCCGTGACGGGCCACCGACGCACCCCGCCGCGCCCCCTCCGGGGTTCGCTGGAGGCATTGCTCGACGACCTCGGAGCGGCGCCGGTCCGCGAGACCAACTCCCTGCTGACCCGCTGGGCCGAGGTCGTGGGGCGGGACATGGCCGCCCACACCGAGCCCGTCGGGATCAGGAACGGGATGTTGGTCGTGCACACCGACGACCCGGCGTTCGGCCAGTCGCTGGAATGGCGGGAGGCCGAGTTCCTCCAGCGCCTGGCCGTGGTGCTGGGCGACGGCGTGGTGACCGGGCTCCAGGTCCGGATCCGACCCCCCTCGTGACCGACGGCTGGTACCGCACCTTCTTCGACCAGGCGGCCAACGACCACTGGAACGCCGCACTGCCCGAGTCCCACACGGAGCGCGAGGCGACCTTCCTGGTGGATCAACTCGACCTGCAAGCCGGCGACACGGTGCTGGACCTGCCCGCCGGCCGAGGCCGGTTGACCCTGCCGCTGGCTGACCGCGGCTTGCGGATGATCGCGGCCGACATCTCCGGTGACGGCATCCGCGGTCTGCGGGCCGCGGTTGGCACCCGGCCGGTGGTCGTGGTCCGGGCGGACATGCGAGCCGTGCCCCTGCGGACCCAGGTCGACGCCGCTTTCTGCATGGGCAACAGCTTCGGGTACTTCCCCGTCCACGGGGTCGATCGGTTTCTGGGCGAGGTGAAGCGCCTCCTGCGTCCGGGGGGCCGGTTCGTGCTGGAGTCGGCCACCGTGGCCGAGTCGATGACCGCGTCGTTCGCCGAGAGGACCGAACACGACTTCGGCGGCGTGCGGGTCGTGGCCCACCACCGCCTGGACCCTGAGCACGACCGGGTCGTGAGCGAGCTCGAGATCACCGACCGCGCCGGGGTGCGGACGCTGGTCATCGACCAACTCGTCCTGCCCTCGGCTCGCATCGCCGCCCTCGTCGAGGCCGCCGGGCTACAGGTGAGCGCCCTCCTCGGCAGCACCGACGGCGCGCCCTACGCCGCCACCGCCGGCTCTCTGCTCGTCGTCGCCCACCACCCGGGCTGATCGGAGACGATCAGGAGGCCCGGGGTCCGGGTCGGAGGGACTCGTAGCGCGAAGAGGCCATTTCCTGACGAACTGCGAAGTGGCCATCTCCTGCTATGGACCACGCCGTCCATCCCGCTGGCGGACGCGGGCCGCTGACTCCTATCCAACCGACCAACTGAGCGCCGGTGGGTCGACCCGAGCGCACCTCGGACCGCCCCGGTCGTCGGTGAGTGAGACCTCGCCGATCAACGGCTGTCCGTCGTCCTCGGCGGACCGCACGAGGGCGGGGTCGACGCGGTCCAGCATCAGCTTGGCTCGGCGGAACATGGCGAACCCACCGTCGGGGCCGACGTCGCCCCAGGTCAGGTAGCAGAAGCGATCACCCCGCCGGCCGTGCACGGCGGGGCCGGCGAAGTCCAGCGCGCCGTCCTCCGCCACCTTCACCCGCACCTCCAGCGCCCACGAGGCCGAGTCAGCGTCCCCGGGGACGAGGTCGACCGGGTCGCTCCGGACCTGGAGGCCGACGTGCACGTTCCCGTGGTCCTCGCCGTCGCTGCACCACGTCCGACCGGGCAGGTCCCGACCCCGGATCTGCACCCTCACACCAGGACCTCGATCTCCTCACCGAGGACGGCACCGGGGGACAGCTCGAGACGGTCGCCGCTCCAGAAGCGGCCGGGGTCGTACCAGTTGACCGGCCGCTCGCTCCCGAGCAGGCCCATGTGCTGGTAGGTGATGGCGGCCAGCTCGGCGCAGAAGACGTCCTCCAGGGGGACGCTGCGCCGGATCCGACCGGAGAGCCAGCGCCGGACCAGGCTGCCGGTGCGCGGGAAGCGGTGGCCGTTCCACTCGTTGACCACCCGCAGGAACTCGTCCTCCATGTCGCGGGTCACGACGGTGTCGAGCTGGCGGAAGTAGGGGCGCTGGCCGTACTTGTCGACCCAGGTGGTGACGGCCTCGGTCAGCCGGTGGAGCTGGGCCCCGCGCTGGGGCTGACCGGCCCAGACGTCCTCGGTGGACATGCCGAGCTCGGCGTGCCAGAGCAACGGGGGCAGGTCCTCGATGGTCAGGGCCACCGCCACGTGGTTCACCGGGCTGTTGGTGAACAGCCGGATCGCCCGGTCGGCTGCGCTCTTGCCCTGGAAGAGCCAGAGGTCACCGGTCGAGGTCAGCGCGGCAGCGTCGGCCAGGGGCATCGCCTTCGGGGACCGAGCGGCCATGACCCTTACCCTACGGACGGTGAAGGTCTGGAAGATCCTCGGCCTGGCCGGCCTCGCGGGCGTCGCCGCCACGGGGTTCGTGGTGGTCCGACGCCACCGGGCCTACCGCGAGGTCGACTCCGTCGAGCTGCGCGACCGCCTCCGGGCCCGCCTGGCCGAGGCCGAGGACCGCACCGCCTGACCGCCCGAGCGGCCCGTTCGACCACTGGGATATTTCGTGTGGTTTCAGTGTAAGCCGGAGTCGGAATCGTCACCCCTCACCGGTACGATGGCGGGCACCTCCCCCTCCCTCTCTACGCCGAAAGATCGTGGCAGCGTGGCCAAGACAGAATCGTCCTACTCGGCCAAGGACATCACCGTCCTGGAAGGCCTCGAGGCCGTCCGCAAGCGGCCAGGGATGTACATCGGGTCCACCGGCCCCAGCGGGCTCCACCACCTCGTCTACGAGGTGGTGGACAACGCTGTGGACGAGGCGATGGCGGGGCACTGCACCCGCATCGACGTCACCCTCCTGGCCGACGGCGGCTGCGAGGTCCGTGACGACGGCCGGGGCATACCCACCGACGTCAAGACCAAGGGGAAGTCTGCGGCCGAGGTCGTGCTCACCGTCCTGCACGCCGGCGGCAAGTTCGGCGGCGACGGCTACAAGGTCTCCGGCGGCCTCCACGGCGTCGGCGTCTCGGTGGTCAACGCCCTCTCAGAACGCTGCGAGATCGAGATCGACCGCGAGGGTCAGCACCACTTCATGGACTTCGCCAAGGGCGGCAAGGTCCAGACCAAGCTCAAGGTGACCGGCAAGGCCCCGCGGGACCGCACCGGCACGACGGTCCGCTTCTGGCCCGATCCCACGATCTTCGACGAGGTCGACTTCCGGGCCCAGACCCTGGTCGAGCGCCTGCAGATGATGGCCTTCCTGAACAAGGGCCTGGAGATCCGGCTGAACGACCAGCGGGATCCCGAGGCCGAGACCGTCGTGTTCCGCTACGCCGGCGGCATCGTC
>DATDAH010000262.1:0-3334 GCA_036525535.1 Acidimicrobiales bacterium
AGCGCCACGAGGTGTCGCTCCGCGGCGAGACCTTGGATCTGCCCCTCAAGGAGTTCGAGGTCCTGCAGCTCCTGCTCGAGCGGGCGGGCCGGGTGGTCACCCGCGACGCACTCATCGACGAGGTCTGGGGCCATGACTACGTGGGCGACACCACGACCCTGGACGTCCACATCAAGCGCCTCCGTGGCCGGATCGAGCTCGACCCGGCGGTCCCCGAGCGCATCCTCACGGTGCGCGGCGTGGGCTACAAGATCGTGGTCCCGGACCGAGCCGATCCCCGAGTAGCGTCGATTCCGTAGCCTTCCGACTCCGCGAGCGGAGTGAGGATGCCGTTGCCGTCGACCGCCGTACAGTCGCCTCCGTGAGCCGTCGCGTGGGGTGGAACGTGTTCGAGGGCCCGGGCGGGCCCCCCGAGCGCTCGGCCGACCACTTCGTCGCCTCCCCGTTCACCCGTCTGGCCCGGGTCCATGCCCTCCAGGTGGCGGGCGACGCCCTGATCGCGCTGGCCCTGGCCAACTCGCTCTTCTTCTCCATCCCCAGCGGCGAGGCCCGGGGCCAGGTCGCCCTCTACCTGGTGCTGACCATGGCGCCGTTCGCCGTGATCGCCCCCTTCATCGGTCCGGCCATCGACCGGGCGGCCAACGGCCGACGGCTGATGGTCATCCTGATCGCCTTCTCCCGGGTCCTCATCGGCCTGTTCATGATCGGGAACCTGGACGACCTGCTCCTCTTCCCGGCGGCCTTGCTCATGCTCGTGTCCGGGAAGGCCTACGGGATCGCCAAGAGCGCCATCGTGCCGACCACGGTGTCCACTGACCAGGAGCTGATCGAGGCCAACTCCAAGCTGTCGATCATCACGGGCTTCTCGGGACTGGCCGCGGCGATCCCGGGCGTCATCCTGGGCTGGATCGGCGGGCCGACGTGGATCATCGGCTTCGCCATCGTGGTGTTCGCCCTGGGCACGGTCCTGGCCTTCTCCCTCCCACAGGCCGCCGTGGCCGCGGAGCCGGTGGGGGAGGCCGAGGAGGCCGAGCTGCGCAGTCGCGGCATCTTCCTGGCCGCCTCCTCGATGGGCCTCATGCGGGCCATCGTCGGCTTCCTCGTCTTCCTGCTGGCCTTCGCCATGCGGGAGCAGCCGACGTGGCACCTCGGTTTCGCCGTGGGGGCCAGCGTCCTGGGCTCCTTCGTCGGCTCGGTCGTGGCCCCACGGGTCCGGCGCACGACCGAGGAGGAGGACATCCTCGTCGGCTCGATGCTCCTGGCCACGCTGGCGGCACTGCTGGCGGCCTGGTCCGGGGGGCTCGGGGCCGCGGTGCTGGTCGCCTTCGCCGTCGGCTTCAGTGCCAACACGGCCAAGCTGGCGTTCGACTCGATCGTCCAGCGCGACGCCCCCGACGCCAACCGGGGGCGGTCGTTCGCCAAGTTCGAGACCCGCTTCCAGATCTTCTGGGTGGTCGGCGCGTTCATCCCCGTGGTCCTCCACCTCCCGGCCCGCTTGGGCTTCCTGACCATCGCCGTGGCGGCCGGCTTCGCCGGCATCACCTACTGGATCGGCCGGCGGGACGCGGCGGCCGGCCGCCCGCCCCGGACCAGCCGGGGCTCGCGCCGCCCGCCCCGCCCACCCCGGGAAGAGCGGGACCGAACCGACGTCAGCCCGCCGCCCGACCCCACGGTCGTGGACGATGTCCTGGCCATTCCCCATCCGGGGGTCGTCGAGGACTTCCTCCCTCCCGGTCCCACCGTGGTCGGCGACGTCCCGGATGCCTCCGAACCGGATGGCGCGGAGGACCCGCTGACGCCCGGCCCCGATCGCCGCCCCCGCAACCCCGGGCGTCGCCCGAACACCACCGGGCCGACCCGCAAGCCACCCGGCGCGTCCCGCCGCCGCCGCCCCACCCAACGCAACCCCCGCCGGCGCGACCTCTGACCGACAACGAGGCAACCAGCGGTGACTTTTTTCGTTCTGGCGCCTGATTGCGGCGCTATAGCACCCGAATCAGGCGCCGGAACGGTCAGTCGGGGTCGGGGAGGTCGATGCGGGCCAGCCAGAGGCCGGGGGCGTCGACTTCGGCGGGGGTGGGCAGCTCCCGCTCGCCGCGCCAGAGGCGCTCCAGGCCCCGCTTGCCCGCCCGCTCGACCACGCCGGCGACGAAGGTCTCGCCCCGGTCGCACTGGTCCTGGGTCAGCTCCAGGCCGAGCAGGCGCTCGACGAAGCGGCTGGACTCGTCGGTGGTGACCCGCCGGCGGCGGAGGGCCTCGGCCAGCATCTCGTAGGACGAGATGAGGCCCTCGCCGATGCTGTCCATGACGTGGTCGACGTAGCCGATGATCACGGCCACCAGGGCGTCGAGCTGGGGGAGCAGGTCCCGCTGGGCCGGCGACTGCACGGCCCCGAGGATGGCCTCCGGGTCGTTGAACATGGACTGCAGCCCGGCCATGCCCTCGGCGTCGCTGATGTCGAGCTGGCCGAAGCGCTCTTCGAGGGCGTTGGGGTCGGCCTGGAAGCCGGCGGCGTAGCGGTTGAGCAGGTCGTCCAGGCGGGCCCGGACGTGGGGGAGGCCGAGAACGGCATGGTGGGTCATCTCGTGGAGGCAGACCCAGAGGCGCAGGTCGTCGTCGGGCAGGCTCCAGTCGGTGGCGAACTGGTCCACGTTGCGCCCGACCACGACGAGCTCGTCGGTCGGCGGGCGGGGGATCGGCAGGTCGTACACGCCGAATGAGGTCGAGGCCAGGTGGCCCACCATCGAGCCCGCGGCCATGCCCACCAGCATCGGGGTCATCATCCCCATGAGGTTCCCGAGCATCGCCGCCGGGTCTCCGCTCTCCGGAGCGGCCTCCGCAGGGTCGGTCGAGAGGGACGAGGCCAGGCGCTCGAAGCGGGGGCGGAACGCCGGGAGGCTGGCCTGGACCCACTGCGTGCGGGTCACGGGCACGACGGTGACGGTCCGCCCGGTGGTCGACAGGGTGAGTCCGGTGGCCTGGGCCACCTGGAGCTCGGCCACCCGGGCCAGCTCCTCGAGGCGGATGCGTTCGAGCGGATCGACGTTGGGCTCGGACTCGCCGCCGGTGGCCACCTGGAAGGCGAGCTGACCGGCGGCGTCCCAGCTGACGGCCCCCTGCTGGCGCAGGATCTTGGCCAGATCGCCGAGGAACGGGATGCCCTGGAACGGGTCCGGGTCGCCGTCGGGTGGATCCGACTCGCTCACGAGGGCATCGTACGCGGGTGAACATCGTCGTCCTCACCGGGTCCGAGGGCCCTCTGGGCGGTCGGGTCGGTGACCGACTGGCCCTCGATCCGACCGTCGACACCGTCGTCCGCCTCGGCCCCGACGAG
>DATDAH010000263.1:0-10212 GCA_036525535.1 Acidimicrobiales bacterium
ACCATTCGTGACCACCATTTCGTGGTCTGGATGGGGTTTGCGAGCGACCCGATGGCCCAGAAGGCGACTCACGTGAGGAGGGCCGATGTCCCAAGTCGAATTCGACGAGGCGATGGCAACGAGAGTCGAGGCGTTGTACCGGATTGGCGACGCGGTGCGCCGGCGCCGGGTTGTCCGCGCTGCGCTGGGCGCCGCCTCCGGCGAGCGCGTTCTCGACGTCGGCTGCGGCCCCGGCTTCTTCTGCGCCGAGCTGGCCGAGGAGGTGGGTCGCTCCGGATCGGTGGTCGGCGTCGACTCGAGCTCAGCGATGCTCGAGCTCGCCGCGCGTCGTTGCGTCGAGCACGAGAGCGTCGAGCTTCGCCCAGGAGACGCAGTCTCTCTACCCGTCGACGATGCCGGCTTCGATGCCGCGCTGTGCGTGCAGGTCCTCGAGTACGTCCCCGACCCGACGGTGGCACTGGCCGAGATGCATCGTGCGCTTCGACCGGGCGGGCGGGTCCTCGTGTGGGACGTCGACTGGGCAACGGTCTCGCTGCACGCGCAGGACCCCGCCCTCACCGAGAAGGTGCTGCGCGCCTGGGACGAGCACCTCACCCATCCCTCACTGCCGCGCACACTCGCGCCCCGGTTGCGCTCGGCGGGTTTCGAGGAAGTTCGGATGGAGGCCCATCCGTTCGCCACCTGCGAGCTCGACCCTGAGACTTACGGAGCCGCCATGCTCCCGTTCATGGGCGCCTTCGTGGTTGGACGCAACGGGATCACCAGCGAGCAGGCCCAAGCATGGCTGGCCGAGCAGCAGCAGCTCGGCCAGCGCGCCGACTTCTACTTTTCGATCACCCAACTCTGCTTCAGGGCCACCAAGCCGCAGTAGGTGAGTGCGGGTCCGCCCCAGCCGGCGACAGGAAGCGCCCCGTTGTCGCCGCTGCCGGTGAAGGCGGCAACGACGACCGCGGCGACCGCGAGGGTGGCCAGGAGCACCGCGATCCACCCGAGGGTTCGGCGGTCTCGCTCGGTGCCATGAGTGTGTCGGTGGTTGCGGTCATGGGACTACCTCCCTTCGTCCGGCCCCGCGGTGACGACCGCCGCCTGCGGCTCGTCGACGGCGATCGTCGAGTGCTGTCGACGTTCTGCAGACGGTGGACCGGAAGCTGGCGGGGTGGAACGCCGGTCATGCCCGACCGTCAAGATCACCGAACCGGGCCGCACGCCCCTGCAGCTGGTCATCGGGCGCCCGGTCGACGTGGGCCGGGACTGCGACGGGCTCCTCCTCGCCGATCCCGAGCTGTCCCGCCTTCACCTCCGCCTCAGTGCTACAGCCGGTCGCCTGTTCGTGACCGATGTCGGCAGCACGAACGGGACGCGGCTCGACGGCGCCGAGCTGGCCGGCCCGACCCGGGTGTCCCCGGGCCAGGTCGTCACCTTCGGGCACTGCCGCCTCGAGTTGGTTGAGCACGGCCGGGCCCCTTCGGTGGCCGCCGATCCACTGCGCCGCACCTCGATCGACATCGTGGCCGACGCCGCCGTCGCCGACCCGATGGCGCCGGGCCTCTTCGGCGGCGGGACCCTGACCATCGTGTTCTCCGACATCGAGCAGTCGACCCGCCGGAGCGAAGAGCTGGGGGACGTCGCCTGGGTCCGGTTACTCGGACTCCACAACAACATCGTCCGTCGTCACCTCGAGCGCCACGGCGGCCACGAGGTCAAGGCCCAGGGCGACGGCTTCATGCTGGCCTTCCCCAGCGCACGCGCCGCCGTGCTGTGCTCGATCGACATCCAGCGCACGCTCGACGCCCACGGTCGGTCGCACCCCGCCGACCTGCTTCGGGTGAGGATCGGCCTGCACACGGGCGAGGCCGTCATGGAGGACGGTGATCTCTTCGGGCACTCCGTCGTGTTGGCCGCCCGCATCGCCGGCCAGGCCCGGGGCGGGGAGATCCTGGTGTCTTCACTGGTGCGTGAGATCGTCGAGTCGCGCGGTGACCTGGCCTTCGGTGAGACCCGTGAGGCCGAGTTGAAGGGCCTGGCCGGTGCCCATCGGCTGCATCCGATCAGCTGGGCGATCCGCGATGGTTGATACTTCCCTCGTGAAGGGGGAGGACCGCGTAGACCTCGCATTCACCGTCCTCGGGGGCACGGTCAGCGCGTCCGAAGGCGGTCGGCCCCTGCCCTTGGGAGGCGCGCAGCAGCGTCGGGTGCTCGCGGCCTTCCTGGCCGAGGCCGGGGTGGTCGTCAGCGCCGATCGGCTGGTGGAGGCCATCTGGCCCGACGGGATGGCGCCCGAGGGCGCCCGTCGCACGGCCATGTCCTACGTGTCGCGGCTTCGGGCGACGATCGGGCCCGACCACCTCGTCACGCGGGACAACGGCTACGTCCTCGAGCTCGACGGGGCGGCCTATGACGCGGCGCAGTTCGAGGCCGGCTTGGCCGAGGCCCGCCGGCTCGGCGGCGAGGACGCCGTTGCCTCCTACGACGCCGCGCTCGCGCTCTGGACCGGGCGGGCCTTCGGTGTCGATGGCGACGAGTCCTGGCTGCGGCCCGTGGCGGCCCGGCTGGACGAGCTTCGCCTGCTCGCCAGCGAGGAGCGGGCCGAGCAGCTGATCGACTGCTCCCGCCACGCCGAGGCGGTGGCCGACCTCGAGCGGCTGGTCGCCGAACAACCCCTCCGGGAGCGCTTCGTCGACCTGCTGATGCGGGCCCTGTACCTGGCCGGCCGGCAGGCGGAGGCGTTGCGGGCATTCCGCCGATACCACGACTACCTGGCCGAGGAGACAGGGCTGCCCCCGTCGGACGGGCTGATCGATCTCGAGCGGCGCATCACGGTCGGCGACCCGTCGCTCGCTCCCGCGGCCGGCGAGGCCGTCCCCGGCTACGAGCTGGCGGAGGTCATCGGCGAAGGAGCCTTCGGGGCCGTCTACCGGGCCGTGCAACCCAGCGTGGGGCGGGAGGTGGCGGTCAAGGTCGTGCAGCCCGATTTGGCCGACGACCCCCGCTTCGTCCAGCGCTTCGAAGCCGAGGCCCAGTTGGTGGCCCGCATCGAGCACCCCCACGTCGTGCCCCTCTACGACTACTGGCGGCGTCCAGGCGGGGCGTTCCTGGTGTTCCGCCTCCTGCGGGGAGGTTCGCTGGCCGACCGGGAGGCCGACGGCCCCCTCGGCCTCGGCGACGTCACGCGCCTGGTCGAGGAGATCGGGGGCGCGCTGGCGGCGGCGCACGCCCTGGGGGTCGTCCACCGCGACGTGAAGCCCGCCAACATCCTCTTCGACGAGACCGGCAACAGCTATCTGGCCGACTTCGGGATCGCCAAGCTGGATGGCACCGACGATGCACTCGACCTGCGCTCGGCCGGGTCGCCGCTCTACGCCAGCCCCGAGCAGATCCGCGACGCCACCGCCTCACCGGCGTCGGATCAGTACGCCCTCGCCGTCGTTGCCTGGGAGGCGCTCTGCGGCCGGGCACCCTTCGCGGGCTCGACCGTGTCCGAGATCGGGCGGGTGAAGTTCGTCGACGCCATGCCCCCCCTCGACGTCGGGGTGAGCGGAGCCGACGCCATCGGTCCGGTCTTGGAGAAGGCCACGGCTCCCCACCCCTCGGACCGGTTCGGGTCGGTCGCCGAGCTCGTGATGGCCTGGCGCCTGGCCACGGCTGGCCCCGACCTCGTCCACACGACCGGTGACTCGACCGGTGCGCCCGCCGGGAGGACGGTCGCCGAGACGGTGGCCAGCCTGGCCATGACGGGGGTCAACCCCTACAAGGGGCTGCGGGCGTTCCAGGAGGCCGACGCCGGCGAGTTCTGCGGCCGGGAGGAGCTGGTGCTGCGGCTTTTCGACCAGGTCGCCGACGAGCCGTTCGTCACGGTGGTGGGGCCGTCGGGCTCGGGCAAGAGCTCCCTCGTCCACGCCGGGGTTGTCCCGCGGTTCCGCCGCGGCGGCGGGCTGGTCATTTCGATGGTGCCCGGGACCGAGCCACTCGTCGAGCTGGAGGCCGCCCTACGTCGGGTCGCCACGGCCGAGGCCGAGTCCACGATCGGACCCCGCCTGCGGACACCGGGCGGCCTCGTGGAGGTGGCGCGGGGGCTGGTGGCACCCGGCGAGCAGCTGCTCCTGGTGGTGGACCAGTTCGAAGAGCTGTGGACCCTCGTACCCGACTCCGGAAGGAGGGATCACTTCGCCAACCTGCTGGCCCATGCCGCCCAGGCCGAGGACGGGCTGCGTGTGGTGGCGACCCTCCGGGCCGACCAGTTCGACCGGCCGCTCCAGCACGCCGCCCTCGGACCAGTCGTCAGCGCCACCACGTTCGCGGTCACTCCGATGTCGGCCTCGGAGCTGCAGGACGCCATCGTCGTGCCCGCCGAACGGGCGGGGGTGCGCTTCGAGCCCGGGTTGGTGTCGACGATCGTCGGTGACGTCGTGAGCCGACCCGGGGCACTACCGCTGCTGCAGTTCGCCCTGACCGAGCTGTTCGAGCGGCGCCAGAACGCGACCGTGACCACGGAGGCCTACGACGAGCTGGGCGGCATCGGCGGGGCACTGGCCCGTCGGGCTGAGGACGTCTACGAGGCGACGGCCGTCGAGCAACGCGACGACGTGCACCGTCTCTTCACCCGGTTGGTGACGCCCGGCGACGACGGCGACGACCTCCGTCGACGAGCCATCGTCGCGGAGGTGGCCGACGTCGCGCCGACGGTCATCGAGGCCTACCGGGCCAACCGCCTGATCGTCACCGACCACCACCCGGTCACCCGCGAGCCCACCGTCGAGGTGGCGCACGAGGCGCTCCTCCGGGAATGGCCCCGCTTGGCGGCGTGGATCGACCACGACCGCGACGCCATCCGAGTGCGCCGAGGTCTTGCCCAGGCCGCCCACGAATGGCAGGCGGATCCCGCCGACGAGTCCACCCTGTACCGCGGGACCCGGTTGGTGGCGGCCGGCGAGGTCGCCCGATCCCTGACGCTGACGTCCGGCGAACACGACTTCGTCGCCGCCAGTCACCAGCTGGCCGACCGCGAGCGACAGGAGGCAGAGGAGCGCGCCCGGGTCCAGACCCGCCAGAACCGCCGGCTGCGCGGGATGCTGGCGGCGGCGGCGATCCTGCTGCTCGTGGCTCTGCTGACGGGCGCCTTCGCGGTGGAGCAGCGCCGCCGGTCGGACCGTGATGCGGCGGCCGCTACGCAGTCCCGGATCCTGGCCGACGCGGAGCGGCTGGCGCCGGTCGATCGTGATGTGTCGCTGCTGCTGGCTGCGGAGGCCGCCCGTCGGGGCCCGTCCGTGGCCACGACCAACGCCCTGGCCACGGCGCTGCTCACCGAGGACGCCTTCCTGCGCTACGAGGGCGATCCGAACGGGGAACGGGTCACCGTGGCGAGCGACATCGTGCCCGCGGACGAGCCGGCCTTCTCCCCCGACTCGACCCAGCTGGCTGTGCCCGACTCCGCGGCGGGCGAGGTCCGGATCGTCGATGTGGCGACCGGGGAGGTCGAGCGCGTCCTGGACTTCCCCGCCCTCAAGGGCAACAGCGCCGTACGGTCCGTGCGCTGGCTGCCTTCGGACATCCTGTTGCTCGTCGCCGTCGACGAGGTGGTCGGCATCGATGCAACGTCGGGTGTGGTGCGCATCCCGGACGCTCCCCTTCCTGGCTCGGTCAGCTCCTGGGCGGTGAACGAGGACGGGTCGCGCGCGGCCCTCGTCAGCCTCACCCCCGACGACCAGTTCAGGGTGACCGTACTCGCCCTCCCGTCGGGGGAGGTGCTGGTCGAGCGGCCGCCACCCTGCTGCAACCCCACCCTCGCAATCGGGCCGGCGCGGGTCGAGCGGGCGCTGGGAGCGGCGGTCGCCTGGCGGGACGACGAGCTGTACGTCGGGTCCGGCTCCGGCAGGATCGACCAGTGGGACCCGGACAGCGGCCGCCGGGTTCGCACCTTGGGCGACGATTTCCCCGCCGCGGTGGCAACGGACGCCCTGCGTTTCGTGGACGGCGGAGCCTCCCTGGTCATCAGCGGGGCGATGGCCGACGGCACGCCGGAGCTCATGGCCTACGACCCCGACACCGGACGTGCCCAATGGGACGAGCCGCAGCACTTCGCCGGAAACCTGGTGGAAGATCCCCGTCACCACGCCGTGATCGTCGCCGACTCATTCGGATCCGGGATCCTCGGCCGCTTCGACATCGCCACCGGCGAGCCTGCCGCGACCTTCGACACCCAAACGGGGACCGCCTGCATCGTCAGGACCTCCCCTGACGGCCAGTATCTCGCCGCCGCCTCCTGCGCCGGCTCGGCCGTGGCCCTCTGGTCGCTCGCCGGAGCGGGTGCGGCGATTCGCCACGTGACCGAAGACGACCACGTCCTCGGCGCACCGATCTTCAACCGGGATGGCAGCTACGCGGTCCTGAGCGACGACGACGGCGTGCACGAACTCGAGATGGCCACCGGCGAGGTCACCCCGATCTCGGTGCCACCCGGGTTCCGCCCCTACATGGCCTACCACCAGCACACCTTCCAGGTGCAGCTCTTCAGCGTCAGCGGCGAGCTCGCCCAGTCGACCGAGGAGCTGGCCCGGCCCACGGAGCCGTTCACGCTCACCCGCTCGAACTTCATCCTGCGGGACCAGTCGGTGAGCATCGATCTCTTCGACCACGAGCTGGTCGCCATGCTGTACGTGGACGGGGTCACCGACGTGACCACGCTCGAACCGGCCGGGAGCGACCCGCGTCCTCCCCTCCAGATCCCCTACGAGCCCGGCACCGCCGCCGACAACGCCTTCAGCCCGGACGGGGACCGGTTGTACATCACGGGCACCGAGGGCTTCCGCGTCTACGACCTGACCGACGGCCACCTGATCGACGAGCCGTTCCCCGGCTTCAAGCTGGCGATGGACCGGCGCCGCCGCGTGCTCGCCGTCGGTCAGCTCGACGGCACCCTCACCCTGCGGGACGCGGCCACCCTCGAGCGTCTCGGCCCCGACATCGCCGCGCCTCCGGGGGCCGAGCTGGTCTTCACCCCCGACGGGAGGACCTTGATCGTTGCCGCCGCAGGCGGGAGCCTGCGGCTCTACGACGTCGCGTCCTCGGCCTCGATCGGTCCCGCCATCGACCTCGGGCCGGGCTCCTTCAACCCCCTGCCCGACAGCAGGTCAGTCCTCCTGGAGCGCGACGGCGCCATCGTCGAGCTGGGCCTCGAACCGGCGACGTGGCTCGAACAGGCGTGCCGGGCCGCGGGCCGCAACCTCACGAGCGAGGAGTGGGCCACCTACATCGGCGGCACCCCGCGGGCCACCTGCCCCCAGTGGCCAGCACCCAGCGACTGACACCGACTCCCCGTCCACCCATCTTGACCACCGGGCTGCCGCTGAAGGAGCTGACCTGAGCTGTTGGACGCCGGCGTCGCGATGCGACAGAGGTCCCGAACATGCCACTGCGTTGTCATCTTCCACCTGATCGCGGTGGTCGTCAGACGCACCGGGGGCGTCCAGCACCGTGGGGGGAGCATCGCGCGAGCAGACGAGCGGCTCTTGAGGGATCCTGGGAGGTATGCCGACGAGTGTCCTGGACGTCGAGGATCACAACCACTTGCGCGTCCTTCGCCTGAACCGTCCGGAGCGCAAGAACGCCCTCAACGGTCTGCTCCTCCAGGCGATCGGCGATGCGGTGCGCGCCGCGGCCCTCGACCCCGACGTCTGGGCGCTGGCGCTGACGGGCAACGGCGATGCGTTCTGCTCCGGTCTCGACCTCAGCGAGGCGAGTGAGACCGACGACACCGACGGCGCTGATCCACCACCGGAGGCAGACGAGCGTGACTCCTTCGTGACGGTCATGCGCGTCGAGTGCGAGAAGCCGATCCTGGCCGGAATCAACGGCGCTGCTGTCGGCATCGGCGTCTCCCTCGCCATGGCCGCCGACATCCGCATCGCGGCACCGTCGGCGCGCCTGCATCCCGGTTACGCCCGTGTCGGGACATCACCCGACGGCGGCGCGACGCTCACGGTCACCGCCGCGCTCGGCTACGAGAGGGCGATGCGCTTCTTCCTCGAACAGCGCATGGTGTCCGCCGCCGAGGCACTCGATCTCGGTCTGGTCGGAGAGGTCACGGCCAGCGACGACGTGTTCCCCGAGCGGTTCCTCGCCTATGGGCAGATGCTCGCCGGCGTCGCACCGATCGCGGCACAGCAGACGAAGCGCCTCCTCAGCCGGGCCACGACCCCGTCGGACCTGCGCGAGCACCTCGACGACGAGATCCGGATGGCGTTGCACGGATTGTCGACGGACGACAGCCACGAAGCCGTCCGGGCCATGATGACGAAGGCGACACCGGAGTTCCGCGGGCACTGAACCCCGTGCCGGTCGGCTAGGGCGACCGGCGGGTGACCCGGCCCGGTGGGTGCTCAGTGAGGGAGTGAGGTGAGAGCGGCGATGAGGGCGTCGATGTCGGTGCCATCGTTGTAGGGGGCCAGGGAGACACGGATCCGTCCCCCGCGGGAACCGCAGACGATGCGGGCGGCGGTCAGGCGCGACAGCGTGTCGGCGGGCAGGTCGCCCTCCCGCCCCAACGAGATCAGGTGGCGAGCGGCACCGGCGGCGTCCAGGTCCCGGAACGGTCGCCACCCGAACGGCCGAAGCCCTTCGAGCAGGTGGCGGCCGAGCGTCTCGGCGTGCCCGGAGATCTCTGCCGCACCGACGGCGAGCAGTTCGGTGATCGCCGCCGTCAGCCCGGCCACCGAGACATAGGACATCGTCGACTGCGTGTAGCGCCGCCCACCCTCGGCGAGCAGCAGCCGGGTGGCGTCGAAGGAGAAGGGATCGGGTGTCCCCATCCAGCCCGGCAGCGGTGGGGGGCGATCGAGCAACGACTCGTGGATGGCCCCGATGGCCACCCCACCATGGCCGCCCAGCCACTTGTACCCGCTCGACACGATCAGGTCGGCGTCCCAGGCGGCCGCGTCGATCGGCTCCGCTCCCGCCTCCTGGGATGCATCGATCACCAGCCGAGCGCCGACGGCATCGGTGGCGGCCCGGAGCCGAGGCACATCGACACGACTCCCGGTGGCGTACTGCACCGAGCCCACGGCGACGACCGCCGTCGTCTCGTCGACCGCGGCGACGACGGCATCGGTCAGGTCCGTGGTCGCGGTGTCGAGCACGAAGTGGACCCCAGGCCCGCCTCGATCCTCGGCCAGCAACCACGGGCGGGTCACTGCCGGGAAGTCGGTGGCGACCAGCACCACGGTGCGGTCCGCGGGCGGCGCCAGCAGCAGCGGCGCCTGACCCAGGAGCTCGCTGGCCCCGGACAGCAAGGCGACCTGGCTCTCATCGGTGCCCAGCACCGCCGCCGCCTGGGCCCTCAGAGCCCCGAGGTAGGCCACCTCGTCCTCGTCGCTGAGGTGCAGGTTGCCGTGACGGCCGACGTCGTCGAGGAATCGGTGCATGGCCTCGACCGCCGGGCGACCCAAGAGCCCGAGTGCTGCCTGGTTGAGGTAGACCGCTTCGCCGAGGCTGGCGTAGTCGGCACGAGGCAACACCGCCGCCAGAAGGTCCTCGTTGTCTCGCGACCCATCCACGACTGAGTTCTAGCCCGACGCCGTTTCGGCGAGGCGTACCTGATCGACAAGCGCCACTCCCGCGGGCCGGCAGGGGGCAGTTGGCGTTCAAGGCACGCGACCCGATCGCGAGAACCCCGGGATACCGGGGTTTCCCCAGGTCAGAGACCAGTTCGGACTGACCACCAGTGACCATCAGTGAGGATTAGTGACCACCATTTCGTGGTCTTTCTGTCACCGGACCGCGGCAACTGATTCCTCCCGCTTGACGCATGCCGATATCGGCATATGATGCGTCCATGGCCCGAGCAGCGACGACGTCGGACGTCTTCAACGCGATCGCCGAGCCGCAGCGCCGGAAGATCCTGGTACTGCTGCGGGCGGGTGAGCGGCCGGTGACCGAGTTGGCCCAGGAGCTGGGGATGGCCCAGCCGGGGGCGTCCAAACACCTGCGGGTGCTCCGGGAGGTCGGGCTGGTGCGGGACCGCAAGGCAGGCAAGCAGCGCCTGTACGGCCTTGACGCCCGCGGGCTGCGACCGGTCCACGAGTGGACCGGCGGGTTCGAGCGGTTCTGGAACGAGAGCTTCGACCGGCTGGACGAGTACGTGCAGGACCTCAAGCAGGCAAGGCAGGAGGAGTAGCTGATGAGCGCGACGGGACGAGGAGCGCCGGCGCAGTCCGCGAC
>DATDAH010000264.1:0-18836 GCA_036525535.1 Acidimicrobiales bacterium
CGCGTCCTCGCAGATGCCGGCCACCTCGGCCCAGTCCGGTGACCGGTCGAGGCGGACGCCCACCCACCCGCGGTGCCCGACGTAGGGCGGGACGAAGAAGCGCTCCGGCTCCTCGTCCACCAGCTCGGCCTGCACGCCGGGGGCGGCCGCGACCCACAAGGCGAGTCGGCCGTCGCCGTGGTGGTCGTTCAGGAACATGACGAAGGTCTTCTTGTCCCGGACGAAGAACGTCGGCGACCCGTGACTCAGCCGCTCGTTCACCTCCGGAAGGGCGAAGCAGGCCTTCCTCACGTGCTCGAGGGCGACGGCGACCAGATCAGCCATGCCGCCCGTTGTACCTCAACCCCACGAACCCGTCGTTCTGGTGAAATCTGGCCTCGACCGGTCTGTCAGACTCGATGCCGCCCGCGAGCGGCAGAGAGAAGGTCATGGCGTGCCGATCATCGAACCCATCCCGATCGACCAGCTGGCGGATGAGCCCCGCCGGATCATCGAGGACGGCGTGGCCGACGGCCTCTACGCCACCCCGGTGCCGCTCCAGATCTTCGCCTACCTGACCCGTCAGCTCCTCTCTATCCACGAGAAGCGCACCGCCCGGGGCGGCGGCACCCTCCTCGGCGGCCGCATCCTCGAGCTGATCCGCATCCGTAGTGCCCAGCTGGGCGAGTGCCAGCCCTGCATGCAGTCGCGCAAGCACGACTCGATCACCGACGAGGACGTGGCCTGCCTCCTCGACGTCGACGGCAGCGACCTCACCGACCAGGAGCGGATGGCGATCACGTTCCTCGACCTGCTGTCGGCCGACCACCACGCCATCGACGCCGCCTTCTACCGCCGCCTGGCCGAGGTCTTCACCACCGCCCAGATCATCGAACTGGGCTTCAGCTGCGCCGAGACCATGGGCGTGCACCGCTTCATCCACACCCTTGACGTCTTCGGAACCGAGGAGCCGGTGCTGCCGTACTCCCCCGACCAGGTCGACACCCGCCATCAGGATGTCAGGGCGGCAGCCCGTCTTCGCTGATCAGGCCGGCCCACGGCCTGACAGACGGGCGGTGTGGGCCGACATGCCGCCGTCGATGGCGATGCACTGGCCCGTGATGTAGCGGGACTCGGGTCCCACCAGGAAGGCCACGAGGTCGGCCACGTCCCGGGGCTCGCCCACGAAGGGCGTCAGCAGTGTCTTGGCGTACGCGGCGAGCATCTCGGGCGGGACCTGCTCCCGCACGGGGTCGGTGAGGATGAGACCGGGCAGGATCGCATTGGCCCGCACCCCCTGGCGGCCGTACTGGGTGGCCACGTACTTGGTGAAGGTCTGGATCCCGGCTTTGGAGACGCTGTACGCGGTCCGAGTGAGATCGCCGTTGGACGCGGCTCCGGACGACATGTTGACGATGGCCCCACCGCCCCGCTCCAGCAGATGGGGGATCACGTGCTTGCAGGTCAGCATCTGGCTGCGCAGGTTGACCGCCATCATCTGATCCCAGACGTCGATGTCCATGTCCACCACGGCGCCGTCCTCGGCCAGCACGTCCGCCGCGGTCAGGGCGGCGTTGTTGTCGAGCACGTCGATGCCCCCGAACCGCTCGGCGACCGCCAGGGCCATCGCCGCCACCTCGTCCTCCGCCCCCAGGTCCACGCGGACCGCCATCGCCTCGCCACCCCGTGCGCCGATCTCGTCGGCCACCCGCTGGGCGCCGACCTCGTCGATGTCGGCCACCGCCACCTGCGCCCCCGCCGCCGCCAGCACGCGACAGACCTCAGCCCCGATACCCCCGGCGCCTCCGGTCACGACCGCAACCTGCCCGGCGAACCCCTCCTCGTCCATGAGCGGACCGTACGCCCGATCGCCAGGCCGGTCGGCGGCTACGAGAGGTCGAAGCGGTAGACGTTCGTCTCGCGCTCGACGAAGCCGAGGCGCTGGTAGAGGCGGTTGGCGGCCTCGCGGCTGGGGCGGCTGGTCAGGTCGACGGTCCGGACGCCCACCGCCCGGGCGTGCTCGAGTGCCGCCTCGTTCAGGGCGGCGCCGACGCCTTCGCCCCGGGCCGACTCGTCGACCACCACGTCCTCGATCCAGGCCCGCAGGCCCGTCGGGATGCGGAACAGGGCCAGGGTCAACGAGCCCAGGATCGGGTTGTCACCCTTCCGGGCGACGAAGAGCACCGTGGCCGGCGAGGCCACGATCTCCTCCAGCGCCTCCCGGGACGGGGGCGGGTTGGAGGACGAGAGTTGGGGTGTCAGCCGCTCGAAGGCGAGGACGAGCTCGTCGTCGACGGCGGTGACCTCGGTGACCGCAACCGTCACGCGTCGGGGACGGGCTGGGGTGGCGGCGGGCCCACGTAGCGGGCGTTGGGGCGGATGACCCGGTTGTCGGCCGCTTGCTCGAGGATGTTGGCGCACCAGCCGATGACCCGGCTGGAGGCGAACGTCGGGGTGAACATCACCCGGGGCAACCCGCAGCGGTCCATGACCACGCCGGCGTAGAACTCCACGTTGGCGTACAGCTCCCGACCCGGTTTCAGCTCGGCCAGGGTGTCGACCACCGTGGTCTCGACCTTCTCGGCGAAGGCCGCCATGTCGCCCCCCAGGCGCTTGGCCACGCCCTTGAGGAGGCGGGACCGGGGGTCCTCGGTCTTGTAGACGCGGTGCCCGAAGCCCATGATCCGGTCGCCGCTCTCCACCGCGTCGCGGACCCAGGCCTCCGTCTTGTCCGGCGTGCCGATGGCGTCGAGCATGTCGAGGGCTCGGCTGGGCGCCCCACCGTGCAGTGGGCCCGACAGCGCCCCGATGCCCCCGACCACGGCGGCCGCCAGGTCAGCACCCGTCGAGGTGATGACCCGCGCCGTGAACGTCGAGGCGTTGAAGCCGTGGTCGACCGTGGTGATCTGGTACTGCTCGATGCCGCGGGCCAGGTCCGGCTCGGGCACCTCACCGGTGATCATGTAGAGGTAGTTGGCCGCGTAGCCCAACTCGGGGTGGGGGTGGATGGGCTGCTCGCCGTGGTGCAGGCGGTAGAGGGCGGCCAGCGTGGTCGGCACGACGGCACAGACCTGCATGGCGTTGTGGCGCAGCTCCTCGGCGGTGACGTCCAGCGACGGCTCGAAGTCGAGGGCCGAGCCGACGAGCGAGATCACCGTGCGCAGGCCGTCGAGGGGCAAGAAGCGCTCGGACGTCTCGGCGATGGCCGGGAGCTGAGCGGCGACCGTCGGCGGCAGCACCCGGTTGGCCACGATCTCGGCCTGGAAGGCGTCCCGCTGGGCCGGCGTGGGCAGCTCGCCCTCGAACATCAGGTGCCAGACGTCCTCCAACGACCGCTTCTCGGCCAGGTCCGTGGCCGAGTACTGGCGGTAGTGGTAGAAGCCCTCCTGGCCCCGGACGTCGCCCACCGACGTCTCCGCCACGATCACCCCGGCCAGGCCCTTGGGGGCTTCCATGTGCCCCGGGTGGGTGACCGGCTCGATGGCCGCGATCTTCAGCAGGTCCCGCAGCGAGACGATGCCGACGACGCCGTCGTCGCCGTCGACGACGGGGATGTGGCGGTAACCGTGTTCGGACAGCCACTGGAAGGCCTCCCCGACGGGCACGTCGGGGCCGACGGTTGCCGGATCGGCGGTCATCCACTCGGACACCTTGGTGGCCCGAGCCGCGTCGCCCGCCGCCGCGAAGCGCACCAGGTCCCGCTCGGTGAGGATGCCGATGGCGCGCCGCATGCTGTCGACGACCACGACCGAGCCCACGGCCGCCTCGTTCATGCGGGCCGAGGCCTCAGCCACCGTGTCGGAGGGTTCGGCGGTGACGACCGGTGAGCTCATCAGCTCCCCGACCGTCCGAATTACGGCGCCATCGGCCATCCGATCCCCTTCGTCGCTCACGGGCCGATGGCGATCCTACCGAGCGACCCGAGCTGCGTCCCGCGTAGGTTGTCGGCGTGCCCGACCGCGGAACCCCGCCCGCCCGCCGCCTCCGCAACGCCCTCGAGCCGCTGGCCGCCAACGTCTACTTCGCCAAGGAGGCCCACGACCGGTACACGGGGCTAGGCCTCGACTACTTCGGTGGGTACTTCTGCTCGCGGTCGGGCTGCATGGGCCGGCTCAGCGGCGAAGCCGTGACCGCGATCTTCGGCGTCTTCAGCCCCGATGCGGTCATCCCCGCCGTGACGACCGGCTGGGCGACCACGGACCCGGAGACCATCCTGGCCGCCCGACAGGCAGGGGCGACCGAGAGCCTGACCCGCATCCTGAGCGAGGCCAACGACGGTGCGCTGCCCGATGGGATCGAGCGGGCCACGGAGCTGCTGCGCAAGGGCATCGGGGCCACGACCCCCAACGGGCACGCCATCCACGCCGGGCTGCGATCGCTGGGTTGGCCCGGTGATCCGGTCGGCGACCTCTGGCGGGCCGCCGACCTGCTGCGCGAGTACCGGGGTGACGCCCACAACGCGGCTTGGGTGGCCGGCGGCGTCGACGCCATCGAGATCACCCTGCTCACCGAGCTCTGGTGGGGCATCCCCCTCAACTCCTACGCCTGGACCCGGGGCTGGACCGACGACGAGCGGGCGGCCGCCGTCGCCCGCCTCCAGAAGCGGGGCCTGCTCGACGGAGAGACCCTGACCGACGCCGGGCGCCAGGTGCGGGAGGCGATCGAGACGGCAACCGACCTCGGCGACGACGCCGTGCTGGCCGCCCTGGGTGACGACTACGACGAGCTCCTCGCCCTCACCCGCCCCTGGGCCAAGGCCGTCGTGGCCTCCGGTGGCTACCCCGTGGACCCGAGCGACCTCGGCACCGCCGTCGACCGCTGAGCACAACGCGTCCGTTGGTCACGGCAAGCGTGGACCATCGGAGCAGTTTCGATCATCGTCATCGCGGGGAAGGGCCTCGACCGCGCCGGTACCGTGCAGGGGCGATGGCCTCCCTCGACCACGTGCACTGGCACCGGCGCCAGCCGCTGCGGAACCCGATGCTCGTCGCCGCCTTCGAAGGCTGGAACGACGCCGGGGACGCCGCCTCCACCGCCGTCCGTCACCTGCGGGACGTCTGGGAGCTCGAGTTGGTTGCGGAGCTCGACCCCGAGGAGTTCTACAGCTTCACGGACACCCGCCCGCATGTCACCTTCGACGACGGCGGCCTGCGCCGCATCGACTGGCCGGCCAACCGCTTCTGGGCGGGTGAGATCCGCGGTCAGGACCGTGACCTCCTCGTGCTGGACGGCATCGAGCCCAACCTCCGTTGGCGCACCTACGGCGAGCAGATCACCGGCGTGGCCCACGAGCTGGGTGTGTCCCTGGTCGTGACGCTCGGCGCCCTGCTCACCGACATCCCCCACACCCGGCCCACCTCCGTCATCGGCACGGCCGACGATGCCGAGCTGATCACCCGTCTCGACCTGCGCCCATCCGGGTACGAGGGACCGACCGGCATCGTCGGCGCCCTCCACGAGGCCTGCCGCACCGCCGGCCTCGATTCCATCTCCCTCTGGGGATCGGTCCCGTCCTACGTCCCCGGCAGCACGTCGCCGAAGGCCGCCCTGGCGCTGATCGAACGCCTCGGCCAGCTCCTCGACACGACGATCCCGCTGACCGAGCTGGAGATCGCGACCACGGCCTACGAGCGTCAACTGGACGAGCTCGTTCAGGAGGACGAGGAGTCCTCCACCTACGTGGCTGAGCTGGAGCGCGTCTTCGACGAGCAGGCCCTCCACGGCAACGGCAGCGACCTGGTCGACGAGGTAGAACGCTTCCTGCGCGATCGGTGAGCGACGTGACCGCCGACTGGGCGGGAGACAGGGGCCGGTTCTGGGCCGAGCACGCCGACTGGTTCTCGGCCATGCTCAGACCGAACGTGCGTCGACAGCACCACAGATCTGTGGTGTATTCGACGCAAGTTCGAGGGCTCAGCGCAGGTTGAGTCGGCGCAGGAGTTGGGCGTTGAGGGCGACCACGATCGTGGACACGCTCATCAGGATCGCACCGACCGCGGGTGTCAGGCTCACGCCGGCCCACGCCAGCGCCCCGGCCGCCACGGGGATGGCCACCACGTTGTAGCCCGCCGCCCAGCCCAGGTTCTGGAGGCTCTTGCGGTGGGCGGCCTGCGAGAGGCGGATGACCCCCACCACCGCCCGGGGGTCCGAGCGGGCCAGGATCAGGCCGGCCGACTCGATGGCCACGTCGGTCCCCGCGCCGATGGCGATGCCCACGTCGGCCCGGGCCAACGCGGGAGCATCGTTGACGCCGTCGCCGACCATGGCCACCGACCAGCCTCGGCCCTGCAGCTCGGCCACCTTGGCGTCCTTGTCCTCGGGTAACACCTCTGCGAAGACCTCGTCCACGCCCAGCTCGGCGGCGACGGCGTCGGCCACCTCACGGGCGTCTCCTGTGATCATCACCACCCGTCGGCCCATGTCCTGCAATGCCTTCACGGCCTCCCGGGCCTCGGGCCGGACCTCGTCCTCGAGGGCCAGCGCGCCGAGGACGCCCTCGTCGTCGATCAGGTAGAGGACCGCCGCGCCGCGGCCCCGCCAACCGTCCGCCCAGGCCGTCAGCGCCACGGGCTCACCCACCCCCTGCTCCCGTAGGAGCGCCGGGCCCCCGAGGCTGTAGCGCCGACCACCGACGACGGCCTCGACGCCCCGGCCGGTGTGGGAGCGGAAGCTCGTCGCGGTGAGGCCCGGTGACGGGGCGGCCGCCACGATGGCCCGGGCCAGCGGGTGCTCGCTGTCCGCCTCGACCGCTGCGGCGAGGGCGAGGACCTCGTCCTCGGTCATTCCGTCCATGCCGGCGACGCCGGCCACCGTGTGCTCGCCCTTGGTCAGCGTGCCGGTCTTGTCGAACAGGAAGGCCTCGACGGTCCGACTCCGCTCGAGGGCCAGCCGGTCCTTCACCAGGATCCCGTTGGCCGCGGCCTTGGCCGAGGAGATGGCGATCACCAGCGGGATGGCCAAGCCGAGGGCGTGGGGGCAGGAGATGACCAGGACGGTCACCACTCGCACCACGGCCTCATCGAGCGAGTCGAACACGGACCAGGCCACGAAGGTGACGACCGCCGCACCGGCTGCCACGTAGAACAGGAGAGCGGCAGCCCGGTCAGCCAGGACCTGGGCTCGGCTGGTCGAACGTTGGGCCTCGTCCACCAGTCGCTGGATCCCGGCGAGCGCCGTCTCGTCGCCCACCGCGTCGATCCGCACGCGCAGAGCCGAGTCGGTGGCCACCGTCCCTGCGATCACACGGTCGCCCACGGCCTTGGCCACGGGGCGGGACTCGCCGGTGATCATGGACTCGTCGAAGTCCGCGGATCCTTCGACGATCTCGCCGTCCGCAGGGACCCGGCCCCCGGAGCGGATGAGAACGAGGTCGCCGAGGATGAGGGCGCCGACGGGGACGACGTCAACCGTCCCGTCGGGCTGGACCCGCTCGGCCTCGTCGGGCAGCAGCGCGGCCAGCGCAGCCAGGGCGTCGCCGGCCTGGCCCAGCGCCTTCATCTCCTGCCAGTGGCCGAGCAGCATGATCGTGACCAGGGCCGCCAGCTCCCACCAGAACTCGAGATCGAACCACCCGAGGCTCGTGGCCATCGACGCCGTGTACGCCACGGTGATCGCCATGGCGACGAGCAACATCATCCCCGGCTGCCGGGCCCGAAGCTCCTGGGCCCCGCCCGAGAGGAACGGCCAGCCACCCCAGAGGAACACGACGGACCCCAGGACGGGCCCGACCAGCGCGATCCCCGGGAAGTCGAGGTCGTACCGGAACCACTCCATGACCATCTCGCTGGTGGCCACGATCGGCAGCGTCAGCAGAAGGCTCCACCAGAAGCGGCGACGGAACACCTCGGCGTGATCCGCGTGGCCCCCGTGGTCGGCATGGTCGTCGTGGCTGCCCTGCCCGGCGCCCTCGTGCGGGCCGCTGACGACTGCATCGCTGTGTTCGACTGTCATAGCCATTCCTATACCCTAGGGGGGTATCCCTATATCGTCAACCCAGGTCGGTCAGCACGAGGCGGTGGGGGAGGCCCATCACCCCGAAGACGTAGACGTCACCCTCAGCGGGGAGGCCGTGGGCCGCGTACCAGGGCACCGCGGTGAGGCGGGCGTGGGCCCAGACCACGGCCACCCCCTCGGACCGGCAGCGCTCGATCCCGGCCCGGAGCAGAGCCGTGCCGAGGCCCTCACCCTGCCGATCGGCGGCCACGGCCATCCCCCGGAGCTGCCGGGCGGGGTGCACATCCGGACGGTTCGGGCACTCCCGCTCCAAGAAGGTGACGATGCCCACCGTCGTGCCGTCTTCGTCGACCGCGCCGAGGTGGAACGTGTCCCGCTCGTCGTCACCGGCGAAGACGACCTCGTCGTCCCCCCCGTCCCGGAGGACCGTCCGGCGCAGGTCGTGCGTGCCCGAAGGGGCGACCTCGAGGATCCGGGTCAGGCCGGGGCGGGGGCGAGACGGGGCCACGGACGGGCCTGCTCCAGGATGCGGGCCAGGCGCAGGGGCACCTCGTCCCGATGGCGGCGGGCGACGATCTGCAGCCCGACGGGAAGGCCGTCGGCGGTGACGCCGGCCGGCACCGAGATGGCCGGGTTCCAGCAGAGGTTGGCCAGCATGGTGAACGGCGTGGCCATGGCCCCCACCACCTCCTGGCCGTCCACCACCGCCACGGGTGGTCCCGCGGCGGCAAAGGCGGGGATGGCCGTCGTCGGGGTCAGCAGGACGTCGATGTCAGCGAACAGGGCCGCGGCCTGCTCGGTCAGCGCCTCCCGGCGCCGCTTGACGTTGGCGAACCGGGATATGACCCAGTTCTCGGTCGTCTCCAGGCTCTGACGGGAGTAGAAGGTCAGGTCGTCGGCCACAGCCGGCCACATGCCGGGCTCCAGGTCGAGCCAGATGTCCATGGCCCCGGCCGACAGCCAGACCTTCACCGCGTCGGGCAGGTGGACAGGGCCGTCGTCGATGACCAAGCCGGCGGCCGAGGCCAGCTCCTCGGCGGCGCCGCCGGCGATGTCCAGGACCTCGGGGTCGACCGTGGCGAAGCCCATGTCCGGCGACCAGCGGGCCCGCAGGCCCGCGACCTCGGCGCGCTCGATGGCGGACTCATAGCCGACCCCCGGCGACGGCAACGAGAGGCGGTCCCGGTCGTCGGGTCCGGCGGCGACGTCGAGGTGGCGGGCCGACTCGGCCACGGTCGTGGTCAACAGGCCGTAGACGGAGGTCTGGCTGTCCTGCGGCCCCGGATGGGGGATGCGGCCGTGGCTGGGCTTCATGCCGACCAGGCCGGAGAACGCCGCCGGGATGCGCGTGGACCCCCCGCCATCGCTGGCCGTGGCCATCGGCACCAGCCCGGCCGCGACCGCGGCGGCGGATCCGCCACTGGAGCCACCGGGGGTGCGGTCCCGGTTCCACGGGCTGCGGGTCACGCCCCAGGCCTTGGTCTTGGTGAAGTTGAGCGTGCCGAACTCCGGCGCCGCGGTCTTCCCGACCGGGACCGCCCCGGCCGCCCGCAAGCGGGCCACGTGGACCGAATCGGCGGCCACCCCGCCCCGGCCCATGTACGGCAACGAGCCGTGCGAGGTGGGCATGCCCGCGCAGTCCTCCAGGTCCTTCACGCCGAACGGGACCCCGGCGAACGGCCCGGGGTCCTGGCCGGCGGCGACCTGCTCGTCGACCCGGGCCGCCGCGGCGACGGCCAGGTCGGGGTCCACATGGACGAAGGCGTTGAGGGCCTCGTTCCCGGTGTCGATCCGGGCCAGGTAGGTGTCCAGGACCTCCCGGGCCGAACGCTCCCCAGAGCGGACGGCCTCGGCGATCTCGATTGCGGTGGGGTCGGTCATCTCAGTCCTCCTCGACGGGGTGCTCACGCCACGGGGTGCGGCGGGGCGGGTCGAACCAGACCGGGACCTGCTCGCCGTTGATCGCCCGGAAGGCATGGGTCCGCCACAGATCGGCCCCGGCCAGCGGCTCCGGCAGCTCGTCCTCGGCGAACCAGCCCACGTCCCGGCATTCGAGAGGGTGGGCCTTCAACTCACCGCCGATCGGGCGGCAGGCGAAGACGATCGAGTAGAGCGGGATGCCGGTGAAGCCGAGCCGCAGGCCGTCGAAGATGGCGATGGGGGCGACCACCTCGGCCTCGATCCCGGTCTCCTCGTAGACCTCCTTGAGCACCACCTCGGAGGCCGAATAACCGACGTCGCACCAGCCGGTCGGGTAGAGCCAGATGCCCGAGTCGGCGCGTTGGACCAGGAGGATGCGGCCGTCCTCATCACCCACCACCGCGCCGACGGCGACCTTGGGCGTGACGTAACCGGCGACCCCGTCGCCGACCTGCTTCATCCACTCCTCGACCTGGGTCTCGGTGTCGAAGGCCCGACCCGACGCCACCCGGATGTCGGCGGCGACCGAAAGCACCTCCTCGAAGCGCTCCCGCTCGTACAGGTTGTCGCTGAAGCCCAGCCCGGTCTTGGCGATGGCCGCCAGGGCCTCGCTCCACCGGACCAGGTCGACCTCGGTCGGCGGATCGTGCTCCGGAGCAGTCAACGGAACGCCGGGGCCACGTGCTCGATGATCGTGTCGAGGGCGTCGGCCCGTTGGCTGCCGGTCCCCAAGGTGAAGTCGGGGACGATCAGCTCGTCGACGCCGACATCCCGCCAAGCGGCCACTGACTCGGCGATGCGCTCCGCGGTGCCGGCCACACAGGGCCGGCCTCCCATCGCCGCCTGCAGCTCCTCGGCCTTGGCGTTGTCCTCGAGGACGAAGACGAGGGCCTGGGTCGAGGTGGCGATCTCACCCGGGTCCCGGCCGATGCGCTCACACTTCTGGTCCAGCACGGCCCGGCGCTCGGCCAGCTCCGGGGGTGAGGACCACATGTTCCACTCGTCCGCGTAGGTGGCGACCCGACCCAGCATGCGGTTGCCCTTGGCCCCGATGAGGATGGGCAGATGGTCCTGGACCGGCTTGGGCCAGGCGATGGCGTCCTTCACTCGGTAGTGGTCGCCGTCGACGGTCGTCAACGGCTCGTCGAGCAGGCCCCGGATGATCAGCAGCGCCTCGTCGAAGCGGTCGACCCGCTCACCGGGCGAGCCGAGGGGGATCCCGTATTGCTCGTGCTCGTTCTCCTGCCAACCTGCGCCGAGGCCGAGGAGCAGGCGGCCGGCGCTGAGGTGGTCGACGGTGGCCGCCCACTTGGCCAGCACGGCGGGGTGTCGGTAGGTGATGCCGACGACCAGGGTGGCCAGACGGACCCGCTCGGTGGCCGCGGCCAGCCCGGCCACGACGGCTGTCGCCTCCAGGTTCGGGCTGTCGGGCGGGAACGGGCCACCGGCGTCGGCCATGAAGTGGTCGGCGACGTAGACGCCATCCCAGCCCGTGGCCTCGGCGTGCTGGACGCCGTCGAGGACGTCGGGCCAGGGATTGCTCAGGGAGGCCCACAGCGAGAAGCGCATCCCCCGATGATCGCACGCTCGCCACAGACCCGGCCCTGCGCAGCGGAGCGGAGCACCGATGACGATGCTCGGCTCGGGCGGAGCCGGGTCAGCCCAGGGCGGCGAGGATGGCGTGCTCGACCTCCGCCAGGCGGTCGGGATCGGTGACCTTGTCGCCGGACGCGGTACGCACGTAGAACGAGTCGACGACTCGGTTGCCGAGGGTCTGCACCTTGGCCGTCCGGATGTCCAGGCCGAGGCCGGCGAAGGCCTTCGTCAGGCGATAGAGGATCCCGATGGCGTCGGGGGCGTAGACCTCGATGACCGTCGACGTGCCGGAAGCCGCGTTGTCGACCCGGACCTCGGGCGGGGCGGCGTCAGCCTCGGGGACGGCGCCCGTGCGGGCGTAGGCCTGCTCCCGCTCGGCCACCTTGGCGTCGAGGGCGAGCTCGCCGGCCAGGGCCTGGCGCACGAGGTCGGTCACCTTCTCCCAGTCGACGCTGTCCCCGTGGGACGGGGCGACGGTGAAGCGGCTCAAGGCCGACGCCCGCTCGGAGTGGGCGGTGGACTCGAGGACGTCGAGGCCGCTGACCGCCAGCGCCCCGGCTACCTGGCTGAACGTCCCCGGCCGGTCCCGGCTGATGACGGTCAGCGTGCGCCCCTCGGTGCGGATGTAGGTGCTGCCATAGGCCATGCGGGCCCGAAGCTCATCGGTGAGGAGCGGACCACTGGCCTCCTGGTGGGCCGGTCCGCCGAGGCGCTCGGCCGTGCGGGCGACCAGCTCGCTGACCAAGCCCGCCTTCCAGGCGCCCCAGGCGGCAGGACCCGTGGCCAGCGAGTCGGCCTCGGTCAGCGCGGCCAGGACCTCGAGGGTGGCCAGCGACCCGGCGGCCTCGGCCACCGCGGCGATGGTGTCGTCGTCTCGCAGGTCGCGGCGGGTCGCCACATCCGGCAGGAGCAGGTGGTGACGGACCATGTCGGCCAGGACGGCCACGTCCTCGGGCGGGAAGCCCATGCGAGGACCGATGCGCTCCACCAGGTCGATGCCGACGTCGGTGTGGTCACCGGGGTAGCCCTTGCCGATGTCATGCAGGAGGGCCCCGATGACGAGCAGGTCGTGGCGGTGCACGCTGTCGGCCAGGGCGGCGGCGTTGACCGCCGCCTCCCAGAGGTGCCGGTCGACCGTGAACTGGTGGTAGGCGTTGCGCTGCGGACGGCTGCGCACCGGCTCCCACTCCGGGAGGATCCGCACCAGGAGACCTCGCTGGTCGAGGGTCTCCAGGACGCGAATGGCGGGACGACCGGCCAGGAGGAGGTCGGCCAGCAGGCCACGGGCCCCTTCGGGCCAGGGGTCCCCGAACGGAGGGACCTCGGTGGCCAGGCGGTCCAGCGATGGCCGGTCGATGCGGGCGTCGTGCTGAGCGGCCGCGACCCCGACGCGGAGGACGAGGGTGGGCACCAGCGCCGGATCGGCGTCGGCCTCGAGGTGGACCTCGCCGTCGCGCAGGATCACGCCGGGCCCGAGCCGGCGGTCCGAACGGGCCAGTCGGCCGGTGGGACCGGCCAGTGCCGACTCGGTCCGGCCCCAGGCCTCGTCGGCGATCCAGGCCACCGTGCGGGCCGCCCGGGACACGTCGGCCATGAGCGCGTCGGCCCCCTCGTAGCCGAGGGCCTCGGCCACCGCGTCCTGTTCCTGCAGCACGAGGCGGTCGCTGGGCCGGCGCGTCCGGCGGTGGAGCTCCACCCGCACCGCGAGGAGGGTGTCGCCGGCGGCGGCCAGGGCCTCCGGATCACCCCTGGTCAGCTGCGGTCGGGCGGCTTCGGACCAACCGAGGGCGTGGACGTCCCGCAGCCCACCTCGGCCCTCCTTCAGGTCCGGCTCGAGCAGGAAGGCCACCTCGCCGTGCTGGCGGTGGCGCTCGTGCACCGACGCCGCCACCTGGGCGAGCCAGCGCTTGGAACGCTTGCGCCAGAGCGCCAGCGCCTGCTCGGCCAGCTCGTCGGAAAGGGCCCGCTCGCCGGCCAGATGGCGACAGGTCAGGAGGGAGGTGGCCGTGTCCAGGTCCTCGGCCGCGAGGGCGAGGGCCTGCTTCCCCGTGCGCACGGCGTGGCCCAGCTTCAGGCCCGTGTCCCAGATGGGGTACCAGAGGGCCTGGGCCGCGCCCCCCGGCAGCCGGCGGGGCGCGTGCAGCAGGAGGAGGTCGAGGTCGCTGCCCGGAGCCAGCTCGGCCCGGCCGTAGCCGCCGACCGCCACGAGGGCGAGCCCCTTGGCCTCCGGGACCGCCTCGGCGAACAGGGCCCGGAGCCAGTCGTCGACCGCCGCCGTGTAGGCCGCACAGAAGTCCCGACCGGCGATCGTGGGATCGTCGAGGAGGGCCTCGCGGTCGAGGACGGGGCGGGTCAAGTCACAGAAGGGCGAGGGCCTTGCGGGCCGCCACCTGGATCGGGTCCCACAGGGGGGAGAAGGGCGGGGCGTAGGCCAGGTCGGCGTTGACCAGGTCCTCCACCGTGAAGCCGGCACTGAGGGCGACAGCCACGGCGTCGATGCGTTTGCCGGCCCCCTCCTCACCCACGAGCTGGGCCCCCAGGATGCGACCCGTTCCGCGCTCGGCCAGCATCTTCACCACGATGGGCCGGGCCTCGGGCAGATAGCCCGCCTGCGTCTTGGCCTTGATCCTGCCCACGACGTAGCCCAGGCCGGCTGCGGCCGCCTCGCGCTCGTTGAGGCCCGTGCGGGCCACCTCGGTGGCACAGAGCTTCGTCACCGCCGTGCCGACCACGCCGGGGAACGTGGCGTAACCGCCGCCCAGGTTGATGCCGGCCACCCGAGCCTGGCGGTTGGCCACGGTCCCGAGGGGGATGTGGACGCCCTTACGGGAGACCAGGTGGAACGACTCGGTGCAGTCGCCTGCCGCCCAGATCCCGTCGACGCTGGTCTGCAGGCGGGCGTTGACCCGGATGGCCCCCTTGACGCCGGTCTCGACGCCGGCGTCGGCCGCCAGTTGGCTGTTGGGCTCGACCCCCATGCCCAGCACGACGAGGTCGGCGTTCACGGTGTCACCGGACTCCAGGTGGACCGAGCCAGGCTCGAAGGCGTCGACCGGTGAGCCGCAGCGGACGTCGATTCCGTGGCGGACCATGGCCGTGCGTACCAGCGCCGCCATGTCGGGGTCGAGGGAGCCCATGATCTCGGGTGCCCGGTCGACAACGGTGACCTTGGCGCCGAGCCGCAGGTAGGACTCGGCCATCTCCAGGCCGATGTAGCCCCCGCCCACGACGACCACCTCCCGGACCGCGGCCCGTTGGGTGCGTTCCAACAGGCGTTGGGCGTCGTCCAGGGTCTGGACGCCGAGCACGGTCTCGCCGTTGACGCCCGGGATGTCCGGCCGGCGCGGACGAGCCCCGGTGGCCACGACCAACTGGTCGTAAGGCACGCGCACGGTGCGGCCGTGCTCGTGGTCCCGGACCTCGATCAGGCCGGCATCGGTGTCGATGCTCACGGCCTCGTGGCGGAGCCGGACGTCGATCTTGTGCCGGTCCCGGAACTCCTGGGGGGTCCGGGCCACCAGATCCTCCAACTGCTCGATGTCACCGGCGACCAGGTACGGGATGCCGCAGGCGGAGTAGCTGACCCACTGGGTCTTCTCGAGGGCCACGATGTCGAGGTCCCCGTCGTGGCGCCGGGCGTGGGCGGCAGCCGTCATCCCGCCGGCGTCCCCGCCGATCACCACGAGCCGCTGCCCCATCCCCGAACGCTACTGCCGCACCCGAGCCACCCTGCAGGGGGTGGTCAGCTCATGAACGGCTGATGCGCGAACGCCTCGCCGAGGAGGATCCCTTCCGGGGTGATGCGGAACTCCCGGATCCTGGCGTCATGCTCGCTGGCCCTCGTCTTGAGCACGGCCAGGCCGCGCTTGATCTCGCTGCCGTCGAGGACGTGCTGCAGCAGCACCACGTTGTCGGACAAGTGGGACATGCCGTGCTCGCCGATCCGCGTCGTCCGGAACAACTCGGGCAGCTCGAGGGCCATGAGGCAGGCCACGCCCTCCCGGGAGAAGCGCTGCAGCAGGGAGTACATGTACTCCCGGAAGCGCAGCTCGTCGGTCGACGCGAGGAGCAGGTCGCCGAGGCTGTCGATGACAACCCGGGTGGCGTTCGTGCGCTCCACCGTCTCGAGGAGGTCCTGGACCCATTCGTCGAGGTAGATGTCGACCGGGGACCGACTCATCACCTCCACCCTCGGGGTCTCGAGTGACCATCCGAAGCCCGCGACGATGCGGGCCAGCTGGACGGGGCTCTCCTGCAGCGTGGCCAGCACGCCGGTCTCACCCGACTGGGCGCCGGCGAAGAGGAAGTGCAGCCCCATGAGCGTCTTGCCCGCACCGGACGGCCCCGCCATCAGGGTCGAGGAACCGGGCCAGTAACCGTCGCTCAAGATCTCGTCGAGCGCCGGGATCCCCGTGGACGCTCGCTCTTCGCCCAGCGCGTACCCCGAGAGGTCCTGCGGATCGGCGAGACGGGGGAACACGCGAAGGCCGCCGGCGGTGATGCGGTAGGCGTGCTGCCCGCCGCTGTAGTCGCTGCCTCGCTGCTTGAGCACGGAGAGGACCCGCATCTCCCGCTCCAGACCCGAGCGCGTGCTGAGGTAGAGGACGCCGTCGGCCACGGCGAACTCGGGGCAGTGGATCGAGTCGTCCCGGTCGTACTCCCCGATCCAGATGGCCGACACCGCCGTCGCGCTGAGTCGTCCGGCGACCTCGTGGAGGAACCGTCGGTAGTCGGCCTCCGAGGTCGAGAACGCTGCCAGCGCCTTGAAGCTGTCGATCACCAGCAGGCCGGGACGGCGGTCCTTGAGCACGGCGTCGATGCACGCGACCACGCCGGGCAGCCCGTCGGTGACCACCGGCTGGCCGAGGTCTTCGTAGAACACGTCACGGCCGACCCGACCCGCATCGAAGAAGTCGAGGGTCTGGCCGTAGCGGATGATCTTCTCGTACGGCTCGGAGACCGTGGACATGTACACGGCCGGGCGCTCGGCGGTCGCGTTCTCGAACACGTACTGCTCGGCCAGGATCGTCTTGCCGGACCCCGGTGGACCGCAGATCAGGGTGATCGAATCGGCGGCGAGGCCGCCGCCCAGGATGCCGTCGAGGCCCGGGCTGCCGCTAGGTACGCGTGGCGTCATCGAGAGCGCGCGGTCCCACCGACCCGGTGAGCGCGCTGGTGCCGATGAGGTCCCGGACGGTCGACACCAGTTGGAGCGGCTCGATCGGCTTGGTGAGGAAGGCGCTGGCGCCCGCCTCGTCGGCAGCGTCGCGGAGCGCCATGGACGAGACGGTCAACACCGGGATGCCCTCGGCCACGGCCGCCCGGCACAGGTCGATGGCGGACCCTCCCGGGAGGAGCAGCTCGAGGATCAGAAGGTCGGGGCGCTGCTGCTGCTGGAGTCGGGCGGCCTCCTCGGCGTCGAGCGCCACACAGACGTCGAGGCCCTCGGTCCGGAGGAAGTACTCGAACAGGTCGGCCGCGAACTGGTCCCGCTCGGCGAGCAGCACGAGCATCGACGGTCGATGACCCGACGGCACGAAGGTGACGGCGTCCATCCGCTGTTCGAGCAGGCGATGGGCGTCCGCCGCGCTCATGCCCGAGCTGATCTGCGCGACCACGAAGCGCAGCTGATCGACCTGGTCCCGGGAGTAGATGCGGCGCCCACTGGGGCTGCGGAAGGGCACCACCGTCCCGTACCGCTGCTCCCAGGCCCGCAGGGTCGACGTCTCCACGCCGACCAGCCCACTCACCCCGCCGATGCTGTACGTCGGCTCCGCCGAGGCCCGCTCACCGCTCGGCCCGCTGGACGGGGCGACGACGACGGCGCTCACCGTGGCCGGCAGCTCGAACCAGACGGTCGTGCCCGATGCCTGCCCATCGCTGCCCCAACGATCGGCGAGGGCGGCGACGATGCCGAGCCCGAACCCACCGCCGGGCTCCCGGGCCGGCAGGAGCGCCGCGGCCGGCGCCTGGTCGGCGACGGCGACCCGGACTCCGTCCGATGTCCGGTCGACGATGACATCGAAGGCGGTCCCGGCGTGGCTGACGGCATTGCTGGCCAGTTCGGAGGTCAACAGCACCAGCGCGTCGAAGTCCAGGTCGAGCCCGGCCACGGCCTCGGCCACGAAGGCGCGGGCCGCCGCGGCGCTCGTCGGTGAGCACGGGAAACGCCTCTGCACGGGGAAGGCCACGGAGGGCCACCTATCGACCGGGGATCCTGACGGCCCAGCATGCCACAGCAGCCCGGAAAAGCCCAGGACAGAACCTCTACAAGATCTGGACGTAGTTATGCAAAACTTCGACATGTTGGCGCGACAGGCGTTATGCTCCCCGCACGAACACACCCGCAATCACCAAAGGGGGGGCCGGTGGGGAGGGACGCGGGGTACGACGAACGGCACCGTCGCCTCGGGCCTTGATGCCGCCCGAATCCCGCCCCCTCGTGCAGGTGGACGTCGTGCTCCCCGAGGAGGACGACACTCCCGCCGTGGTCCGCTTGCGGGGCGAGCTCGACGTTTCGGAGGTCCAAACGGTGGACGACGAGCTCGCGCCGGTCATCGCTCGTACCGACCGTGACGTCACCATCGACGTGGAGAACCTCCAGTTCATCGACGTCGGGGGCCTGAACCTGCTCGCCCGGACGGCCGGCACCCTGACCGCGGCGGACCGGGTCCTCCGCCTACGTGCGCCGTCGCCGATCCTCGTGCGGATGCTGCAAGTGACGGGCCTGGACGAGCACGTGCAGATCGTCGACCCGGTCGACGGATACCGGACGGCCGGTCACGACCGGCGGGTAGCCTCGGCGACCGGCCCTGCCGGGCCTGGCCCCCATCGTCCAGCGGCCTAGGACGCCAGCCTTTCAAGCTGGTAACACGGGTTCGAATCCCGTTGGGGGTGCGTTCGCCTAGATGTCGCTGGCGGGTCGGCACTGGACCAGGAGGGCGCTGACCGACGAGAAGACGACCTCGTCGCGCTGGTTGCGGAGGCCGCCCTCCATCGACAGGACGCCGATGCCCGGTCGGCTCTGGGACAGCCGGCGCTCCATCACCTCGCCCCAGGAGGTGATGCGATCGCCCGGACGGACCGGTACGTGGAGGTCAAGCCGCTCGAAGCCGAGGGCGCTCACCGCGGCCACCCGATCCTGCGTGGGTCGCCGCCCCTCGATGGCGGACATCATCGCCACCATGAGCAGCGGCGGGGCGACCGGATCGGCGGCGTCGAACGGGGTGCCCCAGCGCTCGGCCACTTCGCGGATCTCGTCCTCGGTGATCAGGTACGACGCCTCGACGGCCAAGACGAATCCCTGCGGCAGGTCCTCGTAGTACAGCACCGGGTCAGCCCTCGGCCGTCGGGCGGCAGCGGACGAGGGTCTCGAAGTCGACGGCGAA
>DATDAH010000265.1:0-5568 GCA_036525535.1 Acidimicrobiales bacterium
AGGTTGTTGAAGGCGGCCAGCAGGATCACCAGCATCAGCCCCGGCACGGCGTGGATGGCCGCCAACGCCCCGCGCACATCGACGTGTCCCGTCGGCGCCCCCTCCCGGTCGGGATCGGGCTCGGGCTCCTCGATGTGGATCGTCCGCAGGTGGGCCAGCGCGCCGACGGTCAGCGGGACGGCAACGACGTAGGCCCAACCCATGCCCGGCCCACCGATGATAAGGCCGCTGAACACCGAGGTGATGGCGAAGGAGACCCCGGTCACGGTGCCCACCAGGCCGTTGGCCCGGTCCCGCCGGTCATCGGGGACGAGGAGGGTCACACACGTCGAGAGGGCGATGTTGCGCAGGTGGCCCGCGACCGAACCGAACAGGGTCAGGCCGATCAGCACCCAGAACCACGGACTGCGGAGGCGGAGGAGGTCGTCGGCGTCGACTGCGTAGAAGACGACGGTGGCCAGGGCGAAGCAGGCGGCCGAGATCGTCGCGGCCAGCTCCATCGCCGCCTGCTTGCGGTGGCGGTCGACATAGGTCCCGAAGTAGGGCCCGAGGAGCGCGGAGGCGATGGCGAAGGCGCCACCGATCACGCCCGTGGCCACCACGGACCGGGTCTCGAGGTAGACCCAGAACGTCAGCGCGAACCACAGGAAGGTGCTGGTCACGCCGGTCACGAGGGTGTTGACGAGCAGGCGCCGGAAGACCGTCATCGACGCGGTTTCCTGTGTCCCCACCTGCTGCATCACCACCATTGTCGGCGATCGCCACCACGATCCACGACGAAATCGGTCGCCGGAGGCGCCACCGGAGCGGGCAGGGCGGCAACTACCGTGAGGTGCTCGCGATCCGAGAGGCCGGCATGAAACCGTCGATGAGGACCACGGCGATCGCGATCGCGCTGGTGGTCGCCAGTGTCCTACCCGTCAGTGAGGCCGTGGGGGCCGGCGCGGCCCCGGAGGGCGGGGTCGTACCGGACCTCGCCCTCGAGCCGGTTGCCGACCTGTCCGACGCCATCGCCATGGCCACCCGGGCCGGGACCGACGACCTCTTCGTCGCCCAACGGGCCGGCACCGTCCGGGTCCTGCACGTGACCGGCGGGAACGTGACCGTCGACCCGGTCCCGCTCATCGACATCGACGCGTTCACCAACGCGGGCGGCGAGCAAGGTCTCCTGGGCCTCACCTTCAACCCTTCGGGCACGAAGCTCTACCTGCACTACACGAACCTCGACGGCAACACCCGCCTCGTCGAGTACGCCATGTCGGCCGGAGGCACGGGTCCCAACGTCGTGCTCTCCTCCCGCCGGGTCTTCTTCAAGGTGCATCAGCCGTTCGCGAACCACAACGGCGGCGAGCTCACCTTCGGTCCCGACCGGCGGCTGTACCTGGCCCTGGGCGACGGCGGCGACGGCGGCGACCCGTTCAACAACGGCCAGAACCTCCGCGTCCTGCTAGGCAAGGTCCTGCGCATCAACCCGGCCGCCGCGTCCGGCGGCCGGAACTACACCGCACCCGCCAGCAACCCGTTCTTCAACCAGCCGCCCCGCCGCAAGGCCATCTGGCTCTACGGCGTGCGCAACCCGTGGCGCATCTCCTTCGACCGGGACACCGGCGACCTCTACGTCGCCGACGTCGGCCAGGGCGCGCGGGAAGAGGTCGACGTCCTCCCCGCCAACGGCGACGGGCTCAATGCCGGCCGAGGCGTCAACCTGGGCTGGCGGCGCATGGAGGGCGACATCCCCTTCAACGGCGCCACTGCCCCCGCGAACCACACGCCTCCGGTCTACTCCTACGACCACGGCGGCAGTCGCTGCGCCATCGTGGGTGGCTACGTGTACCGGGGCAACGCCATCCCGACCCTCGACGGGACCTACCTGTTCGGCGACTTCTGCACCGGTGACATCGAGGGCATCGTCACCAACGGCACGATCCTCACCAACCACTTCACCGAGCTCGGCATCGACGTCCCCGACTTCGAGCTGCAGTCCTTCGGCCAGGGCCCGGACGGCGAGCTCTACGTCCTGCAGAGCGACGGCACCGTGTCCCGGATCGAAGCCGCGGTCTGACGACGGTCCGGTCAGGAGCCCGTGAGGTCCGCCACCACCGAAGCAAAGTCGCGGGCCTTGTCGCCCGGGATCACGTGGTACGAGTAGCCCCACCGGTCACGACGCTCGTGGAGCATCTCGGCCACGTCTCCCGGGCTGCCGACCAGCGCCAGCGGTGACTGGCGCAACGAGTCGGCATCGGTCCCGAAGAAGGCGGCCACCGCCTCGGCGATCGCCGGGTCGTCGGTGATCTCGGCCGCCGCCAGCCAGGCATTGAGCTCGAGGTCGGCGAAGCGGTCTCCTGCCCCCTCCTGCAGCCAGGTCACCTTTTCGTCGATGCGGTCGGCCTGGGCGTCCTGGGCCGCGGCCTCGTCGACCTCGCCGGAGTGGATGGACGCGTTGACCCCGACGATGTCGGCGTTGGCCCCGGCCCACTTCAGGAGGCGGGGCGCACCGCCGCCGACCAGGACCGGCGGGCCACCCGGCGTGTAGGGGGCGGGGGTGCCGTCCAAGCCGTCGATCTGGTAGTGCTCGCCCGCAAGGCTGAACGGGCCATCCGCCCACAGCCCCTTCAGGACCGCGCAGTGCTCGATCATCCGGTCGACCCGGACGCCGGGACGGTCCATCGGGATGCCCGACTGGTCGTAGTCGGACTTCTTCCACCCGGCGCCGATGCCGACCTCGAGGCGGCCTTCGGCCAGTTGGTCGAGGGTGGCCAGCTCCCGGGCCAGCACCGCGGGGTGGCGGTAGTCGCAGTCGAACACGAGGGTCCCGACGTTGAGGGTGGATGTGGCGACGGCGCACACCGTCATCGCGACCAGAGGGCCGGACCCCTCGTCGAAGTGGTCGGGAAAGAACACGGTCGAGTAGCCCAGCTCCTCGATCTCCTTGGCGGTGTCGACCCACGTCTTGCCGGGGAAGGGCTGGTGGATCTCGGTGGCGAAGCGAAAGCGACGGTCGTGAGCCATCCCCGCAGTCTGCCCCCTCGCCAGAACGAGGGGGACGGTGTCCGCCCGCCCAGCCGGTTCAGATGCGGTCGTCGGAGCGGACTCTCGTGGCGCCGGGGCCGCCGTAGGCGAGGCCGTAGCCGGGCTCGGTGGTGTAGCCGAGGTCGGGGGGATCGGCGGTGGCCGTGCGCCACCAGGCCACAAGGCGGTCCTCGGCGGCGTAGTCGAAGGGGTCTTCGAGGACGGCCTCCTCCTCACCGCCGGCGGCCGGCGGGTGAGCCGCCAGCCAGCGACCGGTGCGCCGGATCGCCTCGCGGGCGGGGACCGCGTCCTGGTAGCCCAGGAGGTCCCGGAGCTTGGCCAGGTCCATCACCCGGTGCGTCGTGCGGTGGTTCATCATCAGCGGGCGGGCCGGTGTCGCCAGCGCCGAGGGCATCCCGATCAGCTCCCACTCGTGGCCCAGCTCGTCGGTCAGGAGCTCGGCCACCTGACGGAGGCTCAGGCACTCCTCGTCGCCGCAGTTGAAGATCTCGCCCCGTGACGCCTCGGGCCGGTCGACCGCCAGGAGCAGGGCGTGGGCCAGGTTGTCGACGTAACCGAAGGAGACAAGGCTCAGGCCGTCGTCGGGCAGGATCAGGAACGGCCGCCCGTCGAGGATGCGGCGCACGATGCACCACTCCCGGGGCACCAGCTGGCGAGGCCCGTAGACGAAGGGGTACCGGAAGTGTGTGGCCGTCGGGTGGTGCTCGAAGACGATCTCCTCGGTGCGGCCGATGCGGTAGCTCTTGCCGTCGTCGTCCTCGGTGGCCAGCACGGCGTCCTCCGATGTGGGCACCGGCAGGCCGGCCGGCTCGTGGGCATCGGGGTCGAAGTAGCCCTTGTAGACGGGCACGCCGCCGATCGAGAGGAAGCGCCCGACCCGACCGGCCAGCAGCTCGGCGATCACCCGCAGCCGGCCGTAGCTGGCGACGACGACGTCGAAGGTCTCGTCGGCGAGGACGTCGACCAGCGAGTCGCGGTCGTAGGCGTCCCCGTGGAGGTGGCGGAGGTGGGCGACGTCGTCGACCTCGTGGCGGCCGCTGTGGAAGAGGGTGACCTCATGGCCCCGGGCCACCAACCCGGCGGCGATGGGCGGCCCGGTCGGCCCGGTGCCCCCGATCAGCAACGCGGTCGGCGTCATCCGGTCAGTCTCCCTCCCTGAGGGCCGTGGCTCGGGTGACGAGATCGCGGGTGAGGACCTTGCCGATGTCGTTGCGGGGCAACTCGTCGACGGTGACGAAGCGGACGGGCACCTTGTAGGGGGCGAGATGCTCGCGGCAGAGACCGGCCAGCGCGTCCTCGGACGGCTCCGAGGCACCGGCGCCGGGAACGACGAAGGCCCAGGGCACCTCGCCCAGGCGGTCGTCGGGCACGCCCACCACGGCGGCGTCGGCCACGGCCGGGGACAGGAGCAGGACCTCGGCCACCTCGGCGGGGAAGACCTTCAGGCCACCCCGGTTGATCATGTCGCTGACCCGACCCTCGATCCAGACGAAGCCGTCCGCATCGACCCGGCCCACGTCGCCCGTGCGGAACCAGCCGTCGGGGCTCATGCGGTCCGACAGGTCGGCGCCGTCGGCATACCCCGCACTGAGCGACGGCGTCCGCACCCAGAGCTCGCCGTCCTCGTTCACCCTGATCGTCACGCCGGCGTGGGGACGGCCCACGGCGCCCAGCTTCGTCTCGCCGAAGGCCTTGGCGTCGGCCGCCGACCAGCCGACGATCTCGCCCCCGATCTCGGTCTGACCCCAGCCGTTGAGCACGGCGATGCCGAAGCGGTCGCGGAAGCGGCGGGCCTGCAGGGGCGACAACGGCGAGCTGATCGACCGGACGTAGCGCAGGGGGGCGAGGTCCGGGATGGCGGTGTCGTCGCTGAGCATGGCCATCGCCGGCGGGGGCAGGACGGTGGAGCGGATCCCGAACCGGCGCACGGCGGCGGCGAAGGCGCCGGTCTCGAAACGGGGCAGGATCACGATCGGAGCGCCCACCCGGAAGGCGAAGAGGACCTGGTAGATCCCCGCCCACAGCGACATCGACACCGGGATCAGGTTGGGCATCGGGGGTCGGGGCGGCCCAGCGGTCGGCGTGGTCCGCAACGAGCCGATGACCCCGTCGATCAGCTCCAAGACCCCCGAGTGGCGCATGAGCACCGGCTTCGGTCGGCCGGTGGTGCCCGAGGTGAAGCTGATGGCGGCGATGTCCTCGTCCCGACGCTCGCCGTCGACCGGGCCCCCGGCCTCCGTCGTCCAGCCCCCCTCGTCGGCCACGATCACCGGTAGCGCGAAGCGGTCGGCCAGGTCGGGTGTCGTGACCGCAGCCACCGGCCCGACCTCGGCCACGACATGGGTGACCTCCCCCGGGGTGGAGCGGGGGTTCACCGGCACGTAGACGGCGCCGACCCGCCAGACGGCGAACAGGGCGGCCACGATCCCCACCCCGTTGGGCAGGGCCACGACCACGGCGTGGCCGGCGCCGATTCCCAGCCCGGCCAGCACGGCCGCCAGCGCGTCGACGGAGGCCTCGACGTCGGCCCGGGTCGCC
>DATDAH010000266.1:0-27460 GCA_036525535.1 Acidimicrobiales bacterium
GGCCATCAACACGGCCAAGGTCGAGCCCGGGTCGACCGTGGTGGTCTTCGGCTGCGGCGGAGTCGGGATCAGCGTGATCCAGGGCGCCCGCGTCTGTGGCGCGGCCAGCATCGTCGCCGTGGACCTGGTCGACGACAAGCTGGAGACCGCCAAGAAGTTCGGGGCCACCCACGCGGTGAAGCCCGAGGACCTGGCCGCCCTGCAGGGCGAGCTCACCGGCGGGGCCGGCTTCGACTACGCCTTCGAGGCCATCGGCAGCCCCGTCACCATGCGGGCCGCCTACGACGCCATCCGCCGTGGCGGCATGGCCGTCATCGTCGGCGTGGGCCGGGCGGAGCAGACCTTCGAGCTGAGTGCCTTCGAGATGTTCTACGGCGAGAAGCACCTCGTCGGCTCGTACTACGGCTCGACCGACGTCCGCTCGGACTTCGCCCGCATCATCCGCCTCTGGCGGGCCGGCAAGCTCGACCTGGAGGCCATGGTCACCCGCACGATCGCCCTCGACGACATCAACGACGCCCTCGGGGCCATGGAGCGCGGCGAAGTGGTCCGCCAGGTCATCACCCTCTGAGTCACCGGAAGCGGTGGTGGCGTGGGCCGGGACCGCCGGCCCGCAGGAGATGACCCTCGAGATCGAGGACGTCGACCAGGCCCCGGTCGTGGGCGGTGACCTCGAAGGTGGGTGTGAGGCGGCATGATGGGCATCGCGCCGTACGGACCGAAGCGGCTGACACCGAGGAGCTGAGCATGCGCATCGTCGTCGACTACGACCTGTGTGAGAGCAACGCCATCTGCATGGGCATCGCCCCCGAGGTCTTCGAAGTCCGCGACGACGACTTCCTCTACGTGCTGAACGAGACACCGGGCGAAGAGCTGCGGGCCCAGGTCGAGGAGTCGGTGCGCCGCTGCCCGAAGCAGGCCATCAGCATCGCCGAGGACTGATCCTGGAAACCGTCGCCATCGTCGGCGGCTCGCTGGCGGGCCTGCGGGCGGCGGAGACGCTGCGCCAGGAGGGCTTCGGCGGCACGGTCGTCATCGTCGAGGCCGAGGAGGGGGCGCCCTACGACCGCCCCCCGCTGTCCAAGCAGCTGCTGTCGGGCGCCTGGGCCCTGGCCGACGCCCGGCTCCCGGTCGACGTGGACGCCCTCGAGGTGGACTGGGAGCGCGGCTGCCGGGCCACCGGCCTGGACCTCACCGCCCGCCGCCTCGCCCTCGCCGACGGACGCACCATTCCCTTTGACGGCCTCGTCATCGCCACCGGCGCCGCGCCGCGCCACCTACCCGGCAGTGGCGGGCTGGCCGGGGTCCACGTCCTGCGCACGCTGGACGACTGCGTCGCGATCAAGGCCGACCTGGACGCCGCCCCCGGCCGGGTGGTCGTCGTCGGGGCCGGGTTCATCGGCTCCGAGGTGGCGGCGACCTGTCGTCAGCAGGGCCACGAGGTCACCGTGGTCGAGGCCCTTCCCGTACCCATGGAGCGGATCCTGGGCACGGACCTCGGTTCCTTGACCGCAGACCTCCACCGGGATCACGGGGTCCGCGTCCGCCTCGGCGTCGGTGTGGAGGCGTTGGAGGGAGGTGACCGGGTGGAGCGGGTGCGCCTGGCCGACGGCTCGGTGGTGGACGCCGACGTGGTCGTGGTCGGGATCGGTGTGGCCCCCTCCACCGGCTGGCTCGAGGGCTCCGGCCTGGCTCTGGACAACGGTGTGGTGTGCGACGAGACGTGCCTGGCCGCGCCCGGTGTCGTGGCCGCGGGGGACATCGCTCGGTGGCCCAACGCCCGCTTCGGCGAGGTCATGCGGGTCGAGCACTGGGAGAACGCCCTGGAGCAGGGGGCGGCGGCGGCCCGTCGCCTGCTGGCGGGCGACGGCCCCGGCGAGCGCTTCGAGCCCGTGCCCTGGTTCTGGTCCGACCAGTACGACCGCAAGATCCAGCTGGCGGGCCGCTCCGGACCCGACGACCTGGTTCGGGTCGTCCACGGCTCGGTCGACGAGCGCCGCTTCGTCGCCCTGTTCGGCCGGGGTGGCCGCGTGGTCGGCGTCCTCGGCGTGAACCGGCCCCGGCACGTGATGCAGTGGCGGTCCCGGATCACCGAGTCGATCACCTGGGAGGACGGTCTCGCCCTGGCCGCGGCGGAGGAAGCCGCAGCCTGAGATGACGATCACGACGACGTGCCTGCTGCTCGTCTTCGCCGCGTACGCGCTCGGCAACTGGTGGGCGGTCGAGGTCGGCAACCAACGCCTGGAGTGGCTGTGCAAGCCCGCGGCGATGGTCGCGTTGATCGGCGCCGCCATCGCCATCTCGCCCGACGATCCGTCGGTCAAGATCGCCTTCATCATCGGCCTCGTGCTGTCACTGGCCGGCGACGTGTTCCTGATGCTGCCGACGGACCGGTTCCTCTTCGGGCTCGTGTCCTTCTTCCTGGCCCACGTGGCCTACGTCGTCGGCTTCCTCCTCGCCGGGCCGGAGCCCGCGTTGCTGGCGGTGGGCCTCGTCGTGGTCGTCGCCGGCGCCGGGTTGGTCGGCGTTCCCCTGGTGCGGCGGGTGAAGGCCGGCGACCAGGCCGAGTTCGCCGGGCCCGTCATGGCCTACATGGGCGTCATCTCGCTGATGGTGGTGGCCGCGTTCGGGGCAGGGAACCCCTGGGGCATCGCCGGGGCCTCGAGCTTCTACGCCTCCGACGCCACCCTGGGCTGGAACAAGTTCGTGGCCGAGACCAGCCACGGCCGCCTAGCGGTGATGGTCACCTACCACCTCGCCCAGCTCCTCCTCGTCGTCAGCCTCATCTGAACGGGTCAGGTCGGCCAGTCGAGCGTGAAGCAGCGGTCGGGGAGGGTTCCCCGGGACCAGAGGCCCCAGAGGCCGAAGCCGGCCCAGCGACTGTGCTCGGTCCAGGCGATGGCGTCCGGGCGGGCGACCCGGCGGGTCACCTGACGGAGCCCGCCCTCGTGGACGACGTAGCCGGTCCAGGTACCGGGGTAGTCCTTCGGTGAGCCGGTTTCGGCGATGGCCAGGGGGCCGCGGTGGCGGAGCCGGTGGCGATGGGTGTGGCCGCTCACCACGAGCGCGGCCGGGGCGGCGGCCACCACGGCGTCGAGGAAGCGGTTCGCCATCGGGGCGGGCGCCCCGGGAGGCCACGTGGTCGAGAACGGCAGCCGCAGCATGTGGTGGTGCACGACCACCATCGCCGGGCGGCTGTCCAGCGCGTCGCCCAGGAGGGGGACGACGTGGTCGAGGTGGGGGTGGTTGCTGCCCGGGACCGTCGAGTCGACCAGCGCCAGCCGCAGCCCCGGGACGTCCACCACCAGGAGGCCGTCGTCCGGCAGGCGCAGGCCCAGGCGGCGGAAGGCGTCGGCGGGTTCGACGTCGCGGTACGGCTTGACCTCGTGGTTGCCGGGGATGGCCTCGGTGGGGAGCCCGGCCTCGGCCAACACCTTGTCCACCAGGTCGTACTCGGCGGCTTCTCCCCGGTCGACCAGGTCGCCCTTGATGATCAGGTGCTTGGCCCCCCACGCCGTGCCTTCGGCCAACGCCGCCCGGGTGCACCGCTGCGTGAACAGCTCCTCGACGTCGCCCTTTTCGCGCATGGTGCTGCGCAGGCCGAAATGGTCCTGGCCCAGGTGCATGTCGGACAAGGTCATGAACCGATAGAGCTCAGGACCCGCCGGGTGTGGCGCCGTACGGGTCGTGAGGCGACGGCTGCCGACCGTGATGACGTAGTCGGTGTCGGGGGTCAGCCCGATCAGGTCCACCGCGCCGGGGCCGCCGTCGGCCTCGACCACGATCGAGGCGTCAGTGGCCCCGTCGCTCACCGGCCGTGCCTGCACGGCGATATCGCCCGGGCCCAGTCGGCCCCAGCTGAGCTGGACGGCGTCGGGCTCGACGGCGAAGACCTCGAGGCGTCGCGAAGGGTTCACCCCGTACCCGTCGGCTCCATGAGGTGGACTTCCAGTGCGGCGGCCGAGCGTTCCCGGTGGGCCACGTTCACCCGCATGCGCTCCCGGGCCTGGGCCAGCTGCTTTTCGCCCTGCGGCACAGGATGGGCGTCCATCCAGGACTCGACGTCGTCGGCCAAGTCGGCCCGGTCGATCGCCCGGACGCCGCCGAGCATGCGCGGGATGCTGTTGGACGGGAAGCGGGCGTTGGCCTCGTCCCAGTGCTCGGTGATCCACGCCCAGGCGTCGGCCGAGCGCTCGCGGTTCATGAGGGCCCGCCGGAGCACGTAGGGCGCGTTCTGGGACCGGACCTGGTCGGTCAGGGTCAGGTCCAGGGTGCGCGCGAACAGCGCCGGGTCCTCGAAGTCGGCCAGCAGGTACAGGTAGCGCTGCTCCTCCTGCGGGTCGGCGGCGTTCTTGAAGCGGTCGAGGAAGGCGTCGTAGTCGGCGACCTCGCCGATGTCAGCCAGGATCCCGGCTGCCGCGGCTGCGAGGGCTGGGTCCACCGACGGTCGGTTCTTCAGATAGGCCCGGTGGAGCTCGGCGGCCCGGGCCCGGGCGTCGGGGTCTTCGGCCACGGTGCCGAGCGCGGCGAACAGCACCGCCCGGAGCTCGGCGTCCCGGTCGCTCTCGCCCTCGACCGGCAAGGGGCCGAGTCGGTCGTAGGCGGGGGCCAGGAGCGTGGCGGCCCTCTCGGTGAGGCGGGCCTTGGCCTCGCCGTCGACCAGCCGGCGCAAGCCGTGCACGACGCCGACCAGACGTTGCCAGACGGAGAGGTCGGTCTCGTCCTCGAACCGGAGGACGACGTCGAGCAGGTCCGGGGCCGGGACCCGCCCGGCCAACGTCGCCGCGGACAGATCGTCCAGGAACTGGTAGCGCTCGATGGGCTCGAGCACCGTCCCCGCCCGGTCGGCCAGCGCCGTGCGCAGCTCGGACGAGTAGGCGACCCGGTAGAAGCCGGAGCCGCCCTGGTTGACCAGGGCCCAGTCGACCGGTCCGCCGAGGTCGATCTCGGCCCGATCGCCGTCCAGGAGCACCCGCTCGCTGCCGTTCTCGCCCCCTTCGGTGCCCCAGGCCACGAGGACGGGGACGTTCCATCGGGCCGGCGTCGCGTCGGGCAGGTAGGTGAAGCGCTCCTGGGTCAGGACCAGGCGCCCGCCGTCGAGGGCGGCGCCGATCAGCGGATAGCCGCCCTGGAAGATCCAGCTGTCCATGATCCGCCGGGTCGGCTCGCCGGTGGCTTCCTCGATGGCGTCCCAGAGGTCGGTGGTCTCGGTGTTGGCGTACTGGTGGGCGCCGAGGTAGCGGCGGATGCCCTCCCGGAAGCGGTCCTCGCCCAGGTACTGCTCCAGCATGCGCACCACGGCGGCGCCCTTCTCGTAGGTGAGGACGTCGAACATGCCGTCGGCGTCCTCGGGCGAGGTGACCTCGAACTCGATGGGTCGGGTGCTGTGCAGGGCATCGGTGTCGAGGGCCTCGGAGCGGGAGACACCGAAGCCCGTCCACCGCTCCCAGTCGGGACGGAAGGCGTCCGTCGTGACCATCTCCATGAACGTGGCGAAGGCCTCGTTGAGCCAGATCCCGTTCCACCAGCGCATGGTCACCAGGTCGCCGAACCACATGTGGGCCAGCTCATGGGCGATGACGTCGACCACGTTCTGCAGCTCGGGCTGGGTGGCGGTGCTGGGGTCGACCAGGAGCAGGATCTCGCGGAAGGTCACACAGCCGAGGTTCTCCATGGCCCCGAAGGCGAAGTCGGGGATGGCGACCAGGTCCAGCTTGTCGCCCGGGTAGGCGATGTCGTACCAGCCGGCCAAGTGATCGAGGCAGAAGGCCCCGACATCGAGCGCGTAGTGGGTCAGCTGGCCCTTGCCCACGGGGTGGACGATGCGGAGGTCGACCCCGCCCGCGGGGACCGAATCGGTCACCTCGAGGGGACCGACCACGAAGGCGACCAGGTAGGTCGACATGACCATGGTCTCGGCGAAGTGGACCCGGACCCAGCCGTCCTCGAGCGGTTGACGGGCCACCTCGCGGGCGTTGGACACCGCCAGCAGGTCGTCGGGGACCTCGAGGGTGACGGCGAAGGTGGCCTTGAACTCCGGCTCGTCCCAGCAGGGAAAGGCCCGTCGGGCGTCGGTGGCCTCGAACTGGGTCGTGGCCAGGACCCGCTCGTGGCCGCCGTCGTCGGTGAAGGTGCTGCGGTAGAAGCCCTTGAGCTGGTCGTTCAGCACGCCGGTGAAGGCCAACTCGACGACGGCACCGCCCACCGCGAGGGGCTCGTCGAGGTGGAGGTGGATCCGCTCGGTCGACTCGTCCAGCTCGAGACGAGCGGCGTGGCGGGTGTCGCCGGCCACGACCACCGCTTCGTCGATCCCGAGGTCAGCCGCGTTCAGCACGACCGTGGCCGTGGGCTCCTCGACGGCCACCTCGATGCGGACGCTGCCGGTGAAGGCCGCGCCGTCGAGGTCCGGGCGCAACGTCAGGTCGTACCGGGACGGCACGACCGTGCGCGGGAGGCGATACGGGTCAGAGTTGTCGTCGGGCACCCGGCGAGGGTAGCGACGCCGGGCGACCGGCCTCCGGGCGGCGTCCATTGGGCGGAACCGCCGGTGGCCCCTTAGCCTCGCGCGCCTCATGAGTGACAAGACCTATGACGTGGTGGGCCTCGGCAGCGCCATCGTGGACGCCATCACCCACGCCGATGATGCCTTCGTCGAGGAGTGGGGGATCGACAAGGGCGGCATGACCCTCATCGACGAGCAGCGGGCCCACCTGCTGTACGACGCGATGGGCCCGGCGGCGGAGACGTCCGGTGGCTCCGCGGCCAACACGGTGGCCGGCGTGGCCTCCTTCGGTGGGCGGGCGGCCTTCATCGGCACCGTCCGGGACGACCAGCTGGGCGAGATCTTCCGCCACGACATCCGGGCCTGCGGCGTCGACTACGACGTGCCCGCAGGGACCGAGGGACCTTCGACGGCCCGCTGCCTCATCCTCGTCACGCCCGATGCCCAGCGCTCCATGAGCACCTACCTGGGCATCTCGTCGCTGGTCGACCCGGCCAACGTGGACGAGGCCCTCGTGGCCTCCAGCAAGGTCGTCTACTGCGAGGGCTACCTCTGGGACATGCCCCAGACCATCGAAGCGATCAAGAAGGCGTTCGACCGGGCGCGCGAGGCCGGCGGCAAGGTGTCCTTCGCCCTCTCCGACGGCCTCTGCGTCGAACGCCACCGGGAGGACTTCCTCCGCCTGGTCGATGAGCGGGTCGACATCCTCTTCGCCAACGAGCACGAGATCTGCTCGCTGTACCCCGGCGACGGCTTCGAGGACGCCATCGAGGACGTCCGCAACCACTGCGAGATCGCCGTGCTCACCCGCTCCGAGCAGGGATCGGTCGTGGTCACCGCCGACGAGACGCTGCGCATCCCGGCCGAACCGACCGAGGTCCTCGACACCACCGGGGCCGGCGACCTCTACGCCTCGGGCTTCCTCTTCGGCTACACCCAAGGCCTCGACCTGCCGACGTGCGCCCGCCTCGGCTCGGCCGCCGCGGCCGAAGTCATCAGCCACCTCGGGGCCCGCCCCCAGATCCCCCTGACCGAGATCGTCGACCAGATCCTGGTGACCGAGAGCGCGGAGCCCTGATTCGCCGGGTCTGAGCCCTTGCCGGAAGGGCAATAGCCTCCCGAGATGGCCTACACCTGCTTCGATGTCGACGTCACCGGCGGGGTCGCCCACCTGATCTTGAAGCGGGCGGACGAGCTCAACACGATGACGCCGGAGTTCTGGCGCGAGCTGCCCGAGATCGTGAGCGGCTTGAGCGCCACGGGGGAGGCCCGCGCCGTCGTGCTGTCCTCGACCGGTCGCCATTTCACGGCCGGCATGGACCTGTCCGTCTTCACGGGGAAGTCGTCGCTGCTGGGTGGTGCCGATGCCGACGCCGAGCTCGGACGGCAGCGCTCCCAGCTGCGGCTGAGCGCTGCCCTCCTCCAGGACAGCTTCACCGCCCTCGAGCGGGCCCGCATGCCGGTGCTGGCCGCCATTCAGGGCGGCTGTGTCGGCGGCGGCGTGGACATGGTGTGCGCCTGCGACTGCCGCTACGCCACCAGCGACGCCTTCTTCGTGGTCATGGAGACCAACATCGGCATGACGGCCGACGTGGGCACGCTGCAGCGGTTGCCCAAGCTGATCCCCGAGGGCGTGGCCCGCGAGTACGCCTACACCGGCCGGCGGATGAGCGCCCGACGAGCCGTCGAGGTCGGGTTGGTCAACCAGCTCTTCGACACCCACGACGACCTGGTCGCCGGCGTGCTGGAGATCGCGGCGGAGATCGCGGCCCAGAGCCCGCTCGCCGTCTGGGGCACGAAGGAGATGATCACCTACGGCCGGGACCACACGGTGGCCGACGGCCTGAACTACGTCGCCACGTGGCAGACCGGCATGTTCCAGGGCTTCGACATGATGGAGGCCTTCGCCGCCCAGGCCGACAAGCGGGAGCCCGAGTACCAGGATCTCCTGCCCGAGCCGGGGTTCGACTAGGCGGGGCTCAGGCCTGCTGGGACCGGCCCCGGTCGACGACGGCCTGACGCCGTTTGGCGATCTCCTCCGGGTCCCATCGGTTGCCCGGCCACGCCGCCGCTCGCCGGCCCTCGATCTCCCACCCCTCGGCCACCGTGGTGGCCACCACCTGTTGGTAGGTGCCCAGGATCTGGCGCACCCCCGGCTGGTCGTTGGAGACGATGTCGGCGGCCAGGGCCCGGCAGAAGGGGAGGAGCTCGTCGTGACGCACGACGTGGTTGACCAGGCCCCACGCCAGCGCCTGCTCGGCGTCGACGTAGTTGCCGGTGGTGCTCATCTCCCGGGCCCGGCGAACGCCGATGGCCTGGGGCAGCATGACGGTCAGCCCCCAGCCGGGCATGACCCCGACCCGGGCGTGGGTGTCGGCGAACCGGGCCTGGTCGGAGGCGACGAGGAAGTCACAGCCCAGGGCCACCTCCAGCCCACCGGTCACGGCGACGCCGTTCACGGCGCCGATGAGGGGCTTGGTGTGGGGCGGGAACGGGCCCTGCCGGGACTCGACCACGGCCCCGATGGCGTCGTCGGCGTCGCCTTGGCCACCAGCGGCGGCCTCCTTGAGGTCGACGCCGGCGCTGAACGCCGGGTCGGTCCCGGTGAGGATGATCACGTCGACCCCGTCGTCGGCTTCGGCCTCGAGGAGGTAGCGGGGCAGCAGGCGAAGGACCTCGGAGTTCAGGGCGTTGCGGGCCTCGGGCCGGTCGATGGTGATCGTGGCGACCCGGTCGGCCACGGCGTAGAGGACGGCATCGCCGCCGGCCGCGTTCAACTCAGCCGTCGCCTTCTGCGGGCAGGTAGTTCAGGTTCAGGTCGCCCAGGCGCACGAGGGTCGAGGCGATCCATCCCCCCATGGCGGCGAAGTCCTCGTCGAGGGCGGAGCCGTCCTCCAGCGTCTTGTTGTCGAGCAGGTAGAGGCCCTCGTAGCTGAACTCGATGGCCCACTGGCGATCGTCGAGCTCGCGGGCGTAGAGCGTCTCCAGCGTCGGCGCCGACCGTTCCAGGGGCAGCGAGCCGATGGCCGGGCTCTCCTCGGGGAGCACGTCCAGGATGGCCTTCGGGTCGGGCTCGGCCGACAGGCGCTGGATGCGCAGCACGATCTCGATCTGGATGGTCGGGCCCTCGTCGAACTCCTCGCCGATGTACCACGAGCGATACGCGGTCTGGGCCCAGGTCGGCCACTCGAGGGTGATGTCGGCCCGAACCCGGGGCGGCAGGCCCTCGCCGGGGAGGCCGTAGCTGGTCTGCCAGGTCAGGTCACCGAGCAGGACATCGGCCTGAAAGCGCTCCTCGAAGGCTTGGCGCTCGAGGAGGTTGTTCTCGAAGACGTCACGGAGGGCGCCGATGGCGTCGGTGAAGACGTGATCGAGCACGGCGCCACCCTACGGCGGCGCCGAGCGGGCTGGGGCCGGGCTGAGGAAGGCGATCGGTACCGGGATCCTGAGGGCCTCGTGGCGCAGTGTGGCGATGCGACGCCCCGGCTGCACGGCCTCGGTCACCGGCCCCAGGTCGTCGCCGAGGAGGGCCGCGGTCGCCTCGATGTCGTCGACCGTGAGGGCGAGGCCCCAGAACGTGGCGGGGCCCACGCCGTGGTCGCCGGGCTGTCCGATGAGCTCCAGGATCACCGGGCCGAGGCGGAAGAAGCGCTGTTCGATCCGGCCCGCGTCCCGGATCCGGCGCAGCTCCACGCCGAAGGCGCCGAGCGCCTCGGTCGTCCGGTCCAGGTCGGGGGACGCGACCACGACGTGGTCGATGGCGACCGTCCGGTTCGGGTGGCAGGCCGCCTCGTCCGCCGGCTCGGCGGCGACGGTCAGCAGGCCGTCGATGGTGCCGTCGTCGACACCCGACAGCGACCAGGCCAGGATCCCGGTGAGCGCGCCCGCCGCCGCGGTGCCGACCCGCACGGACCCCAGCGTCAGGTGGTCGTCGTCGACGGCGAAGCCGGCATCGGCCCAGTGGTCGAGCGAGCCGCTCACGCTCAGCCCGACGAGTGCGGGCCCGTCAGCTGCCATCGAGCAGGTCCGGATGGGCGGTCACCCACACGGCGGCCCCCTCCCGGGCGTCGACCTCGGCCGTGATGGCCAGGTACGCCTGCCGGTGGTTGCGGAGGCGGACCAGGTTGCGGGCGTAGTCGGTGAGGTAGCGGACGAGGAACCGGACATGGCCACGCTCGGCGTACTGGGCGACGTGCACCAGCTCGTGGGCGATCAGCTTGCGATTGCTCTCGTGGCCGCGCCGGAGCATCACCCGGCGGCCGAAGGTCATGCCGTGGGCGTGGGGAGGCAGGTGGCGGACCCGGTAGAGGCGAGCCCGTACGGCGATGCCCCGGGGGATGTGGTCGAAGACGTCGACCTCGGCGGGGGTGAGCGACCGTCCCATGTCCCGCCATGGTCGCGCGACGATGGTCGTCATGGCCGATCCTGCCGACCCGTACGCCCTGGCCGTCGAAGCCGCCGCCGCGCTGGCCTCGGCCGTCGGGGTCGCCGAGCACGACGTCGCCATCGTGCTGGGGTCGGGCTGGGGCCCGGCGGCCGACCGGATCGGGACCACCGTCGGTGAGGTGCCCGCCAGTGAGCTGCCGGGCTTCCCCCGCTCGACGGTGGCCGGTCACGGTGGCACGATCCGGTCGCTGGATGCCGACGGCCGGCCGGTCCTGGCCTACTTCGGGCGGGTCCACGGCTACGAGGGCAACCCCGTCTCGGCCGTCGTCCACAACGTCCGGACCGCGGCGTCGGCGGGCTGCCGCTCGATCATCTTGACCAATGCCGCCGGTTCGCTCCGTGAGGAATGGGGCCCGGGCACGCCGGTCGTCATCACCGATCACCTCAACCTGACGGGCCTGTCGCCGTTGGGCGGGCCGGAGGCCCCCGAGCCCTACGGCCCGAGGTTCTGCGACCTGACCGACGCTTGGTCGCCCCGGCTGCGGGCCCTCGCCCACGAGCTGGACCCGGACCTGCCCGAGGGGGTGTACGCCGGCCTCAACGGCCCCCAGTACGAGACCCCGGCCGAGATCCGCATGCTGCGGACGCTGGGGGCCGACCTCGTCGGCATGTCCACCGTGCTGGAGTGCATCGCCGCCCGTCACGCGCGGCTCGAGGTGCTCGGCCTTTCCCTGGTCACCAACCTGGCTGCCGGCCTGGCCCCGGCCCCCCTCGACCACAACGAGGTCCTCGCCGCCGGCGGCACCGCCGGCGAACGCCTCGGCGACCTCCTCGCCCAACTGGTCCGCCGGATCTGACCCTCCACGATCCCGAACTTGTGTCGATCACGCCACACTTGTGTGGTGCAACCGGCGCAGGTTCAGCGGATGGCGGCGCGTAGCTCGGCACAGAGCAATCGGGGTGATCGACGTAGTAGCGCCACGTGTAGTGATAGATCGGTCGTCGCACTGCGTGCTCTCGTGTACCCGGACGCCGTCGAGCTCGATTCGTCGGTGACGGGGGACCGTGATCTCGGGGCGACTGGCGCGAAAGCCGTCGAGACCCCACAGCACGGCTGCTGACCGATGCGACGCCACGCCCCTGCTGACGAGGCAGGCTCCGGCGAGATTCGTCTCCCAGTCGGAAAGGGCGCCCGGGAGCGAGTAGAGAGCCGAGCGTCGGCGGATCCATCGATCGTCGTCGAGTCGGCGTTCGATCTGCCGTTGGCTGGCGCCGGTGTCGATCACTTGCTGTCGAGTGAAGAGCAGATGCTGGCGGGTGGCGACGGCCAAGTTCCAGATGGAGAAGGGTCAGTAGGCGGTGGTGCGTGATCGGTGGCGGGGGTGGGCCTTGGCTTCGGGGCGGCTGCCGCGGTGCCAGAGGGCCATGTCGACCTGGCCCGCGGTGGCGTCGCCGACGCCCTGGGCGTGGAGGGCGGCCACGACCTCCTCGACGGCGTGGACGGCCACGGCCCGGATCTCGACCTCCTCGGTCGAACCGTGCTCGAGGAGCTCGTCGGCCTGGATGCGGGCCAGGAGCGCGTCGTCGAAGCGGAGCACGCCGGCGAGGCGGAGGACGTGGGGGACGAGGTTGTCGGCGAACATGGTCAGGCGATCCAGGTCGTCGAAGCGCCCGGGGCCCTCGCCGCCGAAGGCCAGCGCCAGGTCGGCGGCGGTGATCTGGGCCCGCTTGAACAGCGGGATCCGCTCACCTTCGTGCTCGCTCACGTCCCGGTACATCCGGTGCTCCCAGGCCAGCAGCTCGACCAATCGGTCGGCCGAGTGCCCGGCGGCGGCCACCAGGTCGAGGGCCGAGCCGAACCCGTCGATGACCTCGCCCATCCGGTTCCATGACCGGGCGAACAGGCCCATGAGGTCTTGGACCGGGCCCTCGGGGTCCTGGCCGAAGACCTCGGCGCACCAGTCCCCGCCGGCCGACCGCATCTCGGCCACCGACACGCCGCCCCGGTCCCGGAGGGCGCCGGCAATGGTGTGGTAGCCGGAGGCGCCCGGGGCCTTGCGCAGCACCGGGAACCAGCCGGAGCCGAAGTTGACGGCGTCGAGGGCGAGGACGAAGCGGGCCCGGTCCTCGTCGGTGGCCCCCACGGCGTGGTGGGCCGGGTCCTCAGGATCGGTCCCCAGGCCCTCGGCGGCCAGATCGGCGGCCAGGACGGGAACGGCGTCCGTTACGAGATGGACATGGTGGGCGCGGGCCGCGACCCGGGAGCAGCCCTCTCGGATGTCCTCCAGCACCGCCCATAGGGTACGGATCGATGTCCCACCCGGCCGAGGCCCTCTTCGATCGACGCCCGCTCGTCTTCACGGCCCATGCCGCCGAGTCCGCCTACCTGCGCGAGCGGATCTGTGCCTTCGTCCTCGAGCACGACGCGGTACCGGTAAACCCCTGGATGGTGGGCGGCTACTTCCTCTACGGCCTGGTCGACAAGGACCACGTGCGCCGGGCCAACAACAATCTGCTCATGCGGTGTGACGAGCTCTGGGTCTTCGGCCCGACGTCCGACGGCGTCGACGTCGAGGTGGCGTGGGCCGACGGCGCCGGCCTGCCCGTGCGCTGGTTCGACCTCGACCACTACGGCGAGGCCATTGCCGAGCGGGACGGCGGCCCGACGTGAGCGTGGCCGACCGGGCGGAAGCGTGGTGGGCCCTCGACCCTGATCCCGACACCCGGGCCGAGCTGCGGACCCTGCTCGAGGCGGGTGACCAGGCCGAGCTGGAGCGCCGCTTCGCCGGCCGCGTGGCCTTCGGCACGGCCGGGCTGCGGGCCCCCCTGGGCGCCGGCCCGATGCGCATGAACCGGGTCGTGGTCCGCCAGGCCACGGCCGGCCTGGTGCGGTTCCTGCCCGAGGGAGCAACGGTCGTGATCGGGTACGACGCCCGCCACAAGTCCGACGTCTTCGCCCAGGACGTGGCGGGGGTGGTCGCCGCCGCCGGGGGCCGTGCCCTGCTCCTGCCCCTCCGCCTGCCCACGCCGGTGCTGGCTTTCGCCGTCCGCCACCTCGGGACCGACGCCGGCGTCATGATCACCGCCAGCCACAACCCACCGGCCGACAACGGCTACAAGGTCTACCTGGACGACGGCGCCCAGATCGTCCCTCCCGCCGACGCCGAGATCGCCGCCGCCATCGACGCAGTCGCCGCCGAAGGGCCGATCGCGGTGGCCGACCTCGACGACGCCCGAATCGAGGTGCTCGGGGCTGAGGTCGTCAGCGCCTATCTCGACGCCCTGGTCGCCGGTGGCCTCGTCGCCGCCCGGGAGGTGAACGTCGTGTACACCGCCATGCACGGCGTGGGCCGCGATGTGCTCCTGGCCGCCTTCGGTCGGGCCGGCTTCCCGGCACCGAACGTCGTCGTCGACCAGTGCGAGCCCGATCCCGATTTCCCGACCGTGGCCTTCCCCAACCCCGAGGAGCCCGGCGCCCTCGATCTGGCGTTGGCGCAGGCCCAGGCGCTCGGTGCGGATGTGATCCTGGCCAACGATCCCGATGCCGACCGCCTCGGTGTGGCGATCCCCGAGGACGACGGGGGCTGGCGCTCCCTCACCGGTGATGAGATCGGTTCGCTGCTGGCCGACCACGTCCTGCGCAACACCGATGGCGACGAGCGGCTCGTGGCGACGACGGTGGTGTCCTCCCGGCTCCTGAGCAAGATGGCCGCCGCCCACGGCGTCCATTTCGCCGAGACGTTGACCGGGTTCAAGTGGATCGTCCGGCCCGCCCTCGAACATCCTGAGTGGCGCTTCGTCTTCGGCTACGAGGAGGCCCTCGGGTACCTGGTCGGTGACGCCGTCCATGACAAGGACGGCATCGGGGCGGCGCTGGCCTTCGCCGGCCTGGTGGCCGATCTGAGGACCCAGGGCCAGACCGTGCACGATCGCCTCGACGCCCTCGCCGAGGAGCACGGCCTGCACGCCACCCGCCCGTTGACGCTCCGCTTCGACGAGGAAGACGGCCTGGCTCGCATCGTCACCCGCATGGCCGCCGTCCGCCAGGAGCCGCCCACCACGCTGGGCGGTCGCGACGTCGAAGCGCTCCGAGACCTGCTCGACGACCCGGATCTCCCCGAGACCGATGCCCTCCTGTTCAGCCTCGCGGGTGGCGCACGGGTGGTCATGCGCCCCAGCGGCACCGAGCCCAAGCTGAAGTGCTACCTCGAGGTCGTCGAACCGGTCGCCGGCGACCTGGCCGCCGCCCGCCACCGGGCCGATGCCGCCCTCGACGCCCTGGTCACCGACCTCGACCACCGCCTGTCGGGGTGAGCAGCGATTCGGGACACGGAACTCGCGGTGGGCCGCGAACGACAGGTTCCAGAACGGGTGCGATGACGATCGGGTAGACCTAGCTGATGGACGCGCTGGTGGTGGTCGGAGCCGACGAACCCCCCGAGCACCTGGCGGCCCGAGCCCGGCGGCGCATCGCCGTGGCCGAGCCGACCGACACCGCGACCCTGGTGGCCGACCTGCGCTCTCACCGCCCCCGCCGGGTCGGCGTCACCGGGCCGGTGGCCGATGCCGGGGCCGTGGCCGGGACCCTCCACGACGCCGGCCTGCCGGTCATCCTCTACACCGACGCCCCTGCGCCCGAAGCCGTCGGTCGCGGCGTTCGGGTCCTTCCCGCCACCGACCCGGGGCCGCGGATGGAGGTAGCCGACCGGCTGGAGGACCTGGTCGGGGAGACCCCGCTCGTCCGCCTCGATCGCATCGGCCACGACCTGGACTGCCACCTGCTGGCCAAGCTGGAGCTGCTCAACCCGGGGGGCAGCGTCAAAGACCGCCCGGCCCTGGCCATGGTCGACGCCGCCGAGCGGGAGGGCCTCCTCCAGCCGGGGGGCACCATCGTCGAACCGACCTCGGGAAACACCGGCGTGGGCCTGGCCCTGGTCGCCGCCCGGCGGGGCTACCACTGCGTCTTCGTCATGCCCGACAAGATGAGCCCGGAGAAGATGGACCTGCTCCGGGCCTACGGCGCCGAGGTCGTGGTCTGCCCGACCGCCGTCGCCCCCGACCACCCGGACTCCTACTACTCGGTGGCCAAGCGCATCGCAGCCGAGCGCCCCGGCGGCTACTCACCCAGCCAGTACTGGAACGACGAGAACCCCGCGGCCCACCAGCGCACGACCGGTCCCGAGCTCTGGCGCCAGACCGCCGGGCGCATCACCCACTTCGTCGCCGGCATCGGCACAGGCGGGACGATCAGCGGCGTCGGCCGCCACCTCAAGGCCCAGAACCCCGACATCCGCATCGTCGGGGCCGACCCGGCGGGCTCGGTCTACTCGGGGGGCACGGGCCGCCCGTATCTGGTCGAGGGCATCGGTGAGGACTTCTGGCCCGGCACCTACGACGGCTCGGTGGTCGACGAGATCGTCGAGGTCAGCGACCGGGACTCGTTCCTCATGGCCCGGGCCGTCACCCGCACCGAGGGCCTCCTCGTGGGGGGCTCGACGGGCACGGCGGTGTGGGCCGCGCTACAGGTCGGGCGCGCGCTGCCGCCGGACGCCGTGGTCGTCGTCCTCATCCCCGACAGCGGGCGGGGGTACCTGTCCAAGATCTACAACGAGGCCTGGATGGCCGACTTCGGCTTCCTGCGGGTGGGCGAGCACGCCGCCGGCGACGTCCTCGGCCGCAAGCGGGCCGACCTGCCCGTTCTCGTCCACGTCCATCCCGACGAGACCGTGCGGACGGCCATCGAGATCCTGCGGGAGTACGACGTCTCCCAGCTGCCCGTCGTGCAGGCCGAGCCTCCGGTCGTCCTGGGCGAGATGGTCGGTGCCGTGCGCGATGTGGCTCTCATGGACGCCGCCTTCCGGAACCCCGGCGTGCTGGACCGTCCGGTGGCCGACGTCATGGAGGCAAAGCTGCCGACGGTCGGTTCCGGCCAGGTCGTGGACGACGTGGTGGCCCTGCTCGAGCAGGCTCCCGCCGTCGTCGTCATCGACGCCGGTCACCCCGTCGGGGTCCTCACGCGTTCCGACGTGCTCGACTTCATCGCCGGCTCCCGGACCCGCCCGTGACGGACGCGGAGCGACCGGCAGGTTTCGAGACCAGGGCCATCCACGCCGGCCAGGACCCCGATCCCGCGACCGGTGCCGTCGTCCCGCCCATCCACCTGGCCACGACCTTCGCCCAGCACGAGCCGGGCAAGGCCGAGTACGAGTACTCCCGCTCCAACAACCCGACCCGCGAGGTCCTGGAGGACGCGCTCGCATCTTTGGAAGGAGCCAGTCACGGGTTCGCCTTCGCCAGCGGCATGGCGGCCGAGGACGCCATCCTGCGCTCGCTGCGGCCCGGCGACCACGTGATCGTCCCCGACGACGCGTACGGCGGCACCTGGCGCCTGGTCGACAAGGTCTACGGGCCGATGGGCGTCACCCACACCGCGGTGGACCTGTCAGACGCCGACGCCATCACCGCGGCGTGGACGGAGGCGACCCGCCTGGTCTGGGTCGAGACCCCGTCGAACCCGCTGCTGTCCATCGCCGACATCGGCGCCCTGTCCGGTCTGGCCCACGAGCGCGGTGGCCGCTGCATCGTCGACAACACGTTCGCCACCCCCTATCTGCAACGCCCGCTGGAGCACGGAGCCGATGCCGTCGTCCATTCGACGACCAAGTACCTCGGTGGGCACTCCGACGTCGTCGGCGGCTTCATCGCCCTTCACGACGACGAGTGGGCGGAGGAGATGTTCTTCATCCGCAACGCCACCGGGTCGGTGTCATCGCCGTTCAGCGACTTCCTCGTGCTGCGGGGGCTCAAGACGTTGGCCATCCGCATGGACCGCCACTCCCGAGCCGCCCACGACGTGGCCCAGTTCCTGCTCGACCACCCGCGGGTAGGGGAGGTGCGCTGGCCCGGCCTGGCCACCCATCCCGGCTACGACGTGGCCCACCGTCAGATGCGGGACTTCGGGGGGATGGTGTCGTTCGTGGTCGTCGGCGGCGCCGACGCGGCGGCCGCGGTCGTCGCCCGCACCCGCCTGTTCACCCTGGCCGAGTCCCTGGGCGCAGTGGAGTCCCTGATCGAGCAGCCCTCGGTGATGACCCACCTCTCGGCGAGCGGCTCACCCCTCGAGGTCGACCCCGCCCTGATCCGCCTCTCCGTCGGCCTCGAGACCATCGACGACCTCGTTGCCGACCTGGAGCAGGCCCTGGCCGACTGAGCCGAGAGGCCTACTGCACCCCGAACTGGCGGTCGCCGGCATCGCCGAGGCCGGGGACGATGAACGCGACGTCGTTGAGGCGCTCGTCCACGCTGGCGGTGACCACCCGGGCACCGGGGCAGTGCTCGGCGAAGTGGGCGATGCCCTCGGGGGCGGCCAGCACGCAGACCACGATGATCGGGCCGGGGTTCGAGCGCTCGATGATCTCGACGGTGTGCACCAGCGAGCCGCCGGTGGCCAGCATCGGGTCGAGGATGATGACCGGCCTCCCGTCGAGGTCGTCGGGCACCGTGGTCATGTACTCCTTGGAGTCGTGGGTCACCTCGTCGCGGCGGAGGCCGACGAAACCGACCTCGGCGTTCGGCAGCATCGTGAAGGCGGCGTCGAGCATCCCCAGGCCGGCCCGGAGGACGGGCACGATCAGGGGCACGGGGTCGATGCGGGTCCCGGTGGCCGGGGCCAGCGGCGTCTGCACCGGGAAGGTCGTGACCTGCAGATCGCGGGTCGCCTCGTAGACCAGGAGCCACGACAGCTCCGACAGGGCCCGCCGGAACACGGGCCGGGGGGTGTCCTCGTCCCGCATCGTGGTCAGTCGTTCGGCGGCGAGGGGGTGGTCGACCACGGTGGTGTCCATGGCCCGAATCATGGCTCAGGAGGCGCTGGTACGGTCCAAACGTGGCCGACACCGACCTGGCGCCCGTCGAGCGCCTTTCCATACCACCCGTGGGCGGGGTGAGCGTTCGGGTGACCCCGGTCGACGCCGTGGGCCTCGAGGCCCGGGCCGCCTCCCTGGCGGGCCGGTCGATCAAGCGCGAGACCAAGGCCGCCGCGCTCGAACTCGCCATCCGTTGCTGTGACCTCACCACGCTGGAGGGGTCGGACACGCCGGGCAAGGTCCGGGCCCTGTGCGCCAAGGCGGTGCACCCCGACCCGACCGACCGGTCGGTCCCCTCGGTGGCCGCGGTCTGCGTCTACCCCACCATGGTGCCGGTGGCGGCCGACGCCCTGGCCGGCACCGGTGTGCTCGTGGCGAGCGTGGCCGGGGCGTTCCCATCCGGCCTCGGTCCCCAGGAGACCCGCGTCGACGAGATCCGCCGGGCCGTCGCTGCGGGGGCCGACGAGATCGACATGGTGTTGAACCGGTCGGCCTTCCTGTCCGGTGACTTCGCCACCACCTTCGACGACATCGTCGCCTCCAAGGAGGCCTCGGGCCGGGCCCACCTCAAGGTCATCCTCGAGACCGGGGAGCTGGGCAGCTACGACCAGGTGCGCCGGGCGTCGATGCTGGCCATGGCCGCGGGGGCCGACGTGATCAAGACCTCCACGGGCAAGATCGGCGCGGCGGCGACGCCACCGGTCGCCCTGTGCATGGCCGAGGCCATCCGGGACTTCCACGAGCAGACCGGCCGGTCCGTCGGCCTGAAGCTGGCCGGCGGCATCCGCTCGGCCAAGCAGTCCTGGCAGTACCTGGTGATCGTCGGAGAGACCCTCGGTCCCGAGTGGCTGCGCCCGGAGCGCTTCCGCCTCGGGGCCTCCAGCCTGCTCAACGACCTGCTGATGCAACGACGCTGGCTGGCCACCGGCCGCTACCAGCGGCCCGACGACTTCACGATCGACTGAGGCGGCTGTGACCGACCTGACCCAGCCCGGTGAGTTCACCCTCGAGTACGCCACGTCGCCCGAATCGACCGCCATCGTGTCGCTGCGGGACACCTACGGCCTGTTCATCGGCGGTGCTTGGGTGGAGCCCCGCTCCGGCGCCCACTTCCCGACGATCAACCCGGCCACCGAGGAGGAACTGGCCTCGGTCGCCGAGGCCGGGGCCGAGGACGTCGACCTCGCCGTCACCGCGGCCCGTCAGGCCTGGGAGGCGGGTTGGCGGGACCTGCCCGGTCGGGAGCGAGCCAAGTACCTGTACCGCATCGCCCGCCTGCTGCAGGAGCGGTCGCGGGAGTTCGCCGTCCTGGAGACCCTCGACGGAGGCAAGCCGATCAAGGAGTCCCGCGACGTCGACCTGCCGCTCGCCGCCGCGCACTTCTTCCATTATGCGGGCTGGGCCGACAAGCTCGACTACGCCTTCGCCGGCCGTCGCGGTCGGCCGCTCGGCGTCGCCGGCCAGGTCATCCCGTGGAACTTCCCGATGCTCATGGCCAGCTGGAAGCTGGCCCCGGCGCTGGCCACGGGCAACACCGTGGTGCTCAAGCCGGCCGAGACGACGCCCCTGACCGCGCTGCTGCTGGCCGAGGTCCTCCAAGACGCCGAGTTGCCGCCGGGCGTGGTCAACATCATCACGGGCGCCGGGGCGACGGGGTCGGCGCTGGTCGGGCACCCGGGGATCGACAAGGTCGCCTTCACCGGCTCCACCGACGTGGGCAAGCGGATCCAGACCGAGCTGGCGGGCACCGGCAAACGCCTGACCCTCGAGCTCGGCGGCAAGGCGGCCAACATCGTCTTCGAGGACGCCGCCCTGGACCAAGCGGTGGAGGGCATCGTCAACGGCATCTGGTTCAACCAGGGCCACGTCTGCTGCGCCGGCTCCCGCCTGCTCGTGCAGGAGTCCGTCGCCGACCTCGTCCTCGACCGGCTGCGCACCCGCCTGGACACCCTCCGGGTGGGGGATCCGCTGGACAAGAACACCGACGTCGGGGCCATCAACAGCCAGAAGCAACTGGAGAAGATCCGGGAGCTGGTGGCCTCCGGGGAGGACGAGGGGGCCGAGATCTACCAGCCCGACTGCGTCCTGCCCGACAAGGGCTTCTTCCACGCCCCCACGATCTTCACCGGGGTCTCCCAGTCCCACCGGATCGCCCGGGAGGAGATCTTCGGGCCCGTCCTCTCGGTCCTGACCTTCCGCACGCCCGAGGAGGCCGTCGAGAAGGCCAACAACACCCCCTACGGCCTGTCGGCAGGGGTCTGGACCGAGAAGGGCAGCCGCATCCTCTGGATGGCCGAGCGCCTGCGGGCCGGGGTCGTGTGGGCCAACACGTTCAACCAGTTCGACCCGGCCAGTCCCTTCGGCGGCTACAAGGAGTCCGGCTTCGGCCGCGAGGGCGGCCGCCACGGCTTGGCGCCCTACCTCCAGCTGGAGGGCGTGGCGTGAGTGACCGCTTGGACGTCCGCAAGACCTACAAGCTCTACGTCGGGGGCCAGTTCCCCCGCTCGGAGTCCGGTCGTACCTATCCGGTCAGCGGCCCCGACGGCGGACTGCTGGCCCACGCCGTCCTCGGCTCCCGCAAGGACCTGCGGGACGCGGTCAAGGCGGCTCGAGGGGCCCAGGCCGGCTGGGCCGGGAAGACGGCCTACAACCGGGCGCAGATCCTCTACCGGGTCGGCGAGATCATGGAGGGGCGCCGGTCCCAGTTCGTCGACGAGCTGGCCGCCGGCGGCGTCGACGACCCGGAAGGCGAGGTCGTTGCCTCGATCGACCGCTGGGTCTGGTACGCCGGGTGGGCCGACAAGCTGCCCTCGGTCCTGGGCGGGGCCAATGCCGTGGCCGGGCCGTACTTCAACTTCACGGTGCCCGAGCCCACCGGTGTGGTCGGGCTCATCGCCCCCGACGAGGCGCCGCTGCTGGCCCTCGTGTCCCGGCTGGCGCCGATCATCGTGTCCGGGAACACGGTCGTCGCCCTGGCGTCGGAGGCCCTGCCGCTGCCCGCCGTCACCCTGAGCGAGGCGCTGGCCACCAGCGACGTGCCCGGCGGGGTCATCAACATCCTCACCGGTAGGCGGGCCGAGCTCACGCCGTGGTTCGCCGGCCACCGGGACATCAACGCCCTCGACCTGACGGGCGTGGACGACGCCGACCTGGCAGCCGACGCCGAGCGGGCGGCTGCGGACAGCGTCATGCGGGTCACCCGGGCCATCGGTGCGGACGCCGACTGGCGGTCGTCGACCGCCGAGTCGCCCTACGCCATCGAGGCGTTCCTGGAGCACAAGACCGTGTGGCATCCGAAGGGGGCATGAGTAGTGGCGGCGGGCAAGACCTGGGAGATCACGAAGGCCTACGACGAGCTCATCGAGCTCCTCAGGGACTTCGACGACGAGTTCATGACCGGTCCCAACCACGTGGCCGACGACGAGCAGCTCGTGGTCATGGGCTACAAGTGGATCTTCTCGATCCTGCAGGTGGCCATGGACGTCTACCTGTGGGGTGACGCCGCGGCGCCCCGCTTCGTCGACATCGTCGGGCCGTACAAGAAGTGGGGCGGGGACAACACCGACGCCTACTACCAGTTCGCTCCCGTCGACCCCTCCCGCACCTACAAGGTCACGGGGACGGCCGGGGACGCCGTGTACTTCTCGCTCACCGTCTACGGCGGCCCCGACGACGGCAACTACACGACCCGCATCGTCGGCATCGTCAACAACCGCGACCTGGAGCTGGGGCCCAACGGCGAGTTCGACTTCGTCCTGGGGCCGGAGAGGCCCGCGGGCTACGACGGCCTGTTCATGGAGATCGACGGCGACGCCGTCCACGCCGTCACCCGGGACTACCTGGTCGATTCCCGCACCGGGAAGCGGGTCGAGTGGAAGATCGAGGCGTCGGACCGTCCCGCGACATTCCGGGAGTCCGACGAGGACGCCGCCCGCCGTTTCCGGGCCGTCATCACCTGGCTGAAGGACCAGGCGGCGATGATCCCCATCCCGGTCGGCCAGCAGGACGATGTCGACGAGGAGCACAACCTCGGCCACCGGGCCAACCCGGACAGCAACCAGTTCGACGATCCGTACCCCGTGCCCGAGAACAACTTCGGTTGGAGCGCCGGTGACGCCGCCTACGCCTTCGGCAAGTGGGACCTGGCCCCCGACGAGGCGCTGGTCATCGAGGGCACCTCCCCCGAGTGCGCGTTCTGGAGCCTGAACCCGTGGAGCCCCTATCTCCACACGTTCAACTACGACTACGAGCGCCTCACCCTCAACCACGGCCAGGCCGTGCTCGATGACGACGGCTCGTTCACGATCGTGCTGGCCCACGAGCAGCCCGACCACCCCAACGGCCTCTCCCTGCAGGGGAACCGTCGGGGCTTCCTCTGCTTCCGCTGGTTCCTGCCCGAGAAGGTCCCCGACCCCATCCGCACCAAGGTCATCAAGGTCAGCGAGATCGCCGCTCTCTGAGGCTCACAGGGTGGCCAGCAGGGTGGGGAGGTCGCGGATGGTGTCGAGCTCCCAGTAGCCCTCGTGGGCCTTGTCGGCCTCCGCGTGCTCCATCTCCCAGGTCATCTCGTACTCGATGTGCACGGCCCGCCCGCCGAGGGCGAGCACGGGGAGGATGTCGGACTTCACCGAGTTGCCGACCATGACGAAGGTGGCCGGGTCGAGGCCGTAGCGGTCGAAGATGCGGCGGTAGCTGGCCTCGTCCTTCTCGGCCACGATCTCGACCTGCCAGAGGTCCTCGACCAGGCCGGAGCGGGCCAGCTTGCTCTCCTGGTGGAAGAGGTCGCCCTTGGTGATGACCATGACCCGGTAGTCCTTGACGAGGGCCTGCACCGTCTCGGCCACCCCGTCGAGGAGCTCGACGGGGTGCTGGAGCATCTCCTTGGCCCCGTCGATGATGGCCTGGATGTCGTCGGTGTCGATGCGGCCTTCGGTGACCTCGATGGCCGTCTCGATCATGGAGAGGGTGAAGCCCTTCACGCCGTAGCCGAAGACCTGCAGGTTCTCCCGCTCGTGGGCCATGAGGCGGGCGTCGAGCAGGTCGGGATCGGCGTGGCCGGCCAGGAGCTCCTTGAACCGGTCCTGGGTCATGACGAACTGGTTCTCGCTGTGCCAGAGCGTGTCGTCGCCGTCGAGGGCCACCACGTCGATCACGCCCCCCTTCTACCCTGAGCCGGTGCTGTTGTGTGTCGGCGATCTCATCGAGGACGTGGTCGTGTGGCTGCCCGGTCCGGTCGCGCTCGGTTCCGACACCGTGGTGCGCATCACCCGGGAGCGAGGGGGCAGTGCGGCGAACGCGGCGGTCGCGGCCGTGCGGGCCGGCGGACGGGCGCGCTTCGTCGGCCAGTTGGGCGACGACGAGCTGGCCCACCGGCTGCTGCACGGGCTGGCGATGACGGGGGTCGACGTGGTGGCCCGCCACGGAGGGCGCACCGGGTCGATCGTCGTGCTGGTCGACTCGACGGGTGAGCGCACGATGCTGACCGACCGGGCCGCCGCCACCGAGCTGGCCGCCGCCGAGCCGGAGTGGCTCGACGGCGTCGACGTGCTGCACCTGCCCGCGTACTCGCTGTTCGTCGATCGCCTGGCCAAGAGCTGCCTGGCGCTGGCCGCAATGGCCGGAGAACGGGGGATCCCGGTGACCATCGACCCGTCGTCGTCGGCCCTGCTCGAGCACTACGGCATCGCCCGCTTCAAGACCCTGCTGGCCGATGTGCGGCCCGCCATCCTGTTCCCCAACGCCGACGAGGCCGCGCTGCTCTCGAGCGACGACAGGCCGCCGGAGGGCGTCGACCTGGTCGTCGAGAAGCACGGCGCCGACGCCGTCCGCCTGATCACGATCGAGGGCGTCACCGAGGTGCCGGTGCCCCTGGTGAGCGGGGTGGTCGACACCACCGGCGCGGGTGACGCCTTCGCCGCCGGCTTCTTGGTCGCCTGGACAGCCGGGAAGCCCACCGTCGAGTGCGTGGCCCGCGGCAGCGAGACCGCGGCCCACGTCCTCCGCGGCCCCGGCGGCGACGCCTGGGCGCCCGCATGACCCACCCATCCGAACGTGCGTCGAGAGACCCATGGACCTGTGGTGCGTCCGACGCGAGTTCATGATCAGGAGACGACGATGATCCGGGTTCACCAGGAGGTGGCCGACGCGTTGGCCGACCGGCGGGCGGTCGTGGCGCTGGAATCGACCATCTTCAGCGAGTTCGGCCTGCCCCCACCCGTGAACCGGGAGTGCCTGGAGGCCTGCGTCGCCGCGGTGCGGGAGGGGGGCGCCGTGCCCGCGCTGACCGTCGTGCTGGCGGGCGAGGCCCGGGTCGGCGTGGACGAGGTGGACTGGGAGCGGGTCCTGATCGCCGACGAGAAGCTGGGATCCAGGGACATCCCGGTGGCCGTGGCCGGCAACTGGCCGTCGGGGGCGACGACGGTGTCCGGCGCCCTGTCCCTCGCCGCGGCCGCCGGCGTGGCCGTCTTCGCCACGGGGGGCATCGGTGGCGTCCACCGCGATGTCGCCGAGACGGGTGACATCAGCGCCGACCTCCCGGCCATCGCCCGCTACCCGGTGACGACGGTGACGGCCGGGGCCAAGGCCTTCCTCGACCTACCCCGCACCGTCGAGTACCTGGAGACCCTCGGTGTGCCCGTGCTCGGCCTGCAGACCGACGAGTTCCCGGCCTTCTACAGCCGCTCCAGCGGCGTCCCGTTACCTCACCGGGTCGAGACTCCGGTCGAGGCCGCCGCTGTGGTGCGGGCGGCGCGGGAGCTTGGCCATGGTGGCGGTGTCGTTCTCGCCGTCCCCGTCCCCGAGGAGGCGGCGATTCCCTCGGATCAGCTCACCGACGTCATCGAGTCCGGCCTCGCCCAGGCCCACGCGGCGGGCGTTCGAGGCGCCGCGGTCACGCCGTTCGTGCTCGGCCAACTGGTCGACGCCACGGGCGGCAGCACCCTCGAGGCCAACGTCGCCCTCGCCGTCAACAACGCCCGCGTGGCGGCGGAGCTGGCCTCCGCTCTCGTCGCCGACGGCTGATGGAGTTCCGCGGCCATCGGGGGCGGTTCTGGATCGCCGTCATCCTGATCGTCCTGGTCGCCGACCTGGCCCTCGGTGGCCTTCATGCCAACGGCTTGCTGCTCGACGTCGTCCTGCTGATCGGCTGGGTCATCACCCGCCAGACCTCCGTCAGGATCGTCGGGCCGTGGCTGGTCGTCTCCTTCTGGCCGGCGACCCGACTGGCGTTCAAGGTCCGACTGGCCGATGTCGAATCGGTCGAGATCCACGATCGGATCCCGTTCTCCTGGCGGACGAATGCGGACCGTCGCCTGGCGATCTTCGTCACCCAGCGCCGCCTGGTGCTCGAGATCCACATCGCGGAGCGGATGAGCCTCCTGGTCACCCTCGACGACCCGGCCGCGGCAGCCGAGGCGATCACCGCCGCCTCCCGCGGAGCACCCCCGAGCACCCACGTCCCGGGCAAAGCCGTCCTCCGCACCGCCTTCCGCGGCGTTCGTTGAGCCGGCCGGCGCCACCTACGCTCACGCCCATGCGCCTGTTCAACGTGACCTTCGACGTGCGGGACGCGGCGGCGTTGGCGGGGTTCTGGGCCGAAGTGGTCGGGCGACCGGTCAACCCCGAGGCGAACGAGTACTTCGCTCGCATCGACGGGAACGGCGTTGAGCCGAACCTGCTGTTCATCCAGGTGCCGGATACGAAGGCGGGCAAGAACCGGGTCCACATCGACCTCGACGCCGACGACCTCGGCGTCGCGCGGCAGCGACTGGAAGAGCTCGGGGCGACGGTCGTCCACGAGAAGGACGAGTACGGCATCCGGTGGTTGACCTTCCGCGATCCCGAAGGCAACGAGTTCTGCGTCGGCACGCACTACAGCGAGTGACGGACACTCGGTGTACGAGCTCTACGGCCCTTGCGCTCCCTGCCGTCGGCCCCTGTCGTGACGAAGACCCCGTGACCTGGACGGCGGAGGCGCGGTGGGCGGTGCCGACCGCGGTGGGGGTGGTCCTCTTCGGCGTAGGGCTCTCGCTCCTCGTGCAGGTCCCGCTGCCCGCGGTCGTGGCGGTCATGGTCAGCGTCGTCGTCGTGCAGTTCCGGCGCATCACGGTGACGGTGGACAACACGCACCTACGCACGGCTTTCGGTTTCCCCGGGTGGGTCCGGGTGCGCATTCCCCTGGCTGACATCGAGCGGCTGGAGTATGTGCCCGACCTGCGGCCGGTGCGGTACGGCGGCTGGGGCTACCGGGGGAGCCTGCACCTGCTGAACAAGGCCGCCGTCATCCTCCGGCGCGGGCCCGGCGTGATCTTCGCCCTGACCGGCGACCGCCGTTACATCGTCACCGTCGACGACGCTGAGACCTTGGCTGAGGTGGTCCAGTCGCGCCTCACCGGCGCATGAGCCGTCGGCCGGGGGCCTACGGCCTGGTGCGCCGGGAGGACGCCGTGCTTCTGGTCTGGGACGAGGCCGATGAGCAGTGGTACTTCCCGGGTGGGGGCATCGAGGCGGGGGAATCCCCCGAGGAAGCGCTGGCCCGCGAGGTCACCGAGGAGACCGGTTTCCGGCTCGTGTCGTGCGCGCCGCTCGCCATCGTCGACCAGCCAACGGTCAAGGGGGTTGACAAGGAGTGCCATTTCTTCCTCGCCGAGGTCGACGACGCGCAGCCCGGCCCGGCCGAGCACGAGAGTGAGTGGGTGCCGCTGACCGA
>DATDAH010000267.1:0-31010 GCA_036525535.1 Acidimicrobiales bacterium
AGGGAGCAGGCCGGGCACTCGGGATCACGGTTGACCTTGAACGTGCGGAACGACTGCTCGAGGGAGTCGTAGGCCAGCAGGCGGCCCGAAAGGTCGTCGCCGATGCCGAGGATGAGCTTGATGGCCTCGAGCGCCTGGATCGAGCCGATGATGCCGGGCAGGACGCCCAGCACGCCGGCCTCGGCGCAGGAGGGGGCCAACTCGGCCGGCGGAGGCTCGGGGATCATGCAGCGGTAACAGGGCCCGTCGAAGGGCTTGAACACCGTGGCCTGGCCCTCGAAGCGGAAGATCGAGCCGTGCACGACCGGCGTGTCGGTCTTCAGCGAGGCGTCGTTGAGCAGGTAGCGGCTGGGGAAGTTGTCGGCCCCGTCGATGACCACGTCGAACTGGGACAGGAGGGCGACGACGTTGCCGGCATCGAGGCGCATGTCGTAGGTGACGACGTCCACGTCGGGGTTGATGGCGGTCAGGGTCTTCTTGGCCGAGTCGACCTTGCGCTCACCGATGCGGTCCATGTTGTGCAGGATCTGACGCTGCAGGTTGGACTCGTCGACCACGTCCATGTCGATGATGCCGAGGGTCCCCACCCCCGCGGCGGCGAGGTAGAGCGCGGCGGGCGAGCCGAGGCCGCCGGCGCCGAGGAGGAGCACCCGGGCGCCGAGCAGCTTCTGCTGGCCCTCGACGCCGACCTCGGGCAGGAGAAGGTGACGCTGGTAGCGGTTGCGCTGCTCCGGCGAGAGCACCGACGGGACCTTCCAGTCGCGGCCCTCGTCCTTCCACTTGTTGAACCCTCCGGCCACCGACGCCACGTCCGCGTACCCGAGCTGGCCCAACGTCTCGGCGGCGAACGCGGAACGGGTGCCACCGGCGCAGAAGACGACGACCGCAGCGTCCTTGTCCAACAGTCGCCCTTCGACCTGGCTCTCGAGGTTCCCTCGGGCGATGTGCACCGAGCCCGGGATGGCGCCCTGCTCGTACTCGTCGGGCTCGCGGACGTCGAGGACGACCGCCCCGTCGGCTTCGCGGGCGGCTTCGGCCTCCGCCGTAGAGATCTCTCGGATGCGGGCCTTGGTCTGGCTCAGCAGCTCGCGGAAGTTGGGCATCGGGACATCGACCTCGTCGTCACTTCGTCGTTCGGGGGCCAGGAAAAGCCTAGCGATTCGGTCAACATTCGATCGGGGCCGCCTATTTCCCGATGATCTCGGGGAGCAGGTCGCTGATGGAGCCGCGGACGACGGCGTCGGCCAGGTCGTCGAACTGGGTGGGCTCGGCGTTGACGATGATCACCGACGCCCCGAGGCGTCGGGCGATCGGGACGACGTCGCAGATGGGGTAGACGGCCAGCGTCGAGCCGACGGCGAGCAGGAGGTCACACTCCCGGGCGGCCCGCTCGGCCCGCCCGAGGTCCTCGGCCACCAGGCTCTGGCCGAACGAGATCGTGGCCGACTTGAGGATCCCGCCGCAGGTCGGGCACTCGGGGTCGGCTTCGCCCGCCCGGACCCGGTCCAAGGCCCGTTCCATCGGCGCCCGCTCACCGCAGTTCAAGCAGCCCACCTCGCGGATGGTGCCGTGGACCTCGACGACGAGGTCGGGATCGCTGCCGGCGGCCTGGTGGAGGCCGTCGATGTTCTGGGTGATGAGGGTGTGCAGCTTGCCCTGACGCTCCAGGTCGACGAGCGCCCGGTGACCGGCGTTGGGCTGGGCCGTCCAGGCGGGCGACTCGAGGCGGCTGCGCCACGCCTGCTTCCTGACCTCGGGGTCGGCCAGGTAGTTCTGCAGGGTGGCCGCCTTCTCCGCGCCCGGGTTCTTGGTCCAGACGCCGTTGGGGCCGCGGAAGTCGGGGATGCCACTGTCGGTGGAGATGCCGGCGCCGGTGAGCACGGCAACCGCTTCGGCGGCCTGGACCAGGCGGCGGGCGTCCTCCACGGCACTCATGACGGCGCCAGCCTACGGACCGTCGATCGATCGAGGAGCCAGTCGACCGGACGCTCGATGCGGAAGAACGGGGCGAAGGCGATGAGGCTGAGCGGGTACGGGAAGGCGATCCACATGAGGCCGAAGATCCCGACGTGGAACAGCCACGCCGCCCCCGACCACCACGCCGCCCACCGGCGCCCGAGCAGAGCCACCGGCGCCCCGAGCTCGACGACCAGCGTGAGCAGGCCCATCGGCCGGAACAGCCAGGGGTGACTGGCGAACGCCGCCGCGAGGGGCGAGTAGTCGTCCCCCAGCACGTTCTTGCGGGCATTGTCGAAGGCGATCTGGTGCAAGAGGGTGTCGCCCGCCAGCCAGTCGCCGCCGGCGTAACGGAGCTTGGCCACGCCGGTGACGACGTAGGTGAGCACGGTGATCAGCGCGGCGAGGCGGAGCGGGAAGCCGTAGCGGACATCCTCGGCCGGCTCGGGGCGGGTCCGGGCGTCGAGGGCCCAGGCGTCGGCCGACGGGGCCAGCCCCACGACGAACACGTGGAGCACCACGAGGTTGTCGGTGTGGAACACGTGGCCCCAGGCGTTGCGGTAGCTCATGACGGCGAGCAGGCCCACCGCGAACGCCGGACCTGTCGCTCGGAACCGCCAGCCCCCGGCGTAGGCGACGCCGAGAGCCAGGGTCAGGCCGAAGATGACGAGGGCGACCGCCTGGGACGGTGGATCGCCCAGAGGACGGAGGGCCAGGGGCGGGAGCCAGCGGGACTCGTGGATCCGGGTCAGGTCGACGAAGTAGGGGAAGCGGCCGACCAGGAAGACCAGCGCGAATGCGCCGGTCAGGATCCGGAACGCGGCCAGGCGCCGGGCCGGGGCGACCTGGTTCACGCCCCGTCGCACCGCTCGTGCACCGTCACCTCGACGGGCTCCGCCCCGTCCTGGAGGAGAGCCACGGCGTCGTGGCGCTCGGTCACGATCTCGATCGATCCCGGCTCGTCCACTCGGTCGGCTATCTCGAGGCACAGCCGGGTCAGTGCCGCGCCACCCCCCGCGATGGCCCGGCTGACGGTGACGGCGGCGCTGACGATCTCGCTCGTCCCGCCCACGATCTCCGGCGACAACCGGTGCCGACCGGCCTCGTCGACCCGCACCGCGGTGTCGATGTCCACGACCTCGCCCCGCTCCGTCGTGAACATCGGATAGGTCGAGATCGGGAAGTCGTCGGCCGGGTCCGGGAGGACCGCCGGGGCGACCACGACCAGCCCCACCGCCACCGTCACCACCCACCGCCCCCGGTTCGTCACGACCCGCCGAGCGTACGGCTCAGTAGCGTCCCGGTTGGTGGGGACGACGGTGCGGGCACGGGTGGGCGCGGGGCTGCTGGCCTGGCTCGGTGGGCTGGCGGTGGTGGTCGCGGCCGCGCACCCGGAGTCGTGCCCCACGGTGACGGCCGACCGGGCACGGGCCGCGGCGCAGGCCGGCGTGGACTGGATCGGCACCAACCAGGCGCTCGACGGGCGTTTCCTCTACCGCTACGACCGGGCCGAGCACGAGGCCCAGCCCGGGTACAACTACGTCCGTCACGCCGGAACGCTGCTGGCCCTCGAGCAGGGCGCGGCGGCCGGCCTCGAGGGGGCGGCCGAGACCGCCGCCGCCGGCTTCGAGTTCGTCGACGACCACCTCACCGATCTCCCGGACGGACGGACGGCCTTCACCGCGGACACCGGTGGCGCGGGGCTGCTCGTGGCCGCCCTCGTCGAGCACCGCCGCCGAACGGGCGACGAGTCGAATGACGAGCTGTTGGTCCACCTCGGCCGTTTCCTGGAGAGCACGGTCACCGACGAAGGCGCCATCGTCGCCCTCTGGGACCTGGAGGCGGATGAGCCGGTGGCCGGTACCCGCTCCCCGTTCTTCACCGGCGAGATCCTCTGGGCGTTGGCCCGCCTCCATGCCGAGTTCCCCGATGAAGGGTGGGACGTCCCCGCCCGACGGGTGTCGACCTACCTGACCACCGCGCGAGACGACGCCGAGCGACGGCTTCCGCCCGTCTCGGACCACTGGGGCGCCTACGCCTGGGACGAGATCGCAGCTTGGCCCACCCCGCTGACCGACGACGAGTTGGACTACGCCGAGCGCCAGGCCGGCCTGTTCGGCCTGCAGGTCCGCTATGAGTCGCAGCGCCGGGGATCGGGCCTGGCCCGCATCACCCGCGGGCCCCACGCGCTGCCCGCCGGGCTCGGCACGGTGGGCGAGGGCCTGGGCGGGATCCGTCGCCTCGCCGAGCGCGAGCCCCGCCTCGACGTCGACCGGGAGGACCTGGACGATCGCCTGACCTGCGTCGCCGGGATGCTGGCCGACCGCCAGACCCACAGCGACGATCCCCGCCTCGACGGCGCCTGGTTCCGAGCCGACGACGTCACCCAGGTCGACGACCAGCAGCACGCCGTGTCCGCCCTGCTCGCCGCCCTCCCGGTCCTGGCGGACCACCCGTGACCCTCCCGCTGTTCGTCCTGGCCGCCGTGTGCGCCGTGAACGCACCGCGGTGCCGCACAGTGGTACGGCACTGGAGACTCGCCGGCCTCGGTGCGAGCCTGACCTTCGTCGTGCTGCTCCCCCTCGCCGTGCTCGCCGATCCCCTGCTGGACGCCGTCGGCATCAGTGCGGCGACGGCCCGGCTGGCCACCGGCCTGCTCCTGCTCGCGACCGGGCTGCTGATCTTCGGCTGGCCGCGCCCCGAGCCCGAACCGGCCCTCCCGGGATGGCGGGCCGCCGTGGTCCCGATCGCCTTTCCGACGTTGCTCACCCCGGGCCTCGCCCTGTTGGCGGTCGTCGGCTCCGCCGACCGCGGCACACCGACCGCTCTGGTCGTCCTCGCCGTCGCCCTGGCCACGCTGCCCGCGCTGGTCGCCCTGCCCTCGGGAGGCCGCACGGGGACCCGGGTGCTCGACGGGGTGGCCCGTCTCCTGTCCGGCCTGCTGGTCCTGGCCGGCTTCGGCCTCCTGATGGACGGGGTGTTCGACATCTAGATCTATACATACTGTTGTTGACTGAAATATAATGAAAATGATTTACTCGGGCCATGGAGATCCCCCCGGTCCTGCACCTCCGACCCTGGGCCGACACGGTCATCGACCGAGTCGGCCATGATCCCCGGTCCCGCTACGTCGAGCAGTTCTGGCTCGGGATCCTCGGCCCGTCGACCACCTGGCTCCTCCGGCTGGTGGCCCACCGACTGGATCGCGAGCCCGACGGGTTCGACCTCGACGTCGGGGCCACCGCCCGCTCCCTCGGGCTGGGGGCACCGGAGGGCCGGCACTCCCCCATCCACCGGGCCGTCGAGCGCACCATCCGCTTCGGGCTGGCCCGCCCCGTGGGCCACGACGGCCTCGACGTGCGGCGCCGCATCCCCCCGCTCAACCGCGGCCAGGTGGCCCGCCTGCCCGACGCCGTACAGCAGGCCCACCTCGACTGGCAGGAGCAGCTGCTGGTCAGCGACCGCTTCGAGGAGATCCAGCGCCGGGCCCGCCGCCTGGCCCTGAGCCTGTTCGAGACGGGCCAGGACCCCGACGGTGTCGAACGCGAGCTCCACCGCTGGCAGTACCACCCGGCGGTGGCCAGCGCCGCCACCGCCTGGGCCCTCGACCGCCACCGCGACGCCGCGGCCGCCGCCGAAACGCCCGATACGGCCCGAGCGCTCAGTCGGACCAGGTCGTGAGGAGCTCGAGGAGGGTGCGGACGCCGAAGCCGGTGCCGTGCTTGGGGTTCTCACCGTCGGCGTCGTCGAGCCAGGCGGGCCCGGCGATGTCGAGGTGGACCCAGGGGATGTCGTCGGCGACGAAGTGTTGCAGGAAGAGCCCGGCCGCCAGGGCCCCGCCGTAGCGGTTGCCCAGGTTCTTGATGTCCGCCACGGGCGACTCGATGGCCTTCTCCATGTCGGCGGGCAGGGGCAGGCGCCAGACCCGTTCCCCTGCTCCTTCGGCCGCGGCGGTCACCTTGGCGGCGAGGGTGTCGTCGTTGCTCATGAGGCCGGCGATGCGGGGGCCGAGGGCGACCATGCAGGCGCCCGTGAGCGTGGCCAGGTCGATGATGGCGTCGGGTGCCTCCTTGGACGCCTCGGCCAGGCCATCGGCCAGGATCAGACGACCCTCGGCGTCGGTGTTGACCACCTCGACCGTGGTCCCGTTGCTGATCGTGAGGACATCACCGGGGCGGGTGGCGTCGGGACCGAGCATGTTGTCAGTCGACGGCACCAGGCCGGTCACCTTCACCCCCGGGGCGAGGGCGGCGACTGCGGACAGGGTGGCGATCACCGCGGCCCCTCCGCCCATGTCCCCGTTCATGCCGTACATGCCGTCCGCGGTCTTTATCGACAGCCCGCCGGCGTCGAAGGTGATGCCCTTGCCCACGAGCACCACGTGGCCGGAGGCTCCCTCGGGGGCGTGGGTCATGCGGATGAAGCGAGGCTCGTGGAACGAGCCCCGGTTGACGCCGAGCAGCCCGCCGAACCCGGCGGCCTCGATCGCCGCCTTGTCCATGATGTCCACGGTTATGCCGCCGGCCTCCCCGAGGGCCACCGCCCGGTCGGCCAGCGCGGGCGGGGTGAGCGATCCACCCGGCTCGTTGACCAGGTCCCGGGCCACGTTGACGGCCTCGGCCACTCGGGCGCCGCGGGCCAGACCGTCGGCCACGCCGGTGGCCCCACTGAGGACCGTCACCGCTTCGAGGACGTGCGGTTCGAACTCGGACTTGAACTCGCCGTACCGGTACGCGCCGAGGGCGAAGCCTTCGGCCAGGGCCTGGGCCCCGCCGGTGTCCTCGGCGCCGGCGTCGGCCAGCAGGGTGGTCGCGGCCGACCGGTGATGGCTCAGCGCTCGAGCCGCCCCGGCCGCGGCCCGGCGCAGGCCCTGAGCGTCCACCGCCTCGGAACCGAGGCCGACGAGGAGGCGCGAGCCCCCACCCGCACGGGGGACCAGGACGGTCGAACCGAGGTCGGCCTTGAAGCCGCGGGCGGCCAGGTGGTCGCCGAGCCCTTCCGGGGCCTCGGCGACGCCGTCGGCGGTCAGCCCGCTGACCAGCACCTCGGCGTCACCGGCCTCATCGGACACGGAGAACTCGATCGTCGTCATTGTTCGGGTACCGACCTCGTCGTCAGGGACTCGCCTTCCTGCCAGCGAGCCAGGGTCCACAGCAGATCACTCAGACGGTTCAGGTAGGGCACGACCCAGGAGCCCGGGCCCCGCCGGGCCGCCACCGCGGCCCGCTCGGCCCGGCGCACCACGGTGCGGGCCACGTCGAGCGCGGCGGCCACCGCAGACTCCCCCGGCACCACGAACTCGGTGGGCGGCTCGAACCGGTCGGAGATCTCGTCGATCATCGTCGCCAGGGCCTCGACCATCGCCTCGGTCGCCCGGGACTGCCCCTCGGTCAGCTTGGCCACGTTGTCGACGGCGGTGGCCAGCTCCGCCATCACCACCCACAGGTCGCGCTGGAGCCCGAGCACGATGCCGGCCAGCTCGGGATCGGCCTGGGCCCGCACGACACCGAGGAACGCCTGGGCTTCGTCGACCTCGCCGTAGGCCGTGGGGGCCGCGGCGTCCTTGGCCACCCGGCCGCCGTACAGCAGGCCGGTCGTCCCGTCGTCGCCCTTCTTGGTGTAGATCGTCACGCCCGGGCGAGGCTAACCAGCCCCGGCGAGCACCTCGTCGACCGCCACCGGCGTGGGCCGCGAGGTGATCGTCCGGACCATCGCAGCCAGGAAGATGGCCAGCAACGTCGCGACGATCAGCCCACCGAGCCCGTAGGCCTCCAGTCCGAGCGCCGCGGCCACGAACGTCCCGAACGAGCCGAGGTGCAGGATCGACCGATCGATCCGCTTCTCGAGGACCAGCGCGTCGAACACCTGGTAGCCGATGAAGAGCACCATCATCCACCCGGCCAGCGAGAACGAATGGGGGACGGCCACGAGTCCCACCGCCGACGAGCCCACGACGATGCCGACGGCCGGCACGATGCTCCATGCGCCGACCCACACGGCCAGGAGCACGGGCGCGGGCAGGTCCGCCACCTGGACCACGAAGTAGGTGAAGAACCCGGCCAGGACGGCCCGGCCGAGGGTGGCCGCGACGTACCGCCAGAAGCGGCCGTACGACTCGAGCAGCAAGGTGCGGGCGCGCGCCCGCCTGACGTCGTCGTCGATCTGACGCAGACCACCCTCGATGAACTTCGGCCCTGTCGCCAGCATGAAGAGGAGCAGCACGAACGTGATGAGGAACGAGACGCCTCGGGACGCGGCCGACTGGATGGCGGCGACGTCGGTGCCGCCGCGGAGCCGGTCGGGCAGCTCGTCGACGAAGGCGTTCACCCGGTCGCGGAGGTGGATCTCCCGAGCGAACTCGCCGTAGCGCTCCGACCGCTCGACCTCGCCCGCCGCCCGTCGGGAGATGAGCTGCACGCGGTACAGCTCTCGGCTCAGGTCGTCGACGACCACGTACGCCACCGCACCGAACGCGGCCGCGGCCACGAGCAGGGCGACGACGACCGCCAGTCCGCGGGGAAGGGCCCGCTGGAGCAGGGCCACGAACGGCCCCAGCAGGGCGGCGCCGACCACGGCGACGACGAGCCAGCCGAGCGGTCGGGTGGCGGCCCGGAAGACGGCCAGCACGAGCAGTGTCCCCGCCACCATGCCCACCGCCCGGATGACCGAGAAGGGCGTGAACCGCAGCAGCTTGACGGTGTCCGCCGGCGGTCCCTCCACCCGGCCTACCGTACCCACGTGGCCGACGGCGACCAGGGAGCGGCGCCTGCAGCGGAGGAGGTCCTGCGCGTCGACCTCGACTGGCGGTCAGCGGCGCTGGCCTGCGCAGGTGTCGTCGGCCTCGTGGCCGTCTTCGCCGTAGCGAGCGCCACCTCACGGACCCTGACCTGGGTCGTCATCGGCCTGCTCCTCGCGCTGGCGATGGACCCGCTGGTCGACCGCATCGAGCAGGTGCTCGGGCTGCGCCGAGGCGTCGCCGTCAGCTGCGTCCTGGCCGGCTTCTTCCTGGCGCTGACGCTCGTCGCCCTGCTCCTCGGCCCCGAGACGGCCCGCCAGGCCCGCTCGCTGAGCGAGGACCTCCCCGAAGTCGTGGGTCAGCTCAGCGACCTTCCGGTCGTCGGCGACACCCTCGAACGCAACCACGTGCCCCAGAAGGTCGAGGACTGGCTCAACGACCTGCCCGAGACGCTGGCCGGCCCCGACGCCAACCTCGGGGACCGGGCCGAGTCCATCCTCTCCGGGCTCCTCGCCGCCCTGTCGACGGGCCTGATCGTGATCATGCTGCTCCTGGACGGGGACCGCCTGGTCCGCGCCTTCCAACGCCTCACTCCCGACCGGCACCGGCCCCGCATCGACCGGGCCGGCCGGCAGTTCTACGAGATCGTGGGCCGCTACTTCGCCGGCTCCCTGTTCGTGGCCCTGCTCCACGGCCTCTACGTGCTGACGGTCGGTCTCGTGCTCGGCGTCCCTCTGGCCCCGTTGCTCGGACTGTGGGCCGCGGTGGCCAGTCTCATCCCCCAGATCGGCGGCGCGCTGGCCGGCGCCCCGTTCGTGCTCCTCGGCTTCACCCAGGGCGCCACCACGGGCGTGATCTGCCTCATCGCCTTCGTGCTCTACCTGAACTTCGAGAACCACATCCTGAGCCCGATCATCGTGGGTGAGGCCGTCAACCTGTCGGCGCCCACGACGATGGTGGGCGCCATCGTCGGCGCCTCCGTGGCCGGGGTGCCCGGAGCCCTCGTGGCCGTGCCGCTGCTCGGGGCGGGCAAGGCCATCTACCTGGAGGCCACCGGCCAGGCCCGCTCGACGTCCACGGGATCCCTTTCGATCGTGAACCGTCTGCGCCGTCTGGCCCGCCGGGAACGCAAATCCCCGAAGGGGGCCGAGACCGCCCCTCGGTAGCCTCTGGGGATGGCCGAGTTCCTCGATCTCGTCGACGAGCGCGTCGTCGTCTACGACGGCGCCACCGGGACGTTCCTGCAGGGCCTCGACCTGACCGCCGACGACTTCGGCGGCCCCGAGCTCGAGGGCTGCAACGAGTTCCTCGTCGTCACCCGGCCCGACGCCATCCGGGCGTTCCACGCCGCCTACCTCGAGGTGGGCTGCGACGTCGTCGAGACCAACACCTTCGGCGCCTTCGCCATCCCGCTCGCCGAGTACGACCTGGCCGACCGTACGCACGAGCTGAACGTCACCGCCGCCCGCCTCGCCCGCGAGGTCGTGACCGACTTCGCCACACCGGACCACCCGCGGTTCGTCGCCGGGTCGGTCGGGCCCGGGACCAAGATGCCCTCCCTCGGCCACATCAGCTTCGCCGAGCTCCGGGACGCCTACCAGGTCCAGATGGACGGGCTGCTCGAGGGCGGGGTCGACCTCCTCGTCATCGAGACCCAGTACGACCTGCTCGGCCTCAAGGCGGCCATGATCGCCGCCCGCCGGGCCATGGCCGCCCAGGGCCGCGAGGTCCCGCTGCAGGTCCAGGTCACCATCGAGCTGACCGGCCGCATGCTGCCGGGCACCGAGATCGGCGGCGCCTTGGCCGCCATCGACCCGCTGCGCCCCGACGTCATCGGGTTGAACTGCGCCACCGGGCCGACCGAGATGGGTGAGCACCTTCGCCACCTGTCCCAGCACGCCCGCATGCCGATCTCCTGCCTGCCCAACGCAGGCCTGCCGCAGGTGATCGACGGCAAGATGGCCTATGACCTGACGCCGGACCAGCTGGCCGAGCACCACAAGCGCTTCATCACCGAGCTGGGCGTCCAGGTCGTCGGCGGCTGCTGCGGAACGGGGCCCGAGCACATCCGACGGGTCGTCGAGGTGTGCCGGGACCTGTCGCCGGCCGCCCGCACGCCGGTGCACGAGCCGGGCGCCACGTCGATCTACAGCCACGTGCCCTTCGAGCAGGACACGTCGTTCCTCATCATCGGCGAGCGGACCAACGCCAACGGCTCCAAGAAGTTCCGCGAGGCCATGCTCGACGGCGACTGGGACACGTGCACGCTGATGGGCCGCGAGCAGCTCAGCGAGGGCGCCCACGTCCTCGACCTCTGCGTCGACTACGTCGGCCGCGACGGCACCTTGGACATGGATGAGCTGGCCTCCCGGTTCGGGACGCAGGTCGCGGCGCCCCTCGTGCTCGACTCCACCGAGCCGCAGGTCATGGAGGCCGGCCTCCAGCACATCGGTGGCCGCTCCCTGCTCAACTCGGCCAACCTCGAAGACGGTGACGCACCGGGCTCCCGCCTGGACCGGGTCCTCACCCTCTGCAAGGAATACGGCGCCGCCGCCATCTGCCTGCTCATCGACGAAGAGGGCCAGGCCCGCGACGTGGAGTGGAAGATGCGGGTGGCCCACCGCATCCACGACATCGCCGTCGAGCGCTACGACCTCGAGCCCTCCGACCTCGTCTTCGACGCCTTGACCTTCCCGCTCTCGACCGGCGGCGAGGACCTCCGCGGCGACGGCCTGGCCACCATCGAGGCCATCCGCCGGATCAAGGCCGAACTCCCCGGGGTCCACACCACCCTCGGCGTGTCCAACGTGTCCTTCGGCCTCAAGCCCGCGGCCCGCCACGTCCTCAACTCGGTGTTCCTGCACGAGTGCGTCGAGGCCGGGCTCGACTCGGCCATCGTCCACGCGGCGCGGATCATGCCCCTCAACCGCATACCGGACGAGCAGCGCCAAGTCGCGCTCGACCTGGTCCACGACCGCCGGGGAACCACGGGCGGCGACGGGACCGACCCCGAGTACGACCCGCTCCACCGCCTGCTGGCCCTGTTCGAGGACGTCGAGGCCACCGAGGTCGTCAAGGAGGACCGCTCGGGATGGCCCGTCGAGCAGCGGTTGTCCCAGCGCATCATCGACGGTGAGCGCGACGGGCTCGAGGCCGATCTCGACGAGGCGCTCGCCAACGGCACGCCGGCCCTGCTGATCATCAACGACACCCTGCTGGCGGGCATGAAGGTCGTGGGCGAGCTCTTCGCCTCCGGTGAGATGCAGCTGCCCTTCGTGCTCCAGTCGGCGGAGACCATGAAGGCCGCGGTCAAGTTCCTCGAGCCCCACATGGAGAAGGCCGACGACGCCGGCAAGGGCCGCCTCGTGCTGGCCACGGTCAAGGGCGACGTCCACGACATCGGCAAGAACCTCGTCGACATCATCCTCACGAACAACGGCTACGAGGTCCACAACCTCGGCATCAAGATCTCCATCACCGAGATGATCGAGAAGGCCAAGGCGGTGCAGGCCGACGCCATCGGGATGAGCGGCCTGCTGGTCAAGAGCACGTTGATCATGCGGGACAACCTCGAGGAGCTGAACGCCCAGGGCCTGGCCGAGATCCCGGTGATGCTGGGCGGCGCCGCCCTCACCCGCTCCTACGTGGAACGGGACCTGAGGGAGATCTACGAGGGTCGCCTGTTCTACGGCAAGGACGCCTTCGAGGGGCTCCACGTCATGGATCGCATCGGGGAGTCCCGCCGCCGCGGCGAGGAGCTCGGTGACTGGGGCCTGGTCCCCTCGGAGTCCAAGGTCCCCTCGCGGATCAAGGAGATGTTCGCGTCCGGCGACGAGCCACCGGTCGACCTCCCTGACCGTTCCCCCGAGGTGGCCGCCGACAATCCGGTCTTCGCGCCCCCGTTCCTCGGCACCCGGGTGGTCAAGGGCATCGCCATCGATGAAGTAGCCGGCTACATCAACGAGACGGCGCTCTTCCGGAACCAGTGGCAGTTCCGACCGCACAAGGGCGAGGACGACGCCGCGTTCAAGGAGCGCATCCGCCCCACCCTGCGCGAGCAGCTCGGGACAGCGAAGGCCGACGACCTGCTCGTGCCGCAGGTGGCCTACGGGTACTTCGCCGCCAACAAGGACGGCGACGACCTCGTCATCTGGAAGGACGAGACGCGCACGGGCGAGCTGGCCCGCTTCTCCTTCCCCCGCCAGAGCGCCGACCCGTTCCTGTGCATCAGCGACTTCTTCCGCTCGGTGGACTCCGGCGAGGCCGACTACGCCGCCTTCCACCTGGTCACCATGGGGGCCCCGGTCAGCGAGCGGGCCGCCGAGCTCTTCGCGGCCGACCGCTACCAGGACTACCTGCTGCTCCACGGCCTCGGGGTCGAGATGGCCGAGGCCCTGGCCGAGTACTGGCACCGGCGCATCCGAGAGGAGTGGGGCTTCGCCCACGAGGACGGTCCTGACCTGAACGGGCTGTTCCGCCAGAAGTACCGGGGAGGGCGCTATTCGTTCGGCTACCCGGCGTGCCCGGACCTGGCCGACAACGAAAAGGCCTGGGAGATCCTCGACGGCGCCCGTCTGGGCATCGAAGTCAGCGAGGAAACCGGGTTCCAGTTCCAGCCCGAACAGACCACCTGCGCCCTCATCTGCCACCATCCCCGGGCCAAGTACTTCGTCGCCCGGTAGCCGCAGGCGGCCCCACCCGTGGGGAGAGGTCTCCCCCTTGACAGCGCCTGGGCACGGGAGGACAGTCGGAGGTGACACCGCCAGCTCACCGAGGAGGCCCAGAAATGGCCACGGCGCACGAAGCAGGCGATCCGCCCGACCGTTGACCCGCTGAGACCGCGGCCGCGGCCTCAGCGAAGCCCGCCAGTCGATCGGGACCGACCGTTCCCGACCCACCGCGAGCCTTCGGCAGCGCGATGAACCCTCTCCGCACGGCGACCGTGTGATCCGCCCGCTCCCGCCCCGCCCACCGGTCGGGCGGTCCGGCGCCGGCGAGGGGTGATCCGCCTCCGGGTTCGACCGAACGCATGGCGCGAGCGTCCGGCACCGGTCGACGACCAGAGCCACCGACCCGCCCTCCGGGGCGGGTCGGGGCGCGTCAGTAGCCCAGCGCCGGGTCCACCCGGCCGACCAAGGGCTCCCCGGCTCCGAACCGCCGGACGTTGTCGGCGATGCGGGCCGAGAGGAGCGGTCGGGCCATCTCGGGCGTGTTGCCCACATGCGGGGTGATCAGGCAGTTGGGCTGCGACCACAACGGATGGCCGTCGGGCAGGGGCTCGGGATCGGTCACGTCCAAGGCGGCGCCCCCGATGACGCCGTCGCGCAGCGCGGAAACCAGGTCGTCGGTGACGACGTGGCCGCCGCGGGCCACGTTCACCAACCAGGCGTCGTCGTCCATGGCGGCCAGCTCCTCGGCGCCGATGGTCCCCATGGTCGCCGGCGTGAGCGCCAAGGCCAGGATGACCAGGCGGCGGCCCGGCAGCGCGGCCCTCAGCCCGTCGGGCCCGACCACCTCCACCGCTCCGGCCATCGGCGCCGGGTGACGCCGCACCACCGTCACGGGACAGCCGAACGGGGCGAGCAGTCTGAGCAGCTCCTCGGTGATGCCGCCGCCGCCGAGGATCGTCACGGCCGCGCCGACGAGGTTCTGGCCCCGGGGCGGTGACCACGAGGCTGTCCGCGCGTACCCGTCGAGGCCGCGCAGGCCCGCCAGGCCCAGGGTCAGCGCGTGCTCGGCGACCGGTACGGCGTAGACCCCCTTGCCGCACGTCCAGACGTGCTGATCGTCGAGCACGGCGACGAACGGTTCGATGCCGGCCCACGGCAACTGGACCCAACGGATGCCCGGGCACCCGGCGAGGAGGGCGGCCAAGTCATCGGCACCACCGGTGGAGGCCCACACCAGACCCCCGGCTGTGGCGGGGTCGACGACCGTGGCCCCGCCCGACCTGACGGCCTCGGCCAGCCATTTGCGCTGGCCTTCCGGCGCCACGGCGATCTGGGCGGGGGACGGCATCGTCGGCAACGTAATCCCGGAAATGGCAAGGTTGGGCATGGCGCTCCTGGTCGGTGTCCCCCGTGAGATCAAGAACAACGAGAACCGGGTGGCGATCACCCCGGACGGCGTGCGGGAGTTGGCCCAGCACGGGGTATCAGTGCTCGTGGAGGCGGGCGCGGGCGCGAACTCCGAGTTGCCCGACGCCGACTATCGCGCCGCGGGGGCCGAGATCACGGCCACGGTGACCGAGCTGGTCGAGCGAGCCGACCTCATCTGCAAGGTCAAGGAGCCCCAGCCCGAGGAGATCGCGTCCTACCGCCCCGGTCAGATCCTCTTCACGTACCTGCACCTCGCCGCCTACCCCGAGGTGGCCGACGGGCTGCTCGCCGGCGGGGTCACCGGCGTGGCCTACGAGACCGTCCAACTCGACAACGAGGCCCTGCCCCTCCTGGCGCCGATGAGTGAGGTGGCCGGCCGCATGGCGACCCAGATCGGCGCCCACTACCTCGAGCGGGAGAACGGCGGGCGGGGCGTCCTGCTCGGCGGGGCCCCCGGCGTCTCACCGGCCAAGGTCGTGGTCATCGGCGCCGGCAACGTCGGCTGGAACGCGGCCTGGATCGCGGCCGGCATGGAGGCCGAGGTCGTCCTCCTCGACAAGAACCTGGACCGGCTCCGCTTCGTCGACCAGATCCACAAGGGCCGGATCTCCACCCTCGCCTCGAACCGGGGCACGGTCGAGCGGGCGGTGGCCCAGGCCGACCTCGTGATCGGCGCGGTGCTGGTGCCGGGGGGACGGGCCCCGGTGCTCATCAGCGGGGACATGGTGGCGGGGATGAAGGCTCGCTCGGTGATCGTCGACGTCGCCGTCGACCAGGGGGGCTGCGTGGAGACCATCCACGAGACCACCCACGAACAGCCGATCTACGAGATGCACGGGGTGGTGCACTACGCGGTGGGCAACATGCCCGGCGCGGTGCCCAACACCTCCACGTTCGCGCTGACCAACGCCACCCTGCCGTATCTGGTGCAGTTGGCCAGCGGGGGCCTGCCCGCCGCCGTGGCCGACCCGGTCCTGGCCCTCGGCATCAACACCCATGAGGGCCGGGTCACCCACCCGGTCGTCGCCGAGGCCCTCGACCAGGAGTACGTGCCCCTCGCCATGGCCTGACGTTCCCGCGGCCGTCCTACCCTCGCCCCGATGGCCGAGCCCCGCCTCGGCGCCGCCGACGCCGAGGACGCGCTGGTCGACGCCGACCGCACGATCGCCCCGAGCACCGCCCGGGCCGCTCTCGCCTACCCCACGTTCCGCCGCCTCTACTGGGGGGCATTCGGCTCCAACGTGGGCTCGTGGATGCAGAACGCCGTGCTCGGGGCGTACGCCTTCGAGCTCACGGGCTCGGCCAGCTTCGTCGGGCTCATCGTCTTCGCCCAGCTCGGGCCGTTGCTGGTCTTCTCGCTCATCGGCGGCGCCCTGGCCGATGTCGTCGACCGCCGGCTCCTCCTGATCACCGTCGCGGTGGAGCAGCTGCTGCTGTCGATCGCGCTGGCGCTCCTCACCGTGTCCGCCGACCCGAACAAGGCCGCCCTGATCGGGATCGTGTTCCTCATCGGCGTCGGTCAGGCCATCCACGCCCCGACGTACTCCGCGGCCCTCCCCGCCCTCGTCGAGCGCAAGGACCTGGCCGGCGCCATCTCGCTCAACTCGGCCCAGATGAACGCCTCCCGGGTGGTCGGCCCGGCCATCGGGGGCGTGCTCTACGCCGCCATCGGGGTGTCCTGGGTCTTCGCCATCAACGCCGCCACCTACCTCATCGTCATCGGCGTGCTCCTGGTCATCCGACTCCCCCGCGTCGAACAGGACCCTGACGAGCCCTCGGGCTTCCGCCGCCTCCTCGGCGGCTTCCGCGTCGCCCGCCAGGACCGCACGATCCGCCGCGTCCTGCTGACGATGGCGATGTTCTCGTTCTTCTGCCTGCCGTTCGTGACCCAGGTGCCGGTCATCGCCGAGCGCAACCTCGACATCGACCCCCGCAGCGGGGCGTTCGGCCTCTTCTACGCCTGTCTCGGCGTCGGCGCCGTCATCGGGTCACTGTCCATCGGGACGATCTTCGCCCAGGCCTCGAAGCGCCGCCTGGTCCGTCAGGGGATGGCCCTGTACGCCGTCTCCCTCACGGTCCTGGCCGTGGCCCGGGACCCGTTGGTCGCGTTCCCGACCATGGTCATCGTCGGATCGGCTTACTTCGGCACCGTGACCTCGCTGTCGACCGTGCTCCAGGAACAGCTCGACGACCGGGTCCGGGGCCGGGTCATGGCGCTGTGGGTGATGTGCTTCGGCGGCACCGTCCCCATCGGCGGCCTGATCGCCGGGCCGGTCATCGAGGCCACCGACGTCACCGACGTGATGCTGTTCGGCGCGTTCATGGCCGCCCTTCTCGGCTTTTACGCCTATCTGTTCACCAGCGAGCCCACGGGCCGACGGGCCCGCCCCTCGACCTCAGGCGTCGAGGAGGCGCTCGGCTAGGCGCTCGAGGCCGGCGACCCGGCTGGCCTTGACCAGGACCGCATCCCTCGGGCCCAGGTCCCCGAGCTCACCGACTGCGCCGTCCACCCCGTCGACGACCTCGACCGTGGGCCCGTAGGCGTCGGTGTCCACCGCCAGGAGACGGATGCCCAGGGACGAGGCCCGCTCGGTGATCCGACGGTGCTCGGCCTCGGCCTGGTCCCCGAGCTCGGCCATCGGGCCGAGGACGGCCGTCCGCCGCTCGGCGTCCAGATCGGCCAGGGCCTCCAGCGCCGCGGCCATCGACGTCGGGTTGGCGTTGTAGGCGTCGTTGAGGACCCGGAGACCGGACAGGGCCACCCTCAGCTCCATCCGCCAGGGCGACAACGACGCCGACGCCAGGCCGGCGATCACACCGTCGAAGTCCGTCCCCGCCGCCAATGCGGCCGCGGCGGCACCGGCCGCGTTCTCGGCGTTGTGCCGGCCCCGCACGGCCAGGACGAGCTCGGCCTCCCCCCACGGGGTGACCAGGGCGAACCGAGGACGCAGCTCGTCGTCCAGGACGACCCCCTCGGCCCGGACATCACCGCGGTCGACGCCGTAGGTGAGGACGGTGGCGGTGGTGCGGCCGGCCATCGCCGCCACCCGCTCGTCGCCCTGGTTGAGCACGGCCGTCCCGTCGGCGCTCAGGGCCTCGACCAGCTCCCCCTTGGCCCGGGCCACCTCCTCGATGGCGCCGAAGGCCTCGGTGTGGGCGAGGGCGACGGCCGTCACCACGCCGATGGTCGGGCGGGCGATCGTGCAGAGGTCCCGGACGTGGCCGACGCCCCTGGCCCCCATCTCGATCACCGCCACCTCGGTGTCGTCGGCCGCCTCGAGCAGCGTGAGGGGGACACCCAGCTCGTTGTTGAACGAGCGCAGGCTGGCCGCCGTCCTACGCGACCCGCCCGTCGTCGCCGCGATCAGGTCCTTGACCGAGGTCTTGCCGACCGAACCGGTGACGGCGATGACGGCGATGTCGCCCAGGCGGTCTCGGGCGTGGGCCCCGAGCGCGGTCAGGGCGACGCGCGTGTCGGACACGACCACGGCGGGGCCGCGGTCGTCTTGTCGCTCGACCAACGCCGCCGCCGCTCCTGCGGCTCGCGCCGAGTCCACGAAGGCATGGCCATCGCGGTCCCCCTGCAGGGCGACGAAGAGCTGTCCGGGTCGCAGGGCCCGGCTGTCCATCGTGGCCCCGTCCACGACGAGGTCGGGCGAGCCGACGGTCCGGCCGACGGTCACCCGGGCCACCTCGTCCACGGTCAGGTGCACGCACCAGTTGTACCGTGAGCCGGGTGACGAACCAGCCACCCGACCGGAGCCGCGTGCGCCTGGTCGTCCTGTTCGGCGGGCAGTCCGCCGAGCACGACGTGTCCTGCGTGACCGCCAAGCACGTGGTCGCGGCGGCCGACCGGGGCCGCTACGACCTCGAGCCGGTGGGGATCACCCGAGAGGGCGACTGGGTGCGGGCCGAAGACGCCCGGGCGGCCATCGAGGGGGGCGCCGCCGCGTTGCCCGCGGCCCTCTCGGCCACCGGGAGCGCCATCGACCACGAAGCCGCGATCGTGCCCACCGCGTCCGGCGAGACGGTCGTCGTGTTCCCGCTGCTGCACGGGCCCATGGGTGAGGACGGCACCGTGCAGGGCCTGCTCGAGCAGGCCGGCGTGCCCTACATCGGCGCCGGAGTCCTTGGCTCCGCCGTGGCCATGGACAAGGCCATGGCCAAGGACGTGTTGGCGGCCAAGGGGATACCCCAGCCCCGCTGGCTGGCGTACCGGTCCAGTGACCTCGACACCCTGCCGGTGGACGAGATCACCCGCGAGCTGGGCCTGCCCTGCTTCGTGAAGCCGGCCAATCTCGGCAGCTCCGTCGGCGTCTCCAAGGCTCACGACCGCGACGAGTTGACGGCCGCCCTGGAGTTGGCCTTCAGCTACGACGAGTGGGTCGTGGTGGAGGAGGCTGTGGTCGCCCGCGAGATCGAACTGGCCGTCCTGGGCAACACCGACCTCCGGGTGTCAGTGCCCGGCGAGGTCACCCCGGCAGCCGAGTTCTACGACTACGAGGACAAGTACCTTGACGGCCGGGCCGAGCTGACCATCCCCGCCGAGCTGCCGCCGGAGGTCGTCGAGACGTTCCAGGACCTGGCCCTGCGGGCCTACCGGGCCCTGCGGGCCGAGGGCATGGCGCGGGTCGACTTCCTCTACGAGGAGGGCGGACGGGGGCCGCTGCTCAACGAGATCAACACCATCCCGGGCTTCACGCCCATCTCCATGTACCCGAAGCTGTGGGCGGCCTCCGGCCTGCCCTACGACCAGCTCATCGACGAGCTGGTGGCGTTGGCCCTCGAGCGCCACGAGCGCCGGACCAAGACCCGTCGGACCAGCCGCACGTCCCGCGAGGAGCTCCAGGCGAACTGATGGGACCCCATTCCCTGGACACGGCGCCGTTCCGAGTCGCCCCGGGCGCCGCCGTCGACCTCACCCAGCGTGACACCCGGGACACCGGCGACTTCGACGGCGGCAAGGACGAGGGGCGCGCCGCCTACCAGAAGCAGTGCGACCGCCTGGAGGAGCTCCAGAACCTCCTGTACGCGGACGGCCGCCACAAGCTGCTCGTGGTCCTGCAGGCCATGGACACCGGCGGCAAGGACGGCACCATCCGCCACGTCTTCCGGCACACCAACCCCCAGGGCGTGCACGTCGCCACCTTCAAGCGCCCCAGCGAGGAGGAGCTGGCCCACGACTACCTGTGGCGGGTCCATCCCCACACCCCGCGGGACGGCCAGATCGCGATCTTCAACCGCAGCCACTACGAGGACGTCCTCGTGGTTCGGGTCCACGACCTCGTTCCCGAGGAACGCTGGCGACGGCGCTACGACCACATCACGGCCTGGGAGCAGCAGCTGGCGGACGAGGGCACCACGATCCGCAAGTTCTTCCTGCACATCTCCGAGGGGGAGCAGGCCAAGCGCCTGCAGGCCCGCATCGACGACCCGGAGAAGCGGTGGAAGTTCGAGAAGGGCGACCTGGCCGAACGGCAACATTGGGACGACTACAGGGCGGCCTACGAAGAGATGCTCACCCGGACCTCGACCGACGCCGCCCCCTGGTACGTGGTCCCCGCTGACCGCAAGTGGTTCCGCAACCTGGCCGTGTCGCAGGTCCTCGTCGACACGCTGGCGTCCCTGGACCTGCGCTACCCCGCCGCGGAGGAGGGACTCGAGGGCGTCGTGGTGACCTGATCCTCGTGCTCGTCCTCGGCCACCACCAGCGCGCTGATGTCGTCGGCCCCCGGTGCCGACCGCATCGAGCGGAAGGTGAGCCAGCCGGCGACGAGGAAGCCGAAGGTGATGGCGATCCCGGCGACGACCGGCGGCAGGTGCACCGTGACCACGAAGGTCCCGGCCGAGATCAGGGCGGCGAGGGGCAGGGTGATGACCCACGCGGAGACGAGGTGGCCGAACACCCGCCAGTCCACATCACTGGCCGGATTGGCGATGCCGGCGCCGCCGATGCCGCCGGCCACGGTCTGGGTCGTCGACACCGGCGCCCCGACGGCGGTGGACCCGAACAGGGCGATCGCCGCGCTGGACTCGGCCGCGAACCCGCTCAGTGGTCGCAGCTCGGTGATGCGACCGCCCATCGTGTGCACGATCCGCCAGCCACCGGCATAGGTGCCGGCCGCGATCGCGCCATGGGCGAGCAGCACGACCCAGAGGGGGATGTCGATGTCGCTGCCGCCCTGCAGGTGGCCGGTGGTGATGAGCACGGCGGCGACCACCCCCATCGTCTTCTGGGCGTCGTTGCCGCCGTGGCCGAGCGAGAGGGCGGCGGACGAGAACAGCTGGCCCCGGCGGAAGAACGACTGGACCCGGGGACCATCGCCGCCGCGGGTGACGAGGCGCAACGTCGTCATCAGGATCATGGCGAGGAGCATCCCGACCAGCGGGCTGACCACGATGAAGATGGCGACCTTGCGCACCGCGGACAGCGAGATGGCGTCCCAGCCGCCCGCCACCAGTCCGGCGCCGACCAGTCCCCCCACCAACGCGTGCGAGGACGACGTCGGCAGGCCGAAGTGCCAACTGATGAGGTTCCAGATCGTGGCCCCGGCCACGGCGGCGAAGATGAGGGCCAGGCTGATGTCGCCCTCCTTCACGACGGTGGCCACGGTGTTGGCCACCGCGGTGCCGAAGACCAGGAAGGCCACGAAGTTCCACCCCGCCGCCCACGCCACCGCGGCGCGGGGTTTCAGCACGCCCGTGGCGATGACGGTCGCCACCGAGTTCGCGGAGTCGTGGAACCCGTTCGTGTAGTCGAACACCGCGCAGAGCGCGATGACACCGATGGTTGCCGCCAGGGTCGCCGTCACGGTCGTCTAGCCCGAGCGGTCTTTCCGCACCGCGGTCCTCACCCCGGGACCGGCTGCGGGAAGCGGATGTGCTCCCGGATGAGCATCGTGGCGAACGCTTTGGGCTCCGGACGCTCGCCGGCCAGTACACCCCGCCCGCGCAGGTCGTCCTCCAAGCGGCCGAGGATGACCTCCAGGCTGAGGTCGTCGGCGTGATCGGCCCAGGCCCGGCGCTCGGCCTCGTCGGCGAAGCAGTAGGCCTTCCACGAGACGGAGAAGCGTAGGTCGTCCCACGGGTAGGTGACCGGATCGGGACCGGCCCCCTGCAGTGTCCAGCGGCCGTCACCCACGAAACGCAGCTCCGGTCGCGGCCCGAGCACGGGGACCTGGGCATCGGGGGCACCCACCCGGTCGACACCGTGGAACACGCTGTCGGTGTCGAGGAGGACGGCGGCGTCGTGCCGCACGGGGAGGGCCACCGCCGGGCTGTCGACCCCGTCCGGGTAGTAGGCGAAGGCCCCCTCGACGGCGTCGCCGAAGTAGGCCACGCCGGTGGCGATGGGCATGCGCCAGCCCTCGAAGCGTCCGGAGTGGTGCATGACGACCATGAGCCACTGCGGGAGGTGGAGCCGGTTGGCCCCGCGGAACTCGGGCACGTCGGTGTGCACGGCGAGCTCCTGGCCGGGCAGCAGCAGGTTGGCGTAGACGATGGCAGGCACGATCACGTCACGTCCATGCAGGGCACGGGCCGCCTCCACGAACCCCTCGTGGTGCAGGAAGGGCTCGATGCCCGGGGCCCGCACGTCCTCGCCGTAGGCGTAGGTCTCACGGAAGTAGTTCGTGCGGTCGGCCAGCGTCGAGGTCGGCTCGCCTGTCCGGCCGAAGCGGCCGCCCGAGCGCACGTAGTTGGCTGCGGCGTCGATGCGCTGGGGCAGGTCGCCGTAGTTCTGCTCGGTCGTCTCTGCGCTGTAGGTGCGATACGTCCCGAAGGCCTCGGCCAATCGGAGCATGGCCGACGCTCCTTCGGCCCCCAGGAGCGGGTCGAACACGGTGACCGTGGCCGTCATCGGGGCAACGCTACATAGCGCCGGAACCTCACCCCCAAGCCGATCGGTCGGGGATCGTCGCTGGGCTCGGGTTGTCCCGCCGCCCACGCCCGTGCCGCCTCGCCGCCACGGGCCCGATCCTCGTCGCTGGCCGACCAGGTCCAGCCCATCACCCCGGCTTCGATCAGGTCGATGAGGTCGTCGATCGACACGAGGCGGTCATCGGGCACCTCGGTCAACCAGTCCCCGACGAAGCCTCGGCTGCGCAGGTAGGCGTCGAGACCCTCCACCTGGTCGAGGCCCACGGGCGTCCGGTCGATGCCGGCCGCCTTGGCGAACACCACGGCCACCTCCTTGGCCCGCGCCCCGAGTCCACCCCGGGCCCAGAGCAGCGCCCCATCCGGGCGGAGCACCCGGAGGACCTCGAGCGTGGCGTCCCGCCACTCGGGTACGAGGTGGAAGACGTGGCTGGCGATGACCGCTCCGAAGCGGTCGTCGGGAAATGGCAGCTGCGTGCAGTCGGCCTGGCCGATCGGCACGCGCCCGCCCTTGTCGGCCAAGGCCCGCAGCATCGGCATCGACAGGTCGATGCCGACCACGTCCAGCCCCACCTCGGCCAGCGGCAAGGCGATGCGGCCCGTGCCGACCCCGATCTCGAGCACGGGGCCGTGGCCGATCAGGGCATCGGCCAGTACGGCCGTCACCTGCGCCGCCGCTTCCGGCGACAGCGAACGGGTGGCGTCGTAGTACCCCGCCGCCCGGTCGAAGCTGACCGACGGCCGCTTCGACCAGCTCACGCGGCCACCGGGGCGGTGAGCGCCGACCGGAGGAAGTCGAGCAGCTCGCGGCGCCGGCGGGCCAGCGAGCGCAGGGTGGGCTCCTCGCCGAGGGCCCGCAGGACCTCGACCTCCGTGGCCATGCCGATGACGGTTGAATAGGCCGACATCAGCAGGAGGCGGGAGTCGGTGGCCCGCATGCGCCCGGCGGCCATCTCGACCTCGAGGAACTCGCGGGCTCGCTGCACGAGCGGGTCGAGGACGGCCATCAACCGGGGAGCAGCAGGCGGACCGAGTCGGCTGACCTCCCGGAGCAGCCCGAGCAGCTCGGGCCGACGCAGGGCCAGCCGGAACACCGAGCGGACGACGGCCTCGACCCGGTCCCAACCCTCCCCCGCTCGGGCCAGGGCGTCCTCCAGCGCGGCCGACAGCTCGGTCGCGCTCCGATCGACGACGGCGTCCAGCAGAACCGGCTTCGAGGTGAAGTAGTAGAGGACCGCCTGCTTGGACACGCCGACCTCGCCGGCGACGTCGTCGAGCGACGTCGCCTCGTAGCCGCGGGTCGCGAAGGACACCAACGCGGCGTCCAGTGCCCGGTCGCGGGTGGAGGTGGTCACTTACCAAATGGTAGAACACTGGGCCATGGGCATCGCCGAAGGCCTCGACGGCAAGCGCATCGCCGTCACCGGGAGCACGGGCTTCCTCGGCACCGCCCTGGTCGAGCGCCTCCTGCGCTCCGCGCCCGGCTGCGAGCTGGTCCTGCTCATCCGCCCCGGGCGGCGCTCCGATCCGACCCGTCGGGCCAACCGGGAGATCTTCCGCAACGACGCCTTCGACCGCCTCCGCGAGGAGTGGGGGGACGAGTTCCAGGCTGCCATCGACCGACGGGTCACGGCGGTGGCCGGCGACGTCGGCACCGACGGCCTCGGTCTCGAGGACGACGGTCGGGCGGCCGTGGCCACCTGCGACATCGTCATCCACTCCGCGGCCACGGTCTCCTTCGACTCCCCCCTCGATCAGGCGGTCGAAGTCAACCTCCTCGGCCCCAGCCGCATCGCCGCCGTCCTCAACGACCTGGGCGTGACGCCCCATCTCGTGGCCGTCTCCACCTGCTACGTGGCCGGCAGCCGCCGAGGTGCCGCTCCCGAGGAGCTCGTCGAGGAGAGCGACTTCTTCACCGACGTCTCCTGGCGGGGCGAGGTCGATGCCGCCCGCCGCATGCGCACCGACGTGGAGGCGGCCAGCCGGACCCCCGAGAAGCTGGCCGACTACCGCAAGCAGGCCCGCCAGGAGCTCGGGGCTGCCGGCGTGCCCCTGCTGGCCGAGAAGACGGAGCAGTTCCGGAACCGCTGGGTCACCGATCGCATGGCCGAGGCCGGGCGGGCCCGAGCGGCGTCGTTGGGTTGGCCCGACGCCTACGCGTACACGAAGGCGCTGGGCGAACGAGCCCTCTGCGAGACCCGGGGCGACCTCCCCGTGAGCATCGTGCGGCCCTCGATCATCGAGTCGGCCTGGGCCGAGCCCAAGCCGGGCTGGATCCGGGGCTTCCGCATGGCCGAGCCGGTGATCATCTCCTACGCCCGGGGCCTGCTGAAGCAGTTCCCCGGCGTGCCCGAGGGCATCGTCGACGTGATCCCGGTCGACCAGGTGGCCGCCGCCATCATCGCCGTCGCCGGCACCGGCCCGTCCGCGGACGGGTCCGTCGACATCACGCAGGTGGCGTCGGGCTCGGCCAACCCCCTGCGCTACGGCCAGTTGGTGGACCTGACCTCGAGCTGGTTCAAGGACCACCCGCTCTACGACCGGGAGGGTCAGCCGATCGTCCCCGGCGACTGGTCCTTCCCCGGGCGGGGTCGGGTCGAGTCCCAACTCCGGAGGGCCAGGACGACACTGGAGCGGGCCGACCGTGTCCTGTCGCTCCTGCCCCTGCGGGGCAGGCAGGCCGAGTGGTCGGCCCGGCTCGAGGATCGGCGGGAACAGGCCGAGAGCGCCATCGGCTACGTCGAGCTGTACGGCGCCTACGCCGAGTGCGAGGCCGTCTACGGCGTCGACAACCTGCTGGCCCGCTGGGACGCCCTCGACGACGGCGACCGGGAGACCTTCGACTTCGATCCCCGCACCATCCACTGGCCCACGTACGTACAGGACATCCACCTGCCGTCGATCGTCACCCAGGCCCGGGTGCGGACCGAGGGCGGCGGGCGCACGACCTCGGACCGCCAGGGCCGGCTGCGGGAGCAGGTGCTGTCCCCGGACCGGCACCTGGCCGCGTTCGACCTCGAGAACACCCTCATCGCCTCCAACGTGGTCGCGTCGTACTCGTGGCTGGCCTCCCGCCGCCTGCCGCCGACGGACCGGGCCCGCTTCGTCGCCCAGATGCTGCGGGAGGGACCGAGCCTGTTGGCCCTCGACCGTCGGGACCGCAGTGACTTCCTGCGTCACTTCTACCGGCGCTACGAGAACGCGCCGGTCGATCAGATCGACGCCGACGCCTGGCAGATGTTCAGCGACCTGATCCTGACCAAGTCGTTCCCAGCCGGCATCCGGCGGGTGCGGAGGCACCGGGCGCTCGGTCACCGCACCGTGCTCATCACCGGTGCCCTCGATTTCGTGGTCGAGCCGCTGCGTCCGCTCTTCGACGACATCGTCTGCGCCTCGCTGGAGCAGAAGCACGGCCGCTACACGGGCGGCATGAAAGACGTTCCCCCGACCGGCGAGGCCCGAGCCCAGGCCATGGCCGACTACGCCAAGGCCGAAGGGCTGTCGCTGGCCGAGTCCGTGGCCTACGCCGACTCGGCGTCCGACCTGCCGATGCTCGAGGCCGTCGGGTTCCCCGTGGCGGTGAACCCCGAGACCCGGCTGGCGACCCTGGCCCGCAAACGGGGCTGGCTGGTGGAGACCTTCGACAAGTCGCCCGGCGGGCCTCGCCCGCCCCTGCCCCTGGCGGCCCGCCCCGGGGGCCGGGAGGGCTGGTTGGCCCGAAGCCTCGACCGCATGACCCCGACCAGTGGTGTGTCCGGACGATGAAGGCGCTTCTGTTCGAGCGCAACCTGGCCCGGTACGCCGCCGCCCGGGTGGCGGGCGCGGTCGTGCCCGGCCGGGGTGCGGCGTGGGGCCCGCTGCGGCTGAAGGACACCGACGTGCCCGACCTGCCCACGCCTGCGTGGGAGCGGGTACGGCCCCGCCTGTCCGGCATCTGCGGCTCCGACCTGGCCACGATCGACGGCCGGAGCTCGCGCTACTTCGAACCCATCGTCTCGTTCCCGTTCGTGCCCGGTCACGAGGTCGTGGGCGAACGGGACGACGGATCCCGGGTCGTGCTCGAAGCCGTGCTCGGCTGTGCCGCCCGAGGCATCCACCCCCCGTGCGACGCCTGCGCCGTCGGCGACGTCGGGCGCTGCGAGCGGGTCGCCTTCGGCGACCTCGAGCCCGGCCTGCAGACCGGCTTCTGCTGCGACACCGGGGGCGGCTGGTCGACCTTGCTGGTGGCCCACCGCGAGCAGCTCCACGCCGTGGCCGACGATCTCGCCGACGAGGCCGCGGTCATGGTCGAGCCCGCAGCCTGCGCCGTGCGGGCCGCCCTGGCGGCTGGCGAGGGCGGCGTTCAGATCGTGCTCGGGGCCGGCACCCTTGGCCTGCTGACCGTGGCCGCCCTGCGCCGGTTCGGCACGCCGGGCACCCTGATCGCCACCGCCCGCTACCCGCACCAGGCTCGCCTGGCCAAGGAGCTCGGGGCCGATGTCGTCGTCGATCCCGGCGAGGCCCACCGGGCCGTACGCCGGGCCACCGGCGCCATGGTGATCGGGGACACCCTGACCCGGGGGGCCGACGCCGTCGTGGACTGCGTGGGCAGTGCTGACACCATCGCCACCGGCATCGACGTCGCCCGCGCGGGCGGGCGGGTCGTGCTCTGCGGCATGCCCGGCACGGTGTCCCTCGACCTCACGGCCCTGTGGCACAAGGAGATCGCCCTCGTCGGGGCCTACGCCTACGGGCTGGAGGCCGATGGCCGGCGCACGTTCGACCTCGCCTTCGAGCTGGTCCAAGAGGCCGACCTCGGCCGCCTGGTGTCGGCCACCTACCCCCTCGATCGGTACCAGGAGGCGCTGGAGCACGCCGCGGCTGCCGGTCCCCGAGGGGCCGTCAAGATCGCCTTCGACCTCCGCAACGAACGGGAGCGTGAATCGCTGTGAGCAGGCCCGGATTCGTCCTCGAGGTCGATCGTTCTACTCCACCCGTGGTGTTCCACCACGGTGACACGTTGCGTCTGGAGCGACTGCCCGTCGGTCGCTCGCGCATCGTCTACCCCGCGGAGCCGCTCGAGGGCCTGAAGGACCCCGACGAGGCCATCCGCCAGGCTCTGCTCAACCCGTTGGGCGACTCCGCCCCGCTGCCCGAGCTCCTGACGGCGGGCATGAAGCTGACCGTCGCCTTCGACGACATCTCGCTGCCGCTGCCCCCGATGCGCCGGCCCGACATCCGCCAGCGCATCATCGAGGCCGTCCTGGACCTGGCCGCCGCCGCCGGGGTCGACGACGTCCACCTCATCGCCGCCCTCGCCCTGCACCGGCGCATGACCGAGGCCGAGCTGCGCCACGCCGTGGGTGACCGGGTCTACGACGCCTTCGCCCCCGACGGCCTCCTCTACAACTTCGACGCCGAGGACCCCGAGAACCTGTCGTTCCTGGGCACGACCGACGAGGGCGAGGAGGTGGAGATCTCCAAGCGGGCGGCCGAGAGCGACCTGCTCGTCTACGTCAACATCAACCTCGTGGCCATGGACGGCGGCCACAAGAGCACCGCCACCGGTCTGGCCAGCTACCGCAGCCTGCGCCACCACCACAACGTCCACACCCTGCAGCACTCCCGCTCGTTGATGGATCGTCCCAACTCGGCCCTGCACCACTCGAACTGGCGCATGGGTGACGTCATCCGGGACGCCGGGGTGAAGATCTTCCAGATCGAGACCACGCTCAACAACGACACCTTCGGCGGCGACCTGCCCCTGTCGGTCCTGCAGAAGCGGGAGTGGGAGTGGACGATGGCCGATCGGGCCTCGTTCATCGGCTTGAAGGCGGGCCTGGAGCGGATGCCGGCCAGCGCCCGGCGCAAGGTCTTCAACTCGTGGAAGGCGCCGTACGCCCTGACCTCGGTGCAGGCGGGCGAGGTCGGCCCGGTCCACGAGGAGACGACCCGCAACGTCCACGCCCAGCAGCTGGTGGCGGTCGAGGGCCAGACCGATGTGCTCACGATGGGGCTGCCCTACATCTGCCCCTACAACGTGAACTCGGTGATGAACCCGATCCTGGTCATGTGCCTGGGCCTCGGGTACTTCTTCAACCTCTACCGAGGCCGGCCCCTGGTCCGGGAGGGCGGGGTGCTGATCATGACGCACCCGACCCCCTGGGAGTTCCACCCCGTCCACCACCCCAGCTACATCGACTTCTTCGAGCAGGTGCTGTCCGAGACGACCGATCCGGTGGAGATCGAGGCCAAGTACGAGAAGTCCTTCGCTGAGGACGAGTGGTACCGCCATCTGTACCGGACGTCGTACGCCTACCACGGCGTCCACCCCTTCTACATGTGGTACTGGGGCAGCCACGCCCTCCAGCACCTCGGCGGCGTGATCATCGTGGGCGGCGACGTCAAGGCTGTCCGTCGGCTCGGCTTCAAGCCCGCGTCGACCCTGCAGGACGCCTTCGAGATGGCCACGGACGTCGTCGGGCCTCAGCCCACCGTGACCCACCTCCACAACCCGCCGATCCTCCTGGCTGACGTGACGTGAGGGTCCGGTTCGCGCCGACCCGGCTGGTCCGGGCGCTGCCCTTTCCGTACCGCGCCCCGGCGATCCCGCGGGGCGTCGAGCCGCCGCGGGTCAAGCCCCGCAAAGGCGGTGCCTACGACACCGAGTGGGCCCGCCGCTGGCCGGCTCGAGCCACCCGGCTGGTCCTGCTCAACGGCGTCATCAAGCCGGCGGCGAAGGCGCTGGCCGACCCCCAGTTCCGGGGGCTGGACCGGCTGAGCACGCTCGAGGGCCCGGCGATCTTCGTGGCCAACCACCACAGCCACCTCGACACCCCGCTGCTCCTCAGTTCCATCCCCGAGCCGTGGCGCAACAAGATGTTCGTGGGCGCGGCGGCCGACTACTTCTTCAGCAGCCCCGTCACCTCGGCCCTATCGGCCCTGGTGATCGGCGCCATCCCCATCGAGCGCTCGAAGGTGAGCCGCCGGGGCGCGGACCAGGCCGCCGACCTGATCGACGACGGCTGGAGCCTGACCCTGTTCCCCGAGGGGGGCCGCTCCCCCGACGGCTGGGGCCAGGAGTTCCGGGGCGGCGCCGCCTACCTCGCTCTCCGCTGCGAGGTGCCCGTCGTCCCTGTCCACATCGCCGGCACCGGCAAGATCCTGGGCAAGGGCATGAAGTACCCGAAGCCCGCCCGTACCCGCCTCACCTTCGGTCACCCCCTCGCGATCGAGGAGGGGGAGTCCAGCACCCACCTGAACGAACGCATCGAGTCCGCCGTCGCCGTCCTGGCCGACGAGTCCACCACCGACTGGTGGGCGGCCCGTCGGCGGGTCCACGCCGGCGCCACCCCCTTGCTGACCGGCCCCGACGCCCCCACCTGGCGTCGGGCCTGGGCCCTCGGCGACCGCAAGGGCCGCGCCCGCCAGCGCCGTCGGTGGCCCAAGGTCTGACCCGCCATCCGGGTGGAATTCGGTTGGGAAGGTTCAGATCGCCCTCAGCTACACTCCCCTGACGCCCTCCCGGGCCCAGGCAACGGCGCCGCGCTCCTGTCACCGCCGACTTTCGCGCCCCGGGAACTCGGGCCTGTCGACGCAACCCGGGTCGTTCACGCGACCCCTCAACAGGAGGAGTGCCCTCGATGCGGGAGTTCGACGCGTGTGGCATCGGCTTCGTGGCCGATGCACAGGGTCGGGCCTCGCGCGCCATCGTGGCCGCCGCGCTGCACGGGCTGGCTTGCGTCAAGCACCGGGGGGCCGCCGCCGCCGACGGACTGACCTCGGACGGCTGCGGCGTCCTCACGCCCATCCCCGCGGCCCTGTTCGGGGAAGGCAACGGGGTCATCGCCCTCTTCGTCCGGGGTGCCGACGCCACGACCCTGGTCGAAGACGCCTGTGCCGCCGAGGGCGTCGAGGTGGTCGACTGGCGCAAGCCCGAGACCGACGACACCGTCCTCGGCCACATGGCGGCCGACACCCGGCCCGAGATCCTCCAAGCGGTCATCGCTCCGCCGACGGACAGTCCTTACAGCGACGAGGTGACGGCCTACCGGATCCGCCGCCACCTGACCGATGTCGACGGCCTCTACGTCGTGTCCTGCTCCTACCGGACCGTCGTCTACAAGAGCCTGGCCGCCGCCGACCACCTGGCCGACTTCTACCGGGACCTCGCCGACCCCCGGTACGAAGCCGCCTTCACCATCTTCCACCAGCGGTTCTCGACGAACACGCTGCCCACCTGGGAACGGGCCCAGCCCTTCCGCAGCCTGTGCCACAACGGCGAGATCAACGCCATCCAAGGCAACCGCAACCGCATGCTGGCCCGGTCCACCCTGGGCACCGAAGAGGCCGGCCTCGGAGCCGAA
>DATDAH010000268.1:0-28063 GCA_036525535.1 Acidimicrobiales bacterium
CACGACCCAGCAGTCGTTGTCCTGCCCGGCCGCCTCCAGCGCCTCCCGCAGCGGGATGATCGTGTCGAACGACATGGCGTTCATCCGCTCCGGCCGGTTCAGCATGATCTGCCGGACGTGGGGACGGGGATCGCTCACCTCAACGTAGGCCATCGCCTGATCTTGGCAGCCCGCGGGCAGAGCCGAGTCCGGCCGGTGCTAGGAAGCGACCATGCGCCGCCGGCTGTACCCCGTCCTCCTCATCGCCCTCGCCCTGGGCGCCGCCGCGGCCTGCTCCGACGACGCGGCCACGGTGACCACGGCGCCGCCCGCGACCTTCGCCCCCGCTTCCGACGCCGAGCCCGCCGATTTCTCGGGCCGAGGCCCATACGCCGTGGGCGAGATCGACCTGCAGCTCGACCCTGATCACCTCGTCGCCGTCTTCTACCCCGTCGACCGGGACACGGTGACCCCCGACGCCGAGGCCTACACCTACTCCGGCGGGGACATCCTCGACCCGACCATCGCCGCCATCCTCCCGGACGCCCTTTCCGGCGAGGTCGCTCCGCCGGACACCTGGGTCGGCCTGCCCGCCAGCGGCAGCGGCCCCTTCCCGACCGTGCTCCACAGCCATGGCTTCTCCGGCAACCTCCGCTTCGGCAACCAGCACAACGCCGCCGTCGCCTCGTGGGGCTACGTCGTCGCCGCGGTGGATCACCCCGAGCGAGGCCTGGCTTCGATACTCGACAGCTTCATCGCCGGCGAGGCCGACGACGCCGAACGGCCCGACGAGTACCTCGACAGCAACCAGCTCCTCGCCGGCCTCGACCTGTTGGCCGAGACCAACGACCAGGCCGACTCCCCCCTCGCGGGGGTCATCGACACCGAGCGGGTCGCGGCCGAGGGCCACAGCGCCGGTGGCAGCGCCTCGGGCACGGCGGCGTACGACGACCGGGTCGACCTCTGGATCGGCCAGGCCCCCGGCACCCCCCTCGCGCCGGACACCGATCTCGAGGTCTTCACCACCGAGACCGACGACGGTCCCGACATCGACACAGTGGCGCTGCTCGAGGCCACCGCGCCACCCGATGTTCCCTCCCTGATCATCGCCGCCGAGGGCGACACGATCGTCACCCTCGACCGGGTCCAACAGACCTACGACTGGCTCGACTCGCCCAAGCGCCTCGCCGTCATCGCCGACAGCGGCCACGCCGTGTTCGTCGACCCGTGCGTCCCGATCCGTGACGAGGGGGGCCTCAGCGGCTTCGTCGAAGCCCTCGGCCTCGACCCGGCTGACGTCCCGCTCGTCGAGCTGGGCGAGAGCGGCTGCCTGCCCGACGACACCGACCCCGAGCAGGTGTGGGGCCTCATCAACCACCTCACCGTGGCCCAGCTCGATCAGGTCTTCGCCATCGACCAGGACGTGGCCACCGCCTCGCTGGAGCCGGCCTACCTCGACGCCACCTTCCCCGACCTCCTGGCCGACATCCGAACCGATTAGCTCGGTGGAGGTCAGTCGCTGATGGCGGCCAGGGCGGTCAGCTTCGTAGGGGAGAGGCGGACCACGAGCTCGCCGGGGACGCCGTTGCGGCGCCCGAACTCCTCGGCCCGGTCCTCACCCATGTAGCGGCCACCGATGCGGGTGGCCACCGCGACCAGCTCGTCGAGGTCGTCGCTGAGCGACACCGTGCCGTCGACCTTCACGTAGGAGAACGGCGGGGCCTGGTCGTCGACCACCATCGACAGGCGGCCGCCGTCGGTGAGCGCCTTGCCCTTGGCGCTGTCCTCGTGGGTGGTGAAGAGGACGTCGTCCCCGTCGAGCACGAACCAGATGGGGGCCACGTGGACGTTGCCCTGCGGCGAGATCCACGCCACCTTCCCGGTCCGGGTCCCCTCCAGCAGGAAGGCCCGCCGCTCGTCATCGGTCATCGATCGGGTCATCAGGAGGTCTCCAAGTCTTTGTGGTCGGAACGCTGCGGAGCGGAGCGCAGCAGCTCTGCCGACTCGCCGCATCGGCGGAGCCGGCGGAGCGGAGGCGGAGCTATGCAAAGGTCCAATCGGCGCGCTTGCGGTGTTGGTCGGGGTCGTACTGGTCCAGCTCGATCAACTTGGGGACTTCGAGACCCCGCCCCTCGATCCCCCCACCCTCGAGGGCGGCGACCACGTCCGCCGGGAAGAGGCGCAGGATGCTGGAGACCAGCAACTGCTCCTGGGTGCCGAGGTAGCAGCGGTTGGCGTCGGTCACGGTGAGCAGGCGGGCCCCGATGGCCTCGATGTCCCCCTCATCACCGCCGGACCGGGCGATCCGGTCGAGGCGCTCGGTGATGTCCCCCGACCCCAGCTTGCAGGGTGAGCACTGCCCGCAGCTCTCGACGTAGAGGTAGTTGCTGGCCAGCCGGGCCACCTCGACCATGTTGGTCCGGTCGTCGTAGACGATGAACCCGGCCGAGCCCAGTCCACCACCGGCGTCGCGCAGCCCCTCGTAGCTGATCGGGGCGTCCAGGTCGGCCCCGGTCAGCGCCGGGTTGGCGAAGCCGGACAGGACGGCCTTCACGTAGCGCCCCTCGGCCAGGCCCCCGGCGTGGGTCTCGATGAGCTCGATGAGCGGCGTGCCCATCTCGACCTCGACCACGGTCGGCGTCACGACGTCGCCGACGACCGTGCAGACGATCGGGCCGGGCGACTCCTCGGTCCCCATCGACCGGTACCACTCCGGGCCGAGGGCCAGGATGTGCGGGACGCTGGACAACGTCTCCACGTTGTTGACCAGCGTGGGGTTGGACTGGTTCGTCGGCTCGGCGTCCCGCTTGGGGGCCGACGACCACCCCGCTTGCGGGCCGGTGGCGAAGAGGCCGTGCTGGTACGGCGGGGCCCAGCGGGGCAGCGGCTCCTCGCCCTCGATGACCTGGAGCAGGCCGGTCTCCTCGCCCAACAGGTAGTGGTCGGGACCGGCGACCAGCTCGAAGTCGACGCCCGCGGTCAACCCTTCGGCCTCCATCTCGGTGAGGGCCCGCTCGAGGCGGTCGATCTCGGTGCGGAACGTCTTCTTCAGCCCGATGTAGGCCTTGGTCGCCCCGACGGTCACGGCGGCGATGGCCGCCCCCTCGATGAGCTGGTAGGGGTTGGCCCGGATGAGCGCCCGGTCCTTGAAGGTGCCGGGCTCGCCCTCGGCGGCGTTGACCACGACGTACCGGTCGCCGGTCTCGGGACGCGCCTGGCCGATCGAGCGCCACTTGCGGGCCGTGGGGAACCCGGCCCCCCCTCGCCCCCGCAGGCCGGCGAGGCCCAGCTCCTGCAGCGTGCCCCCGACGCCCAGCTTCTCGGCCCGGTCGAGGCCGATGCCCCCACCGGACTCCCACCAGTCGGCCATCGTGGGCACGTCACGCAACAGAACCGGCTCGTGCACGGACCCTGCCTACCGGATCAGGGCCGCCTTCACCCGGTCGACCACACCGAGACGGTGGGACCTAGTTCCGGGGGACGTCGATCCAGGGCTGGTCCTTGTCCGTCCGCGGCTCGCCGGGGAGGCCGAGCATCCGCTCGCCCAGGATGTTGCGCATGATCTCCGAGGTCCCGCCCTCGATGGAGTTGGCCCGGGAGCGCAGGAACATCTTGCGGGACGCTCCCGGTGGGCCCTCCAAGCCGATGATGTCGGAGCGGCGCATCGTGTAGTCGTAGTCGACGAGGGCGGCCGGCCCGAGGAGATCGAGGCAGAGCTCGTAGATGGCCTTGTTCATCTCGGCGAACCGGAGCTTGAGGACCGAGCCCTCGGGCCCGGGGTTGCCGGCTTTGGCCGCGGCGCTGGCCCGCAGGGTCGTGAGCCGGAGGGTCTCGGCCTCGATCCACAGCGTCATGAGCTTGTCCCGTTCGACCGGGTCCTTGTCGGACTTGGCCGCCCAGATGCGCATGGCCTCGGCGATGGGCCCGCTCCCCCGGGGGCGCGTGCCTCCGCCACCACCGATCGTCGTGCGCTCGTTCATCAGTGTGGTCATCGACACCCGCCAGCCGTCGCCGACGTCGCCGACGCGGTCGGCGTCGGCGATGCGCACGTCGGTCAGGTAGACCTCGTTGAACTCGGCCTCGCCGGTGATCTGGCGCAGCGGGCGAACCTCGACGCCGGGGTCGTGCATGTCCACCGCGAAGTAGGTCAGGCCCTTGTGCTTGGGCTTGTCCGGATCGGTGCGGGTGACCAGCATCCCGCGGTCGGCGAGGTGGGCGATCGTGTTCCAGACCTTCTGGCCGTTGACCACCCACTCGTCCCCGTCCTTGACGGCCCGGGTCGACAGGCCGGCCAGGTCCGAGCCTGCGCCGGGCTCACTGAAGAGCTGACACCAGACCTCCTCACCGGTGAACATCGGGCGGAGCAGGCGGTGGCGCACGTCGTCGGAGCCGTGCGTGACCACGGTGGGCCCGGCCAGGGCCAGGCCGAAGAAGAGGGTGTCCGCCGGCGGCGGCGCCCCAGCCTCCCGCAGACGACGCTCCACGACGGCCTGCAGCTTGGGCCGGACACCGAGGCCACCGAAGCCCTCGGGGAAGTGGACCCACGCCAGGCCGGCGTCATAGCGGGCCCCCCGGTACTCGATGGGGCTCAGGGCGGACGGTTCGTTGGCGGCGAGGAAGGCCTCGAGCGCCTCCTCGACCTTCCTGGTCTCCGGATCGACGGCGGTGTCGAGCGTGTCGGTCATGGTCCGACCCTACGACGACGGCAGTCGGTCCTTGTGTCCGTCGTCCATGTCGGGGGGCGGCGGCAGCATCGTGGGCGGGTCCTTCTCGATCGACTTCGGATGGATGGTGCCGACGTGGGCCGACCAGAAGCGACCGTCCCAATAACGCTTGTCGAACCGTCCTGTCGGGTCGTCCCGCCAGCCCGCGGCGGGGTCATCGGGAGCCCGCGGCGACAGAAGTCGCCGCTTGGCCACAACGACCATCTTGTTCGTCGTGATGCTCGGGAACATGGTGGTCGTGATGACCTCCCATCCCTGAGCCCCGAGGTCGTTGAGGGAATCGGTGAGGGCCTTCAACGACGGGACATCTACGGCGATGTCGGCGTACTCCCAGCAACCGAGAGCCGACGACGGGTCGTAGTCCAGCGAGTCGAAGTAGTCGTCCCAGTCGAACGTCGACATGGCCGCATGAGCACCAGAGGCGCCGTTCGGCCAATGGTTTCCCGACATGGGCCTTGTCCCGCACGTGGGACAGACATAGAGCCTGTTCGCAACGTCCCGCACCACGACCAGCGTTACCACACGTCCGGGGGGAGTGCGAAGAAAATCTTCGCCCTGGATCGGGTGGGCGAACCGTCGGATTGAGCGGATGGCGGGCGGGGGTCAGACGGCCTGGAGCGCCTTGACGGCGGCGGCGAAGGGCTCGTCATCGGCGGGATCGGTCGGGGCGTGGAGCAGGACACCGTCGGCCAGGTCGCCGTAGCGGTCACCCAGGACCCGGGCCAGCTCGTCGTAGCGGCCGGCGGCGACCACCGTGTCGAGGACGTCGTCGGTGACCGTGGCCTCCAGGTCCTCCCAACGACCCGCTTTGGTCATCGAGCGGAGCCGATCGCCGAGGTCCTCCCAGCCGTGCAGCTCGAGCGTCCGGCGGTAGGCGGGCGTGGAGAAGAGGAAGCCGAGCATGTAGCGGCTGCGGGCGCGGGCCTCGGCGACGGCGGCGGCGTCCCGGCCGGTCGCGACCATCCCCCCGACCACGACCTGTACGTCCGACCGGTCCCGACCGGCGTCGGTCAGGCCCTCCTCCAGCGCCGGGAGGCAGAGCTCGCTGAGGTAGCGCCGGTCGGAGTTGGTCGGATGGGTCACGTATCCGTCCCCGACGGCTCCGGCCAGCCGACAGGCTCGGCGGTTCACCCCGCCCAGCCAGATGGGGATCGGGCCGCCGTCCAGCGGGCCGGGGTTGAACTCGGGCTGGAGTCGCGTCAGCCGGTAGTGCGGGCCCTCGTGGCGCAGCGGACCGCCCTCCTGGAACGCGGTGAAGACGGCGCGGACCGCGGCGACATAGTCCGCCATCCGGTCGACCGGGTCGGCCCACTCGACGCCGAACCGGCCCACGATGTTGGGCTTGATCTGGGTGCCGAGGCCGAGCTGGAAGCGACCGGGCGCGAACCCGGCCAGGGACCAGGTGGCATAGGCCACCTGCATCGGGCTGCGGACGAAGGCCAGGGCCAGCGCCGGCCGGACGACGAGGGTCGACGTGTGCTCCAGGGCCAGGGCACAGGTCAGAAAGGCGTCGTTGGTGGTCTCGGCCACGTGCAGGGCGTCGAAGCCGAGGGCCTCCACCCGACGGGCATGGGCTCCGATGTCGGCCAGAGGGGCGCGGGGATCCATCCCCGCTATCACGTTCATTTCTGCGCCTCTCGGCGCGGCCCCTGACGGGGGCATCCGTCCCGCACGCCAACTCGGCTTCGGCTGGCGCAGATCAGCGACCCGACGGCGGTCACTGTGGGCAATGCATCACAATTCGGCGCCGGGCTCGAGGCCGAGGGCGGCCTCCAGCTGGCGGTGGAGGTTGATGATCCGGCACTCCTCGGCCGAGAGGCGGAGGTGGGTGAAGCCGGGCTGGTGCAGGCCCTTCTGGACCCGCTGGAGGTTCTCGAGGTCCTGGTCGAAGATCAGGCCGAGGCTGACGGTCCCGGGCTCGAGGTCCATCACCGCGGGCCGGGGCGTGGGGTCATCCGCCGATGGGACCCGGAAGGCGACGAAGAACGTGACCACGCACTCGTCGGGGGTCGGACCGGGCGTCGCCGTCATCGCGCTGAGGGCGTCGCTCAGGAAGATGACGGTGGCGTTGGGGAAGAGGTTGTACTGGTGCAGGTCCAACACCTGGCCGGCGTCGAACCGGCTCAGGTCCAAGCCCTTGGTCGCGGCCTCGTCCCGCACCGCCTGCTCGATGACGTCCCGCATCGTCGACCCGTCGGGCACGCCCGGCGCGGGGGTGTCGGGGTCGGTGACCCCCATGCGGGCCCCCTGGGTCTGGATGAAGCTGCGCCAGATCTCGGCGTCGGTGGCCCCGCCCCGCAGTCGCGGCGACGGGATGCCGTAGGGCTGGCCGAGCTTGCCGTGGCGGTTCCAGAGGCGCTGGGGCGAGTTCACGTCGTCGGTCGACGCCAACATCTCGCGGTGGATCCCCTGCACGTGGTACGTCTCGCTGAACGCCTCGATGGCGACCTTCCAGTTGCACCCGAGCGGCAGGCGCAGGAGGACCTGCATGCGGTACTCGTCGACACCCGCCCAGGCCACGTCGTCGGGCACGCCCTCCAGCCAGTCCGCCAGGGGCTCGGCATCGCGATCGAGGTTGACGAACACCAGCTCGCCCCAGGTGTCGACCCGGACCGGGAGCAGGGGCAGGTCGTCGTTGCGCAGCGGACCGAAGCCCTTGCGGGACGGGATCTCCCGCAGCTCACCCCGGAGGTTCCACGCCCAACGGTGGTAGCCGCAACGGATCTCGGTGCGCCCTTCGCCCCCGCCCCGGCACAGCTCGCTCCCCCGGTGCAGACAGACGTTCTGAAAGGCCCGGAGCTCGCCGTCGTCGCCCCGGACGATCAGCACCGAGAGGGATCCGCAGGTGAACTCGCACCAGTCGCCGGGCTCGGCCACCTGGCCGCGGGCGGCGGCGATGAGCCAGGTCCGGGGCCAGACCCGCTCGGCCTCCGACGCGGCCCACGCCGAGGAGGTGTAGCGGGAGGCCGGGATGCGGGCCGGACCGAGGGGCCCGGTCTCGATGGTGGAGCCGACCGGGGCGTCGTCGGTCAGGTCGGGGGGATCCTGGACGTCCGTCACCTCAGGCCGCCGGGCGGGTGAGCTCCCAGGTGTTGTCCCGCAGGACACGGCGCTGGTCCTCGGCGGACAGCTCCTTCACCTCGGGCACATAGTCCAGGGGGCGGGGCATGCCCTCGATGTGGGGCCAGTCCGAACCGAAGATCACCCGGTCGGCGCCCATCAGCCCGACGATCTCGTAGGGGTCGTCCTCCCAGAAGGGGTTGATCCAGACGTGACGGCGGAAGGTCTCGGCCGGGTCCTCACCGAACCATCCGGGGTACTTCTTGGCCGTGGACGCCAGCTTGCGGAAGAGGTCGGGCAGGAACTCCGAGCCGTTCTCCACCGAGGCGATGCGCAGGCCCGGATGCCGGTCGTACAGCTTCTCCAGGCTCAGCGTGAGCAGGAAGTCCAGCGCCGCCCGCTCGATGGCGAACATGCGCACCGAGGGGCTCCACCCGCCGGAGAACTGGGCGGTGAACCTGTCGTCGGCGTACCCCTGAGACGAGTACCCCGAGTCGCCTGCGTGGACGACGGTGGTGATGCCCGACTCGGCCACCCGGGCCCAGAACGGGTCGAACACGGGGTCGGCCGGCGAGCGGGGACCGTGCTCGGTGAACACGGCGGCCGGGCGCATCACGATGACTCGGGCCCCTTTCTCCAGCGCCCACTCCAGCTCGGTGACGGCCCAGTCGGGGTCGACCAGGGTCAGGTAGGGGGCGGCGAAGATCCGCCCCTCGTAAGCGAAGCCCCAGTCCTCTTCGATCCAGCGGTTGAAGGCCCGGAACGTCGACGTCACGGCGAACCCGTCGTCCTTCAGCAGCTCCTCGTAGAGGACGCCCAGGGTCGGGAAGAGCCAGATGGCTTCCAGCCCGAACTCGTCCATGCGCAGGAGCCGGGCATCGGGATCCCGGTACTCGGGCCGGATCGGCTCCCGCTCCCGCAGGAACTCCAGCGGCGACTTCCCGTCCGGGTTGCCCCGGAAGTAGTCGTGCATGGCCCCCGCCTTGGCGATCGGGTCGAAGGTGGCGTTGGTGACGGCCCGGCTGACCACCCCACCGACCACGTGGTACTTGCGGCCGTCGATGTCACACCACTGGACGCAGCGCGGCCCCAGGGCCGGGTCCAGGTGGCGGGTGAAGGCGTCCAGCGCCTCGTAGTAGTGGTTGTCGCAGTCGAAGGCATCGAAGTCGAGCTCGCTCACGGTCGCGACAGTACCGGCCGTCGCTCAGCCGACCAGGCGCCAGACGGTGAGGTCGACGGGGATGGGCCGGTTCTTGCGGGGCCGGGACTCGTAGCTGTGCTCGAACTCGCCCAGCTCGGTGACGACGTGGGCTTCCGCCTCGAGGACCGAGCCGGTAGCCGGAGGGGGCTCGTCGCCGTCGCTGACGAGGTACACGGGCCGACCGCCGAGGGCCCTCTGGAGGGCGAGGAGGCCTTCGGGCGTGGGCCGGGGTGAGCCGGTGAGTCCGGGGAGGCCCAGCCAGGTGAACGGCGTCATCGCGAAGTTCGTGACCTGGGTGCTGCCGGGATACCAGACGAAGGCGACGTCCTCGCCGTCGGCGACGGCGGCGAGCTGGTCGATGACCTCCAGGGAGCCGCCGAACTCCTCGTGGCCCCACAGGTCGGTCGACTGGCGCAGCATGTAGGCGCCGAGAACGAGGACCACGACCGCCGTCCCGATCCGGACCAGCGTCTGGGCCGAGCCCCGCCGCGCCCACAGGAGGCCGGCGGCGACACCCACCAGCACGAGGAGCGTGGGCACGACCATCGGCAGGTAGCGCCGGCCCCACCACATGAGGTCGGGGGCGATGTGAGGCTCCCAGATGAGCACGGGGGCGATGACCAGGCCGGGAACGACCAGTAGCCAGCGGGCGGCGTCCCAGCGTTGGCGGACACCGACCACGAGGGCCCCGACGGCGGCGGCCAGGGCGACGGGCGTGAGGAAGATGGCCAGGCGCCGGAGGTTCAGCTCGTCGTAGCCCCGGGTCCGGTCGCCCGCCTTGTTGATCCGGTAGTTGGCCCCGAAGAGGCGGCTGCGGAACCAGGCCACGGCGAGGAAGAGGGCGAAGAGGCCGACGAGGCCGTAGCCGACGACCCGCAGCGTCCGCTCGGTGTCGAGGGCCCGGACCCGGTCGACCACCGCCGGCCCTCGGGCCAACAACAGCCGCAGGGCGACGGCGGCGGCGGCGAGGAGGACGGCGCCGGCTACCGCTTGGGCGAAGGAGGGCAGGCCCTCCTGGGCCGCGGCGTAGCGAGACCCGCGGCCGTACGCCTCATAGGTGGCGAACACGAGGGGCGGAGCGAGGCCGATGGCGAAGGCCACGGCCCGTCCGTCGATCCGGTCCACGGCCCACAGCAGCGCCAATCCGATGGCGGCCAGGCCGACCACCACGATGCCCTCGGGTCGGGCCAGGAACCCCACACCCACGAGCCCCCCGGCAATGGCCGCAGCCGGCCGCCACCGGGTCCGGAGCGCGACGACGAGGGCGAGCAGCGCGCCCGTGTAGAGGAACTCGGACAAGGCCTCGGCCGTCGGGAACTTGGCCTGCCAGACCTGGAGCTCGTTGACGGCCAGCAGGGCCGAGGCGACCGTCGCCGCGACCAACCCGAAGGCCCGCCGGGTGGCGAGGAAGAGCAGGGCCACAGCGCCGAGGGCGAGAAGCGGGGTCAGGTTGAAGAGGCCGGTCCGGCCCCCGAGGTCGTACGCCGTGGCCAGGCTGGCCGGCCAGAGATGGAAGAAGTCGGGAAGGAGGTGCTCGGGATCGTCCGGATCGGTCGGGAAGGCCCGGTAGGGCAGCTTGCGCCAGGCCACGTCGCCCTCGTCGGTCACGATGCGGGCCTCGCCGTCGTCGACGACCACCTCCGCGCCCGTGGCGAACACCGGGTCGTCCAAGACGACCGAGCCCTGACGGGCGATGGCCACGGCGTGGTTGACGTAGACGCCGGCATCGCGGTTCTTGGCCGCGAGGGGGAAGCCGGGGAAGAACTGGGCGGCGGCCACGACCAGCACCAGGGCCAGCGCGATCGCCGGCGGCCAGGACCACGGGGCCACCGACCAGTCCCGTCGACGGCGTACGACCACGGCGACGAAGGCGACCGCAACCGCGACCCCGATGACGAGCGCGGTGACGCCGTCGTGGGCCCCGAGCTCAGCCAATGCGAGCGACGCGACGGCGACGACGGCCAGGGCCAGTGCGCCCACCAGTCCGGCGATCTCGAGCCCGGTGGGGGCCTCGTGGCGATGCATGAGCGGCGCGGACACTAGCGACACGCGGCGCAGGCGACCCCTTCGCTCGCGGCCCTTGGCCAGGGACGCCGCTAACCTCCGATCGCCCTATGGAGTCCACCCGCAGCTCGGTCGACGCGGCTGCGGTCGACGTGGACGCGGTCGATGTGGCCCCAGTCGACGTGACGGTCGTGTTGCCCGTCTACAACGAGGTCGGCCATCTCCACGCCGAGATCGAGCGCATCCGGGCCTCGCTGAGCGCCTCCCACCTGAGCTACGAGCTGCTGGTCGTCGACGACGGCTCGACCGACGGGTCCACCGACGGCCTCGAGGACGGCGACGACCTGCGCGTGATCCGCATGCCGGTGAACCGGGGGTCGGGCACGGCCCGCAAGATCGGCACCCGGGCGGCCAGGGGTGACGTCGTGGTCTGGACCGATGTCGACATGACCTACCCGAACGATCGCATCCCCGAGCTGGTCAAGGAGCTGGAGGGCTACGACCAGGTCGTGGGCGCCCGCACCTCCGAGCAGGGCACGGTGAAGGCGCTGCGGGTGCCGGCCAAGTGGACCATCCGCAAGCTGGCCGCCTACCTGGCCAACACCGAGATCCCCGACCTCAACTCCGGGTTCCGGGCCTTTCGGCGGGTCGTGGCCGACCAGTACCTCCACCTCCTGCCCACCGGGTTCTCGTGCGTGACCACGATCACCATGAGCTTCCTGGCCAACGGCTACACGGTGAAGTACATCCCGATCGACTACGCGCCCCGAGCGGGCAGCTCGAAGTTCCACTGGCGCAAGGACACCTCCCGCTACCTCGTGCAGGTGGTGCGGCTGGTGCTGTCCTACAACCCCCTCCGGTTCTTCGGCCCCATCGGCGCCCTCCTGGCCACCGTGGGCATGGTGAAGCTGGGCTTCGACCTGGCAGACAAGGCCGGGCGGGTGCCCACCAACACGCTGCTCGTCCTCTTCGCCGCCTTCCAGGTCCTGGTCATCGGCCTGCTCGCCGACCTCGTCGTGCGGGTGACGAGACCCCGGGACGAGGTCATCGGCGCCTCGAAGTGAACGACTCGGCCCCCCGAGGCCGGCTGCTGGTCGTCACCTCCAACTACCCCCGCTGGGCGGGTGACTCGACGACGCCGTTCGTGGCCGACTTGACGCGGCACCTCGTCGAACGGGGCTGGGCCGCCGACGTGATCGCTCCCCATGACCCTGCCGCGGCCCGGGACGAGACGCTGGACGGCATCCCGGTGCACCGCTTCCGCTACCTGCGCCCGGAGCGGGCCCAGACGGTCTGCTACCAGGGCGGGGCCCTGGTGAACCTGCGCCAGAACCGGTCGAACCTGCTCAAGCTGCCCGCCCTCGTCACGGCCGAGTGGGCCACGGTCGTGCGTCGGCTACGGGCCGGCCACTACGACGCCGTCCACGCCCACTGGGCCCTGCCCCAGGGGGTCGTCGGGGTGCTGGCCACGCGGCGGGTCCCGGTCGTGGTCACGGTCCACGGTGGGGACGTCTTCGCCCTCGACCAGGCGCCGATGCGGGCGGCCAAGCGCTTGGCCTTCCGGCGGGCAGCGGCCGTCACCGTCAACAGCTCGGCCACCGAGCGGGCCGTCCTGCGCCTGGCTGTGCCCCGTCGCCTCGAGCAGATCCCGATGGGCATCGCCACGGACCCGCCCGTGGACGAAGCCGTCGTCGCCGGACTGCGGGCCGAGCACCGCGCCGGTGAGGGGCCGCTCCTCGCCCTGGTGGGCCGAGTCGTGGCCGAGAAGGGGGTGTTCGACCTGCTCGAGGCCGTCGACGTCCTGCGGGCCGACCTCCCCGATGTCCGAGCCGTGGTCCTCGGCGAGGGCCAGGACCGGGCTGCGGCCGAGGCCAGGTCGGCTGCGCTGGGGCTGAGCGGACACGTCCACTTCGCCGGCTGGGTGGAGCCCGAAGACGTGCCGGCGTGGCTGGCGGCGACGGACATCGTCCTGGCCCCGTCCCGGACAGCACCCGACGGCTGGGCCGAGGCCCAGGGCCTGTCCATCGTCGAGGCTTTGGCCGGCCGGCGACCGGTCGTGGCCGCGGACAGCGGGGGCATCGGCGACGCCGTGGAGCACGAGGTCACCGGGCTGCTCGTCGGCGAGGGACGACCCGACGAGCTGGCCGACGCCGTGCGCCGTCTGCACGCCGACCCCGCGCTGGCGGCCCGCCTGGCCGACGGGGGACGAGCCCGGGCCGTCGAGCGGTTCTCGGCCGACGCTTCGGCTGACGCCTTCTCGGCCCTGTTCACCGACCTCATCGCGGCCCGCCGATGAGCGCCCGCGCCGTCTTCGTCGTCTCGACCGGGCGAACGGGGACCCAGTTCCTGGCTCGGACGTTCGGGGACTGGGGTGCCCGCAGCCATCACGAGCCCGGGCCCTGGTGGCTACGCCACCTGTCCAACGCCCACGCCTCCGGTGCGGTGAGCGAGAAGCGGGCGGTCCGCCTGTTGCACCGGGTCCGGGACGAGGCGCTCGCCGTCGACGAGCCGTGGTTCGAGGCCAGCTGCCTCGATCACGGCCTGGTCGGCCCGTTGCTGACCGCCTACCCGGAGGCCGAGGTGGTCCAGGTGGTGCGCCACCCCGTCGGCTATGTGCGCTCGGCCCAGGACTGGGGCGCGTACCGCTTCGGCGGGCGCCCGCTCAACCTCCTCCCCTATCGTCGGCTGGCGCCGCCCCAGTTCGACCGCTGGCGCGTCGCCGAGCGGTTGCGGTGGATCGGTCAGGACCAGTTCGAGCGCCTCGGCTGGGCCTGGGCGGCCATGAACGGGGCCATGCGCACCCAGGGCGAAGGCTGGGACCGCTTTCGGATCGTCCGCTTCGAGGACCTCACCGACCCGGAGCACGGACCGGCGGAGCTGAGGCGGCTCGCCGAGGACCTCGGTCTGTCCGTGTCGGCTGAGGTGCTGGCGGGCGCGGTGGCTCAGCGGGCCAACGCCAGCGAGGCGAAGGCTGGAGACTGGACTCCCGCCCAGTGGGCCCGGCTGGTCGAGCTCACCGCAGCCGAGGCCAAGCACTACGGCTACGACGTCGCCCCGCCCTGACCCCTCCCGACAGCTGCGGCAGCGATGGGGCTGAGCCATCCTGCCGGGCTCGGCGAGGTCCGACCTGCCACCCTCCGTGGCCAATGGCGCCGGTCGCCGGTCGAAAGCTGAACCTTCGGCAAAGTCTCGACCTGACGCCGCGGATCCGCCGACGATTGGCCGAGGGGCGCGATCCGGCCACGACCGGTGGGAATCGAGCGACGACGAGCCGCCGACGACGCTCGGCCCTTCCCCACGCCCCATCGTGGCGTCGTTGTCGTTCGCCCAGCCCGACGATGGTCAGTACCCGTAGCGCCGGCGCAGGGGCCAGGTCAGCGCGCTGACCGTGCGGCGGTCGGGGGCCGACAGGCTGCTGCGCCACTCGTCGTCGGCGCGGATCGTCATCTCGCTCCCCCCGAAGCGGGTGGGGTTGCCGGCCAGCGTGTGGCCATCGCCCACATGGAGCGTTCGACCGTCGAGCACCCCCGTCAAGTCGACGTCGCGGCCCACGAAGCGGCCGATGGCGGTCAGGCCGGCGGCCGGGTCGGCGGTGAAGTCCTCGTAGCGCAGGGTCATCCGGGGACCGGGCGAGAGGCGGCTGGCCAGACCGGCCACGAGGTTGCGGCTGGTCCAGCTCAGGCCGGAGTGCCAAGCGGGATAGCGGTCCATCTCCCGGGGCTGCTCGAGGTCGTGGTGGGCCTTGGTGCGTTGCCAGGACCAGGCCACGGCCCGAGGGTCCCGCACCAGCAGCAGCGAGAACGGCGCGATGGCGTCGACCCGGCCGAGGACGCCCGGGTCGGTCGGCCACTTGGAGGAGTCCACGATCACCTCGGCACCGGTCACCTCGGTCACGGCGTCGATCAGGCGAGAGGTCGCCGCCGACCACCGTTCGAACGCGGTCCAGCCCCGGGTCCGGCCGGCCACGAGCCGGGGGGCGACGCGCCAGCGGAACACGGTCTCGCTGTCCCGGGCGAGGGCTTCGGCGTCGAGGTCGGCGAGCCGACCGGCCACCGCGCCCCAGACCGGGCAGGCGGTGATCCGCTCCCCGCAGGCGCAGCGCCGGTCCTCGACCAGGCCCCGCCGCCAGAAGAAGCGCAGCTCCCCTGCGGCGAAGACCCCGTCCAGCCCGCCGAGGGCCATCGAGAGGAGGGTCGAGCCGGATCGTCCCTTGCCCAGGAGGTAGAGCACGTCGGTCAAGCGGTCTCGTCCTCGAAGAGGTGCTCGATGGCGGCGTCGGCCTCCGCCTCCTCGTCAGGATCGAGGCCGCCCGTGCCGTCACCGTCTCCGTGGGGCATGAGCCGGTGGCCGGAGATGGCGAGGGCGATGGCGATGACGGCCATGACCGGGAGCGACACCAGCCGGTCGAGCCCGCTGGCCAGAACCCCGCTCGCGGCTGTGTCGCCCACCAGTCGAGCCAGGCCCCCCGAGATGACCTCGCGGACGCCGAGCCCCGCCGGGAAGAAGCCGAGGGCCGAGGCCAGGACGACGGCCACCGGAAGCACCATGGCTCCCTGGAAGGAGCCGCCGATGTCGAAGCCGATCATGACGAACCAGAACAGGACCCCCCGGATGGCGACCATGAGGACCTCGACCAGCAGGAGGACGGCGCTGCGGCGGACCGCCTCCCCGGTGTGGGGGGCATCGCCCCTGCGGGCCACGATCGACCGCACCGCGACGTAGCCGAGGGCGCAGATCACGACGCCCCCGGCCAAGAAGCCCACGGCGATGAGGAGGTGGAACGGCACCAGGACGACGCCACCCACCAGGAGCGCGCCACCCATCCAGAAGAGGGCCGTGGCCATCGTGACCGACGCGGCCTTCCCGTAGGTGGAGCCCGCCCGCTTGAGGGCCTGCATGCGGACCAGGGCCGCCCCCGGGATCGGCAACAGGTTGGCGGCCCGGGCGTAGAGGGCGATGGGCAGGGCCTCCCGCAGCCGAACCTGGTGGCCGAGCACCGCGGCGGATGCCGTGTACTCCACCGCGCTCAGGACGATCAGCGTCGGGATTCCCAGCAGGGCGGTGACGAGGATGGCCCACCAGACGAGCTCGTGCTCTCCCTCCGGCAGCCCGTTCAGGCTCAGCACCATCGCGATGGCGAAGACGACGGCCGACGCCACCAGCGAGATCCGGCGGCCCCGTGGTGACTCGGTGCGGGCCGAGAGCCGGTCGAGGAGGTGGGCGACGCGTCGGAGCAGGTGCTGCAGGCGGTCCAGCATCAGAGACGGGCGAACGGCTCGGCGTAGGCGAATGGGCCGGCCACCACCGCCGACGGGTCCAGGACCCGGACTTGGAAGTACGCGCCCCAGGAGGGATCGGGGGCCTCGACCCCCGCGTCGGCCGCCGGCCCGAAGCCGAGCGGCCCGTAGAAGGCGGGGTCGCCGAGCAGCGCGACCAATGTCTCGTCGCGCGCCTCGGCGACGGCGACGACGGCATGGACCAGGGCCGACCCGATCCCGGTGCCCTGGTGCTCGGGGAGGACCCCGATCGGCCCGAGCCCCAGCGCCGGCCGACGGTCGGCCCCGACCGTGCCCCGGGTGCACACGACGTGGCCGACCACTTCGCCGTCCACCTCGGCGACGACGGAGAGCTCCGGTATCCAGCCGTCGTCCCGGCGGAGCTCGTCCAGGAGACCGGCCTCGACCGGCTCCTCACCTTCGGCGGCCGCCGCCGCGAAGGCCGCCACCTGCACGGCCCGGGCCGCGGCGGTGTCGCCGGGGCGCTCCCGACGGATGATCACGCCGGCCGCTCCCCCTCGAGGGCGGCCCGCAGCCCGTCGGACAGCGGCACCCGCTCGCCCTTCCGGTGCTGGACGTGCACGGTCTCACCGGTGGCCAGGCACTGATCGCCCATGAACACGCCTTGACCGACGGTGAACGACGACTCACCGATGTCGATGACCGTCGTCCCGATCTCGACCTGGCCGGGGTAGGTCCCGCGGCCGAGGTACTCGATGGCCACCCGACGCACGGTGAAGTTGTCGCCCTTGGCCTTGTGGGCGATCACCCGCTCGATGATCAGCTCCGTCCGGGCGTTCTCCAGGTACCCGGCGTAGGCCACGTTGTTGATGTGGCGCATGCCGTCCTGGTCGCCCCACCGCACCTTGTCCCGACTCCAGTGCCCGTAGAGCGCCCGATCCGTGAGATCCACCGGCTCAGTCTGGCCCGTCACCCTCCCGCTTCTGGCACCTCAGCACGCTCCGGGGCGGTTCGACGAGTTGGCCGGGCGGTGACACGCTGACCGAGTGCCCACCCCGCACGCCTTGAACGACGGCTTCACGTGGACCGACCACGCCGGTCCCTTCCGGGTCGTCACCCAGGAACAGGCCCGGTCCTACGACGAGCAGGGGTTCTTCGTGTTCGAGGACGCCCTCGACACCGACACCCTCGGCCAGGTCCTGGCCCAGATCGACCCGATCGAGGCCGAGGTCGAAGCCGCCCTCGTCGAGAGCACCGAGGACGGCCGGCTCTTCATCTACCGGGCCGGTGAGATCACGTTCACGACCCACCTCGTGACCCGCTCCGCGGTACTGCGCGACCTCGTGACGGCACCCCCGCTGCGGGACCTGGCCGCCGACCTGCTCGGGCCGGCCGTCCGCCTCTACTGGGACCAAGCCGTCTACAAGAAGCCGGGGACCGACTCGCCGTTTCCGTGGCACCAGGACAACGGCTACACGTTCGTGCGCCCGCAGCAGTATCTGACCTGCTGGATCGCCCTCACCGACGTCGACGAGGACAACGGCTGCCCCTGGGTCGTCCCCGGCCTGCACCGGCAGGGCACCCTGGCCCACCACCCCAGCGAGCTCGGCCACGTCTGCCTCGACGAGGCGCCCGACGCCGTACCCGTCACCGCCCGAGCCGGCTCCGTGGTGGTCTTCTCGTCGCTCACGCCTCACCGCACGGGTCCCAACCGGACCGAGACCGTACGCAAGGCCTACATCGTCCAGTACGCCCCCGACGGCGCCCAGACCTTCGACGAGCGGGGTCGGGTCGCCGCCCGCTGCGACCTCCCCGACCGCCAGTTCCTGGTGACGTAGGCCGCGTCCCTCACCGTTACCGTCCCGTTCGTGACGGGACCGTTCGACGATCTCCTCGAAGCCAACCAGCGGAACCAGGGGTCCTTCGCCTTGGGCGGGCTCACCGGCCGGCCCCGGCGCCACCTCGCCGTCCTGGCCTGCATGGACACCCGCATCGACCCCCTCGCCGTGCTCGGCCTCGAGCCGGGCGACGCCAAGATCCTGCGCAACGCCGGCGCCCGCGTGACCGACGATGTCGTGCGCTCGCTGGCCGTCGTCGTCGCCAACCTGGGCGTCAACCGGGTCGCGGTGATCGCCCACACGGACTGCGCCATGGCGAAGCTCACCGCCGACGAGCTCCGGGCCCGGGTCCGCGCCGCCAGCGGCACCGACGCCGCCGACGACTGGGATCCGCTGGCCACCCCCGACCAGGCGGAGGCACTCCGCGCCGACCTGGCCCGCCTGTCATCGGATCCCCTGCTCCCCGACGACCTGGTCGTCGGCGCCTTCATCTACGACGTGGCGACCGGCGCCCTCAACCCGCTGGATTGAACGGGGCGACCAGCAGGTCGGCCAGCGCGGCCGGTTGGGCCAGCATCGGCGAGTGCGAGCTGTCGAGGACGTCCGCCTCGATGCCGAGGAGCTCCCGAGCGCTGCGCACCTGCCAGTCGGGGTCGAGGATGCGGTCGTCGGCGCAAGCCACGTAGCGCATGGGCACGTCCGGGTAGGCGTCGAGCGGCCACTCCTCCCGGGTCGGTCCCCACTGCTGGAGGCGCAGCGCGTCCGTGGCGGCGTCGAGCCCCTCCTCGGGGACGTCGTGGTAGAAGGCGGCCACCGCCCCCTCCCGGTCCCACCGGCTGGCCCCGTTCTCCTCGGCCACCTGATGGGCCGCCGTCAGCGCCGGGAATCCCTTGCTGAAGGCATCCCTGCCGAGGCCCGCCCCCGCCAGCTCGCCGGGCGCAGGCAGGATGGCGGCGACGAAGACCAGTCCGGCCACCGGTCGCCGGGACGGGATGAGCGCGATGGTCAGACCGCCGAGTGAGTGCCCGACCACGATGACCGGCTCGTCGAAGCCCGCCGCGCCGTCGACCACCGCCTGGGCGTAGTCATCGAGGGTGGCGTCGGGGTCCTCACACGGGAGGTCCACGGCCACCGCCGACTCGCCCCGCGCCGTCAGCTCGTCGACCAGGGGCTGCCAGCAGGCGCCGGCGTGCCACGCCCCGTGGACGAGGACGAACGGGGCCGTCGTCAGCCCACCTGCTTCTCGCGGCCCTCCCAGAAGGGGGCGCGGAGCTTGAACTTCTGCAGTTTGCCCGTGGCCGTGCGGGCCAGCTCTTCCCGGAACTGGATCGAGGTCGGGCACTTGTAGTGGGCCAGACGCTCACGGCAGTGGGCGATGAGGTGGGCCTCAGAGGCGTCGGCCCCCGGGGTGACGACCACGAGCGCGGTGACCGTCTCACCCCACTTGTCGTCGGGGACGCCGATGACGGCGACCTCGGCGACCGCGGGATGGGAGAAGAGCGCGTCTTCCACCTCGATGGACGACACGTTCTCGCCGCCGGAGATGATCACGTCCTTCTTGCGGTCGGCGATGGCCACGTAGTTCTCGTCGTCGATGGACCCGCCGTCACCGGTGTGGAACCAGCCGTCGACGATGGCGTCGGCCGTGGCGTCGGGCTGCTCCCAGTAGCCGTCCATCACATGGTTGCCTCGCGCGAGGAGCTCACCTTCGTCGTCGACCCGCATCTGGACGCCCAACGCCGGGGCGCCCGCCCGGCCCAAGCGCTCGGCCCGCTCGGCCGGGGACAGGGCGTCGTACTCGGCCCGGCCCCGGTTCATGGTGAGCAGCGGCGTGGTCTCGGTCAGGCCGTAGATCTGGACGAACTCCCAGCCCAGCTCGGTCTCCACCCGTTCGATGGTCCGGGTCGGTGGTGGGGCCCCGGCGACCACGATGCGGGTGCGCCCCGCGCCCGGGATGGCACCGTCCCACTCGGCGGCGGCGTCGAGGATGGCGGCCACGACGGCCGGGGCGCCGTTGAGCTGGGTGACCCCGTGGGCCTCGACGCGGCGCAGGATCTCGACGCCGTCGACCTTGCGGATGACGACCTGGGTGCCACCCATGCCCGTGTGGGCGTAGGGCATGCCCCAGCCGTTGCAGTGGAACATCGGCAGGGTGTGCAGGTAGACGTCCCGATCCGAGACGCCCGCCTGCCAACCGAACGTGGTGGCGTTGAGCCAGATGTTGCGATGGGTGAGCTGGACACCCTTGGGTCGGGCGGTGGTCCCGCTCGTGTAGTTGATCGTGGCCGTCGCGTCCTCGTCGGGCGTCCACGGTCGGGGCTCGGCGGTGGACGAGAAGAGGGCCTCGTCGCTGTCGTCACCGATGACGAACCGGTGGGTCGCGGTGACGCCCGCCAAGTCCTCCGCCAACTCGGGGTCCACGATCAGGACCGACGCCCCGCAGTGCTCGACGATGTAGCCGATCTCGGCGGCGTTGAGCCGAAAGTTGATCGGCACCAGGATCCGGCCCGAGCCGCTGACCCCGTAGAAGGACGTGAACAGACGGGCGGCGTTGTGCGACACCATCGCCACCCGCTCCCCCACCCCGATCCCGAGGGCGTCGAGCGACGCGGCCTGGGCCCGGGCCCGCTCGGCCACCTGGCGATAGGTCAGCGAGCCCCAGGAGGGCGCCGGCTGGTCGGGCTCGTCGACGATCCCGACCCGGTCGCCGTAGACCAGCTCGGCCCGCTCCAGGAAGTCGTTGACGGTCAGCGCCACCTTCATCGCGGAACTCCCCCGGTTTGCGACGCGGTCAACGTAGCTCGCGTCCGAAGGTGGGTGGTGTCCCCTGAAGCAGTGGTAGGCAGGCACCCTTGCGGGGGAAGCCACCATGGAGGACAACGGTGGGGTGAAGGGGCACCGAGGTGCGGTGGCGTACTGCGTACGAGCCGACGCCCGGCGCTCCTGGCGGGCATGGCTGGTCCTCGGACTGCTGGTTGGCGTGGCCGCGGGCGGGGTGGCCGCTGCGGCCGCCGGCGCCCGCCGAACCGATTCGGCCTTCCGGGAACTTCGGACCGAGACCGACGCCATGGACGCCGGCATCGGCTTCACGTGCGATCCCGAGGACCCGGCCTGTCCCACCACAGCCGAGGAGGTGAGGGCCTACCCGGGGGTCGTCGACGCCGCCTCGTTCATCACCACGAAGTCCCCGGTGTTCGACGCCGAGGGCAACCTGATCCAGATCAACGGCGACACCTGTGGGAGCGGGGCCGGCGCCGTCGACCTGATCACACCGCTGGACCCTGGCTTCGGCACCGACGTGAACCGGGTTCGCATCCTCGAGGGACGGGCCGCCGACCCCAGCCGGGCCGATGAGGTGGTCATGGCGCCGATCGCCGCGGAGTCGTTCGGCGTCGAGGTCGGCGACCGGCTGTTCGCGTTCGGCGGTCCCGAGCTGGACTGCCTCGACCGGGCGACTTGGGGCCGAGGGATCCATCTCACCGTCGTCGGGATCGGCATGTCCGCGGCGGAGATCCCGCCGAAGGCCGGCTTCTACCTCCAGGGCATCCACACCACGCCGGCGTTCGTCCACGACCCGGCCTTCGCCGAGCTGCTGTCCAGCGGGGCGGACGACGGTGACGGGGAGACCGAGGGCCCGGTCATGGCCGTCCGCCTCGATGAGGACGTGACCCTCGCGGAACTGGCGGACACTCCAGGTGTAGCCCCGTTCGAGGTCGCCTTCGACCTCCGCGACGACATCTCCCGGCCGATCGACGAGGGACTCCGCGCTGACGCCAATGCCCTCTGGATCGTCAGCGCGCTCACTGCTCTGGCTTCCCTCTTCCTGGTCTTCCCGGCGCTGGACCGCCACGCGGCGGCGATGGTCGGCGTGGACGACACGCTCACCTCGCTGGGATGGAGCCGGAGCGACCGGGTCGTACGGGCGGCCGCCCATGGCGCCGTCGTGGCCGTGATCGGGCTCGTCACCATGGTCACCGTCGTAGTCGTCGCGTCGAGCCGTACGCCCATCGGCGACGCCCGGACGATCGATCCCGATCCCGGGATCGAGATCGACCCCCGCCCGTTCCTGCTCGGCGCCGTCGTGCTGATCCTCGTCAGCACGGTCGGCCTCGGGCTGCTCGTCCTGCGCCGGACGACGGCCCGGAGCGCGGTCCGCCGCACGCCGCTCGCGGGGACCGCAGCACGGATCGGGGCGTCGGCCACCGCCGTGCTCGGGATCCGCATCGGGCTCGAGCCCGGACGAAGGCAGGCCCCCGTGCGCTCGTCCATGCTGGCCGTGGCCGTCGGCGCGGCCGCCATAGTCGGATCCCTCGTCTACACCAACGGCGCCCAACACTTGCGGGAGACGCCCGCCCTGGCCGGCCTGAATTGGGACGACTTCCTCTACGTGGGCGACCGGGACGACGGGGCCGACATCGCCGTACGGGCCGCCGCGTGGCCCGAGGTCGAGGCGACGGGCCACCTGTACTTCTTCACCGACCTGCTGCTGCTCGGCGAGGAGCACGAAGTGACCCACGTCTTGGCCTTCAGCACCGGCGCGGGTGCCGTCGAGCCCACCGTCATCCGGGGCCGGGCCCCGAGCGGACCGAGCGAGATCCTCCTCACCCCGGATCTGGCCGACCGACTGGGCCTCCGGCTCGGCGAGACCGTGGCGGGAACGATGCAGGGCTTCGACGAGGAGACCGGCGAGTCGATCGACCGCGGCGCCCGCGATCTGGAGATGGTCGGCATCGGCCCCCTTCCCCTGGGCGACGGGAACTTCCAGAACGCGTCGGCCATGACCACGGAGGGCTATCTCGCCTACCAGGACCCCGAGGTGCTGCCCCAGTTCGAAGGCCGAGCGGATTTCGTCACCATCCGGCGGGAGCCCGGGATCGACGACGCCGAGATCGCGGCCCGGGCCCGGACCGTGGGTGTGGAGTTCGACCCGGCGTTCGTCTCCGACGCGGCCCTCGAGACGTTGATCTCCATCGACGTCACGTCGACCGAGTCGGCCCCGGACCTCCTGGCCTTCCTCATGGCCGTGATGACCGGGAGCATCCTGGCCTACGCCTTGGCCACCGCGGTGAGCCGCGACCGCCTCGATCTCGCCGTCGTGCGCGCAATGGGGTTCCGTCCCCGACAGGTGCGCCGGTCCGCGGTCTGGGCCGCCACCGCGTTCACCGGTCTCTCCCTGGCCATCGCCGTGCCCGTCGGCATCGTGGTCGGCCGGGTCGCTTGGCGGGCCTACGCCGAGAGCCTCGGCATCGTTCCCACACCGTTCGTCCCCTGGGACGAGTTGGCCGTTCTCGTCGGCCTGTCGCTCGTCTTCGCCGTCCTCGTCGACCTGGTCGCGGCCTGGCGCCAGAACCGCCTCCGCCCCGCCGAGGTCCTCCGCACCGAGTAGCCGCCCCATCCGTCTCTGGCACCTGACGCTCGCGGCCCACCACAGACGACAGGTTCCGAAACGAGGGCCTCGGCGGGCGTCGTAGGGTCGCGGCATTCCGAGCTGGCTCTCCGCGGACCAGTACGCCGTCGTCGAGGCGGCCGTCGACCGGCTGATCCCGCCGGACGACGACGGCGCGCCCGGAGCCCGGGCCGTGGGAGCGGCCGACTACATCGACGGGCTCCTCGGCGCCTTCCTCGTCGACCCGCCCCGCATCTGGGCCGGAGGGCCCTACTCCGGTCGTCACGGCGGCGACGCCGGGTTCGACACGTTCCTGACGCTGGGCGCGGTCGAGGAGCTGGCCTGGAGGACCCGGATCGAGGGCAGCCAGGGCCGGCCCGAGCGGGAGTTCAACGGACCGGTGATCGGGCTCCAGGAGCGGTACGCCGAAGGCCTGGCCCGGCTGGGTGACGACTTCGCCGACGTCGACGGCGAGGAGCAGGACCGGCGCCTGGCCGCCGACCCACGGTTCCAGCGCGTGCTCTACGAGCACGCCTGCGAGGGGACCTACGGCGACCCGGCCTACGGCGGGAACCGGGAGCGGGCCGGCTGGACCTCGGTGGCCTTCCTCGGCGACGTCCAGCCGCGGGGCTGGACCGACGACGAGGTGATCACGGGTGGCTGACCATGACGCCGACGCCGTCATCGTCGGGAGCGGGCCGGGCGGGTCGACCTTCGCCGACGTCCTCACCGCCGCGGGCTGGTCGGTGGTGATCCTGGAGAAGGGTCGCAACCACCTCCTCGACCTGGACCCGCCCTACGGGCTGAAGGGTGAGTTCTCCAACGACGAGGTCAAGTTCGGCCAGCGCCACTTCCTGGGCCCGGACCCGCTGGTCGAGCCCCGGACGTTCCGCCGCACCGAGGCCGACGGCGACCGCCTGTTCACCGGCGACGTCAACAACCTCCCGTCCACGGTGGGCGGCGGCGGCACCCATGCCGACGGCAAGCTGCCCCGCTTCCGTGAGGAGGACTTCGCCCTGCTCAGCGCCCGGGGCCCGGTCGACGGGGCCGCGCTGGCCGACTGGCCCCTCGACTACGCCGAGCTCGAGCCTTACTACGCCGAAGCCGAGCGCCTGATCGGCACGGCGGGCGAGGCCGGAGCGAACCCGTTCGCGGCCTGGCGCTCGGGCCCGTACCCGATGCCTGCCGGCCCGGACATGTTCGGTGCCGTCCTCTCCGCCGAGGCCGCCGAGCGCCATGGCCTGCACCCCTACCGGGCGCCCACCGGGGTCAACTCGGTCCCCTACGACGACCGCCCGGCCTGCAACAACTGCGGGTTCTGCGCCTTCGGGTGCCCGATCCACGCCAAGGGCGATCCCGTGGCCTCGCTGCGCCGGGCCCTGCGGACCGGGCAGTGTCGGCTGCAGCCTGAGGCGTACGTGACCGACGTGCTCGTCGACGGGACAGGCCGACGGGCCACCGGCGTCCGCTACCTCGACGCCGACCGCCGCACCCAGGAGGTCCGGGCCGCCCACGTCGTCCTCGCCGCCGGCGCCTTCGAGACCCCCCGCCTGCTGCTGCGCACCGGCCTCGCCAACTCGTCGGAGCAGGTCGGCCGCCACCTCACCTATCACTTCCAGACCTTCACCGTCGGGGGCTTCCCGTTCTCCCTGCACGGCGAGCGGGGCCGCTGCGTGACCCACCTCATGGACGATCCGATCGTCCCCGGTCCTGCCGCGGACGACGCTGCCCGCGCCGCCGGACTCCCGTACATCCGGGGTGGCACCGTCGAGCACGGCTCGTCGACCCTGCCCATCCAGGAGGCGCTCAACTACCCGCCCGGACCCCAGCACAACCGCTCGATGCGGGACTCCGCGCTCCGGGACCGCCTTTGGGTCTTCACCATGCAGGGCGAGGACCTGCCCCAGCCGGCCAACCGGATCGACCTCGACCCCACCGTCGTCGACGCCTGGGGGTTCCCGGCGGGGCGGGTCACCTACGCCCCCCACCGCCACGAGCTGGTGGCCTCAGCCCACTGGGCCCCCATCCTCGAAGCGGTCATGCTCGCCGCGGGCGCCGAGTGGTCGTTCTCCAGCACCTCCCCGCCCATCGGCGACGTGGACCCCGACAGCGAGCACCCCCAGGGACTGGCGCCCGCCTCCAAGCACGTCATGGGCACCTGTCGCATGGGCACCGACCCGGCGACCAGCGTGGTCGGGCCCGACGGCCGCTTCCACGACATCGACAACCTGCTCTGCGCCGACTCGTCGGTCTTCGTGACCTCGTCCGGCTACAACCCCACCCTCACGATCGCCGCCCTGGCTCATCGGGCGGCGTCGTTGCTCACCGGCTCCCCGCCCCCCCGCCCCGGGGGAACCGAGTCACCCGAGCGGGCGACTCCCTGACAATCGACGGCGATCGGCCGATGGACCATCGTGGGACCTCGATCTGTCGCGTGGCTGGGTGCCGCTCTCGCCGCCCTGGCCTTCGGGCTGGTGGTCAACCTGGCCCCCGACGGCGACCTGGCGATGGTGGTGGACGACATCGGCACCACGGCCGTCGCCGCGCTGGCCGGCGCCTCCTGCCTCCTCACCTACAGGAAGAGCCGTTCCGACGGGGCCGAGGCCGCCCGCCGGCGAAGGGGCTGGCTCCTGGTCGGCCTCGGGGTCCTGTCGTGGTCGGCCGGCAACGCCATCTGGGCCGTCTATGAGCTCGGGGCCCACCAGGACGCGCCGTTCCCGTCCCTGGCCGACGTCGGCTACCTCGGGTTCGTTCCGCTTGCGCTGGCCGGCGTGGTCCTGCTCGGACCGTCCTTTGCCCGCGTAGGCACTGTCAAGCGGGTGATGGACATCATCCTGATCACAGTCGGGCTCGGCGGCGTGGGCTGGACCCTCGTACTCGCCCCGGTTGCGGCCACGACCAACGGGGCCCTCGAAGAAGGGCTCTCGCTCGCCTATCCGATCGGTGACCTGCTCATGCTGGGCGCCATCCTGTCGGTGATCACGCTCACCCGACGGGGCGATCGTGCCCTCGCCGTCCTGCTCGCCGGTCTCGTCCTGTTCGCCTCCGCCGACGTCTCCTTCGCGTACATGACCGCCACCGACCAGTACTCCAGCGGTGGGATCACGGCGTGGGCGTGGTTCTGCGGGTTCCTGCTGATCGCCCTGGCGGCTCGACCGGCGCAGCCGACCGAGCTCGCCGACGACCTCGACGGCGTCCACACCCGCTGGCTCACCGAGCTGGTGATCCACTTTCCCGTCGTCTCCGTCGGCGCGCTGGCCGTCGTCGAACGGGTCACCGGTGGCGAGGTGTCCAACGGCACCATCGCCCTCATCCTGGTGGTGTTCGTGCTGAATGCCCTCCGCCACGCCGCCGCCAGCCGTCAGATGGCCGGCCTGACCGGCGCCCTCGCAGAGCAGCTCTCGGCCCTGCAGACCGAGCGCCAACGCTCCGACCTGGTCATCGACGAGGCGCGCGACCCTTACGTCGAGCTGGATCCGGACGGGCGGGTCCTGGTCTGGAACGGCCCCGCCGAGGCCGTCTTCGGTTGGAGCCGGGACCACATGGTCGGCCGGCTGATCGCCGACATCGTGCCCGAGGACAACCGGGAGGCCAGCCGATTGCGCATGGAGGAGTTCATCGCGTCGTCGGACGCGTCGGTCTGGGACGAAGGGGTCGACGTCCGCTATCTCCGGCCCGACGGCACCGAGGTCCCGATCGAGATCGCGGCCTGGTCCACCGGCGAGGGGGCCGACCTCCGGATCCACGCCTTCGTCTGGGACATCAGCGAGCGCCTGGCCGAGCACGAGTTGCTGGAGGCCAGCGAGAAGAAGTGGCAGTCCCTGGTGAGCCACTCCTCGGACATGACCATCGTCCTCGACCGCGAGGGCCGGGTGGACCAGGAGGTTCCCACCGTCCGGCAACTGTTCGGCTACGCCGACAACGAGAACCACGGGCGCCACTTCGCCGACCTCATCCACCCCCAGGACCTCCAGCGGGCCATCGACCGCTTCACCCGGGTGTTGGCCGAACCGGGGAACCAGGAGCGGGAGCGGGTCCGCATCCGCCGCTTCGACGGCAGCTGGGTCCACGTCGACGCCATCGCCACCAACCTGCTCGACGAGCCGACCGTGGCCGGCATCGTCTGCAACCTGCGGGACATCTCCGAGCAGGTGGCGGCGGAGAACGAGCTGAAGCGCCAGGCCCGACGGGACCCCCTCACGGGCCTGCCGAACCGAAACCTCATGACCGCTGCGCTCGCCCGGCACTGCGCCGAGGAGCACGACGGCCACGCCGCCCTCCTCCTCATGGACCTCGACGGCTTCAAGGACATCAACGACGGGCTCGGCCACGACGTCGGCGACCAGCTGCTGGTCGAGATCGGGCACCGCCTCGACCGGGTGACCCGAGCCGACGACGTGGTCGCCCGCCTCGGCGGCGACGAGTTCGCCGTCCTCGTGACCCGGCTGCCGGCCCTCGGCCACGCGGCCGCCATCGCCGAGAACCTGGGCAACCTGATCCGGGAACCCGTGCGCCTCGGCGACGTCACCCTCGAGGTCGGGGTGAGCATCGGCATCGCCGACTGCTCCCCCGGCGACGATCCCCTGGCCGTGCTCCAGCGGGCCGACGTGGCCATGTACCGGGCCAAGCGCGAG